>DIRT01000018.1:104606-108429 GCA_002427605.1 Bacteroidales bacterium UBA5429 | reverse complement strand
CTAAAAAAGGGGACCATTATATTGTACATATGGATGAAAATATCCCTACAGATATTGTTATCGAAGATAAATCGGTTGTTGAACAAATGAGGCTTATTCACGAACTTGATGAAGATGACAAACAAACCATCTTCCGGCTTATTAATAAAATGCTTACCAATAAGAAATTTAAAGATTTCTTCCAAAAAAACATCGCCGCACTCTAATTCTAAAACAAATTTTTAGTACCGGACTTGTAGATTTTTTCCTCCCATCCTCACACTCCCTGTTTTTACCCTTTCCCCGGCCAATAAAACCTTGCGCTACAACCCTCATTTTCTTGCGCAACAAGCTTGAATTTGTTGCTTAACAACTTTACATTTCTTGCGGAAGATTTTTTTTTTCAAGCGGAACAAATTTTTTTTCTTCCGCATCATTTTAGACACCTTGCGCATCAAATCGATGGCCGTTAAGCATCATTTTCGACTGCCTTGCGCTGCTTTTTTGCTCCCTCAAAAACCCCTCTTTTTACCCTAAAACGGCCCTTTTTCGACAAAATACAGCGGTCTTCTTCTTTATTAGTAAAATGAATTTTTAAATACTTTTATTCCCTTCCCCTTTCCTTAAAAGCAACAAAAAAACGAGAGCTTTGATTGCTCCCGTTTTGATTTTTTTATGATTAAATTTTATTTTCCCATGCCCTAATTTGATACATTACCACTACCTTCATTTACGAATAACTTTTTTTCGACTTCCACCCCACCAGTAAAAGTGATAAATTATGATATCTCCTCCCTCCATCTTTTTAAAATAAGAATCTAGTATATGTTCTTTCCTATACTTTAACCCACATTCTGTTTCTGCATTAAAATATATTGGATTATATTTTATGAACCATTCGGATAACTTTTTTTTCCGAAATTTACATTCATATTTTGCATAAGCATCTTGATAAATCCAAAATTTCCCATTCGCTGACCTTATTAATGTATCTGAAATTTTAACAGAATCAATTTCTTTATTACTTTCATAAACTTCATAAATATATACAGTGTCATGCTTTAAAACATATACAGTTGTATATGGAATTTCTATTATTCTATCTATTATTTGAGCATTTATTTGTAATTGTATTAAAAAGAAATATAATATAAATAAAATTTTAGATTTCATAATTTTCCTCCTTATCGTGACTTATATGGCAATATAAAATATTTATCATTTTTAATTTTTCCTTCGGGATTATTTAATTTCATATCTTGCTCAATATCAGGATATGTTTTCTTCATTGAATTCATTTGTTTTTCTTTAGATGCAGACTGAAATTCTGATCTTAATGTTGTAGCATCCCAAGTAAATTTTCCTGCACCGGACACATGAGCTTCAAGTTCATCATGAACATCATAAAAGATAGGCCACCAATTTGATACATTTTCATTATACCAAAAACCTAATTCACCATGTTCAAATTGTACTCCATGTGTTGTTTCATGTCTTAAATTGGAAAAAGCATTATAGCCTCCTCTATTTTCACCTTCTAATATATTCCCGTCATTATCTTTTATTTTATCACTATAATTTATAAATAATTTATCTCCATCTGTAGAAAAACTATTATTAGCTTCAGTATTGAAATTAAACACATAAGTTTCCTCAGATTTTTTCAATTCATTAAATTTGCTTCTAAAATCTTTATTAACTATACGTTCACAAAATGTATATACCACATCTATTATTGAATTAAACTCAACTTCTTCTCCCGTTGGATCCACAAATTTCATGGGATTATTAGCACAATACGCATACGGTGTTAGGTTGGGGTACTTATCACTCATCGGGTCAACGCTCAGCCAAATGCTCAAGCCGGAATCATAATACCTGGCTCCGAAGTAGCTGTACCCTGTTTCCACATCTTTCTCTTTGCCGGAGAAGGTGTAAGGAGCATTCCAGGAAGCATTCCGCTGGTCAACCCAATCCTCACCAAAGGGCAAATAGTGTAAATGCTGTATTGCGTAACCTTTTCCATCAGTAATCCAGCTACTACTTCCGAGGTGGTCGGGGTGGTAGAAATAACGCAATGTTTTCATGATCAATGGGATTTGATACTGCAAAGGTAATAAAAAAGTCGAAAGTCGGAAGGTGAAAGTTTTTTTTATAAATTGAAAATTGAAAGTTGAAAATTGAAAATGGTCAAACATCTAGCGTATCTCATTGATATTCACATCAATAGCCATGTCCTTTAGGGCATGGTTGGGAATTAATCCCCAAGATATCAAGGGCTTTAGCCCAAATTTATTATAATGTCACCCCTTCGGGGTTCTTTGGGCTCTTGGGGTCAACCTTTTGCTATAATAATGTCACCCCTTCGGGGTTGTTTTGATTCCGGATTTTTGTCTTAGTCTATTGTCACACATTTTTCCTTTATTATATTTCTGTTCATACACCATGGTTTGTCTCCTAATTCCTTCGGATTTACTCTCGCGAACAACACCCTTGTCTTTGACTAACGTTTCCAATTGGCTGGCACGTTCGGGATTTTCACCCTATAGATGTATGGTATGCGTAGCGCACTAATAAAAGGAGAGCTGAAGGAGCTCTCTAATCTGCTAAATTTTGTTTTTATCGATAAGTCTGAATTTTCAAGGGGCAAAAACACAATCAATTTTATATAAATGATATTCATTATGTTTTCTTCCTTTTTTTAGAAAATACTTATATCCATTATCCTCAATTAATATAAAATTTACATGACTATATTTGTAAGGAACAGAAAAATATACTTTTGTTTTTGTTTTACCATTTTTATCTATTTTTGCACTACGGCAATTATTTATAATATAAGATTTCTCAAAATAAGTAGTATCAGGATTACAAAAAGGTATAATAACTAATGTGTCATTATTCAAAGAAAATTTGATTTCTTCTAATTGGATATAAGTTGTCGATTCAAATAAGTCTGAATAAAAAATGAAGGTCTTCTGAATCATATTAAACTGTCCATAAATGAAATTAGGTATAAACGCAACTGATATTAAAAATGAAAACTTAAGTATATTATTGATGATCATTTCCTGTCCTTTCTTTTAATTTAAGATTTTTTAATGCTTTATTTTGATAGTAAACTTTTTCTTTTTTAGATGATGTATTATCATTTATTATCTTTTTATCATAATAATTTAAAAATTCATCAAGAACTTCATGAATAAACACATTAGATGCTTCACCTCCAGTTTGTTGAGGACAAACATCATCTTTCCCAATTATTCTTGGCTCTGCCTCACAATAATCAGATTTTGCAGCTTCATCATTCATAAATAAATAGTAATAATTAGCTTTACTGTATTTTAAGGTTATTCCACTACTACCAATAGTAACATTAAAGTCAAGAAACTGTTCACGTAAATCACCTTGTTCATTATAATGACTTTGATTTTCAGTAACGGCAAATTTATCAGAATTCTTGTTTATAAATACTATAAGAGTTTTATCTGATTTAATTGCTTCTTTTAAACCTTTTAGAAGTATTTTTTGTTCATTTGATGCTGTTTTCATATATCTCGAATATTCTCTTCTATTTATTTTCAATTCATTATATTTATTAAAATAAAAAAGTTTATTGTCATTACCAAATTGTTTTGACAAATAGTTCATCATATATGTTTTAGATACTTCATTATATGGTCTAATTATTCTCCCATCCGGATCCACCAGAATTACCGGATTATTCGCACAATACGCATAGGGGGTTAGATTGGGGTATTTATCACTCATCGGGTCAACGCTCAGCCAAATGCTCAAACCGCTGTCGTAGTAGCGTGCTCCGAAATAGGAATACCCTGTTTCC
>DIRT01000018.1:67080-104371 GCA_002427605.1 Bacteroidales bacterium UBA5429 | reverse complement strand
CAAATAGTGTAAATGCTGTATTGCGTAACCTTTTCCATCAGTAATCCAGCTACTACTTCCGAGGTGGTCAGGGTGGTAGAAGTAACGATCCATTGTACCGGCAGTAGGGGATGTCATGCCGTATAGAAACTGTAATTTTTTTTTAGTACGATACTGATGCCCAAGACATTCAATTATGGTTCTTCTCATTTCATTCCTCAAAGAACTACTTTTCCTTTCCCAACTTTCAGAACTGTCAATAGATAATGGAGTTTTGATATTTGCTAATCCCCCCAATCCAATTGCACTTGAAACCCGCTCACTGCCGGCATAATAATGCTTGGTATAACCTTGTAATCCTGCTACTAAATAGGCACTAGTGTATAGGGTTGGGTTGTTCATTTGTGCAAAATTTACGCATTCCCCATTTATATTCATTTTTACGTTTATATTTGTTAATTTGTAGATCCTTTCGACCGCAAAGAACGATCAAATTGAATATTAAAAATTCATGAAACCCACAACACGATCTTTAACGCTTTGAATCTAATAAAAAAACTAATACAAAACAACAAAATTGACAAAAAAAATTAAAATATTTTTATATCTCTGACTATCAATCAAATATAATTTATATTTTCAATAAAATGGGTAATAAAATTCAAAATTTTGGAATTTTCTCTCTGTTATTTTTTATATTTTTGGAAGAAAAAAGAAAAAATTGTGTAAATTTTGGTTTCGTTTTTCGCCTTTTTTTTGATTTCGTAATTCGTAATAAACACTTCATATCAAAAATGGAAAAATTTCCAGAGTGGGGAAATAAAATAACAAAAGTGCGAAACATGATCTGCCCCCTGATTTTTTTATTTCAAAAAAAAGATCAAGATAAAAATAATCAGCTAAAAATTGAGGAAAATGGATTACTCTTCTTGTATTTTTTCTACGATAAATGTTTGCTGTTCAGGGGTTAACTCGGTGTGCATCGGGAGTGAAAGTACTTGTTCTGACAGACTTTCACTTACCGGCAGGTTGCCCAAAGTGTAACCCAGATGCGCAAACGGCTTTTGCAGATGCAGTGGTTTTGGATAATAAATCATGGAGGGGATCCCATTCATCGCGAGTTTTTCCTTGAGTCGGTCGCGCTGCCCATCCATCACTGTCAGGGTATATTGGTGGAACGTATGTGTCGAATAATTAACACGTTGAGGAACTATAACTCCGGGATCATCCTGTAGCAACAGATCATATAAAGCCGCCGCATTTTCCCGCGCCTTGATATAATCATCCAGATATTTCAGCTTCACGCCCAAAATGGCAGCCTGAATCGCGTCCAATCTGGAATTAACGCCAATCAGTTCGTAATGATATTTTTTCACGGAACCATGATTGGCGATCATTCTACACTGTTCCGCCAACTCCTTATTTTTGGTAAAAATAGCACCGCCGTCACCAAAACATCCCAAATTTTTTGTAGGGAAAAATGAAGTGACTCCGATATCTCCAATCGTTCCGGTCTGAATTGTATTCCCTTGTTGGTCAATATATTGCGTACCCAACGACTGGCATGCATCCTCGATAATAAAAAGCGAATGTTGGTTTGCAATCCTCTGAATTTCCTGCATATTGGCAGCTTGTCCAAACAGATGCACCGGAATAATCGCCTTGGTTTTTTTAGTTATTTTCTCTTCAATCAATGCCGGATCTATATTGAACGTTTTGGGATCCACATCCACAAAAACGGGTGTCAAGTGAAGCAAACTGATCACTTCGGCGGTAGCAATGAAGGTAAAAGGAGTGGTAATCACCTCATCTCCAGGCTGTAAGCCCAACGCCATCAACGCCATTTGCAACGCATCGGTACCATTTCCACAGGAGATTACGTAAGGGATTTGAAGATACTCTTGCAGTTGTATCTCAAACTCTCTCACTGTTTTACCTTGAATAAAAACAGAGGAATCGATTACATTTTGAATCGCTTTGCCAACTTCTTTTTTAATTGCGAGGTATTGACTTTTTAAGTCAACCATTTGAATAGAATCCAACTCTTATTTTTTATATGTTTCAATTATCGTATTCATCATTTTCTCTGTCTTGGCAGCTCCTTCACCCAAAATAAATCCAATTTGCTGCACTTGACGCAAATTCTCCTCGATCACCTCAGTAATTCTGTCAATAATCTCTTCCGGTCTCTCTTCACTGGAATGTAAATTGCGGAGAATAATACAAACAATCTGGTTGGGAATCAAAGGAAACATGCTTGCATTGATCAGTCGATCATGGATTTCCACATCTTTGCTTAATTTCTCATCATTATGTTGTAACAGATAAGTGATTTGGGAAATTAATGATGCGGGAAGCAATGATTTCAGGCTGGCACCCACCAGGAATGGCACCACTTCGTGGATTTCAATGGCATCTTCGCCGAGAATATCCAAAAATCCCTGATTGGAATCGAGCACTTTTAAATCGGCATCAGTAATGACAACCCCCGTTCTCAAGTTTCTTACGAAAGTGGAAAAAGCGGATTTCAGGGATCTCCGAGCTACGTCTGCATCATTAAATTGCTCTTCCACCTGTTTTAATTTGGATTCGGTCTTTTCCAGCTCCTCGTTATGTCTTTTCATATTGATGACCGCCTCACGGGATCCAACTTGAGAGTTGGGAATACACATTTCGGTAACTGCAGTTCCCTGAGCCACAGCATAAGCCAAACCTCGACAATTCTCATACCCGCAGGCACCACAATTCAACTCAACCCCTTTTTTAGGAATCGTGATTTTTTTGAGAGCCACACTCACACTATATTCATCCGGTTCCTCAATCACGTAAGGTTCTGCTTCATATTGAACTTCCAACTCTTTATGTTTTGAATGATTCATGACATCACTAAACCAGCTATCAATCTCAAAATTCGCCAATCTCTTTTTGATATAATCCTTTGTAAAAGTGTGTTTCAGATACTTATTTTTAAGATCTGACATGCCGGGTCCGGAAACACATCCTTCACAATAGAAGAGAGAAAAGTTTGTTTTGATCAATTCCGGAAAATCTCTGAATTGGGCTACAGCCTGTAATGTATTAGCTCCACCTTCAACAGTTGTTGTATTTCCGTTTTGCAAGCTGGAGTCCAATCCGGTAGCTTCAACAAAACCCTGAGCAATAGCATACAATCCCCCTTTATAACCGATCGGAGCATCAAAATCCGACATTTGAGTATAAGCCTCTTTGATGTTAAACTCGTCAAAAAGTTCTCTTAACTCTTTAAAGGTCAACACGGCATCAATTTTAGCATTGCCCTTGTAGCGATTGATTGTATTTTTTGCTGCAATACAGGGAGAAATATGAACCACTTTTACATTTCTACCATGGAGTTTTCTGATGATCACAGCTGTTGCGGCTGCCGGAGAAACCAAAGGAACCAAATTGGGTACCAAGTCACTATATTTTTTTTCAACCAGTTCCACTACTGCCGGACAGTGCGAGGTAATAAAGTACTTTCCATTAAAGTTTTGGGCAGTCAACTCTCGATATTTAGCTGCAATGACATCCACTCCGAATCCCATTTCATTAACGAAGTAAAATCCCAGATAGCGGATCATTTTCACAAATTTTCTATAATCGGCAATATCCACAAACTCGCCGGCAATAGAGGGAGCGCAAATGGCAGCTACTTTAACTCCGGAATTCAGCATTGCTTTCACCTCTTCCTTGGAATCGTGGTATGAAATTGCACCGTATGCGCAAGCAGCTATACAATGCCCGCAATGAACACATAAGTTATCTTCGAAATAAGGAAACACACTGTTGGGCTTCACGTGAATCGCTTTGACATCACAGGCACGTATACAAGCATAACAGGTTTTACACTTATTGCTATCCCAAATAATCACTTTTTTACCCATACGAATTGAAATTACTCAAATAAAAAACAAAAATACATTTTTTTCATCTATTCACAATTCTTTTTTACTATTTTTGCAGAAATAAATCATATTTGTGAAGCTAAAAAAAATCTTAATACTTTTTGCGAGATTCAGACGCAGTTGTAAGGTTGGATTGGGAATCCCCAAAACGGTATTGATGTTAAGTTTTTTTACCGGTGTATTTGGGGCTACTGCTGCTATTATTATCAAAAACCTGCTTCACTTTACGGTTAACATGCTCAGTAATACTTTTCCTGAAGCAGAACAGAACTACTTTTACCTTGCCTTCCCGTTGATGGGGATCTTGTTGACTATCTTTTTTGTCACGCGTATCATCAAAGATGATATTTCTCATGGCGTCAGTATTGCTTTAAGAGCATTATATAAAAAAGGTGGTAGGTTAAGATCACACCATACCTACTCTTCTATGGTTGCCAGTTCTATCACTGTAGGATTCGGGGGGTCTGTCGGGATAGAAGCGCCCATGGTACTGACCGGTTCAGCTATTGGATCCAATCTGGCCCGCTTATTTAATCTCAATGCAAAAAACAGCTCTTTATTGCTCGCTTGTGGTTCTACTGCCGCTATTGCTGCTGTGTTTAAAGCTCCTGTTGCGGCTATTACATTTGCCATTGAGGTACTGATGATCGACTTCACTTCGGCAACTATTATTCCATTATTGATTTCTGCGGCAACCGGAACCGTGCTTTCTATTCTGTTCCTGGGTAAAGAGATCATGTTGAATATCACCACAATCATTCCTTTTGAGACCGGAAATGTGCTGTTTTATATCCTTTTGGGAGCCTTTACCGGCTTAGTTTCCATTTACTTCTTGAGGTCATCCCGAATGATTGAGCGGAAACTCAAAAAGATCAAGAGAAAATATCTCCGTGGAATTATTGGCGGTGTCGGATTGGGATTACTCATCTTTCTGTTTCCCGTTTTATATGGTGAAGGATATGAAAACATAGGATATTTAGTAGAAAGTAGAACTACGTTACTTTTTAAAAACTCTCCTGTTTACCACTTGTTGAAAAGTAGAGATCTGTTTTTTGTACTTTACCTGGGGTTAATTATTTTAATTAAAGTATTTGCCAGTTCCTTGACCACCGGATCCGGTGGAATTGGTGGAGTTTTTGCTCCTTCTCTCTTCATTGGAGCTTTTGCCGGTTATTTCATTGCCTCTATCTTTAACTTATATTTTGGAACCACTTTGCCTGCTGCCAATTTTGTGTTAGCGGGAATGGCCGGGGTCATGTCCGGGATCATGCATACGCCGGTCACTTCTATTTTCCTCATTGCTGAATTTTCTTCCGGATATCAGCTCCTGATTCCGTTGATGATCACCTCTATTGCATCCTATTTAGTGGTAAAACCTTTTGAAAAACACTCTATTTATAGCAGACAATTGGCAGAATTAGGTGAACTTAAAACACATAACAAGGACAAGTTCGCTATGAAAAAAATCAATTGGTACAATTTAATGGATGATAATATACTGACGATTTCAATGACAGCTACACTTCGTGAATACACAAAAGTGATTACAAAATCTACCAGAAACCTATTCGTTGTTGTTGATGATGAAAACAACTTTAAAGGCATGTTATGTATGGATCATCATAGGGATGTCATCTTCAATCAGGAATTGTATGATACTTTAACCGTTCAAGATTTGATGTTTTATCCCAATACCGTGGCTTATGACACTGATTCCGGTGAAGAGATCATTGATAAGTTTAAAGAGTCAGGATACTTCAATTTACCGGTAATCGATAAAGATGAAAAGTATATTGGATTTTTGTCTAAGGCACAATTTTTAGCTGCATATAAAGATTTCATTGCTGCCGAATCAGAAGATTAAACACCATTAATATCATGAATTTTGTAGTTGATATAGGGAATACGCTTCAAAAATTTGCACTTTTTGACTCTGCCGGTAACCTCATCTTTGTGAAAGCTGTGGATGAAATTTCAATAGATGAAATAGCACTTCTTTTTGAAAAACAGAAGATTACAAACTCGATTATTTCAACAGTTGCCCAACTCAATCCCAAATTAGTAGATTTTCTTCAAAAGAGCAGCAATAGTATCATTTTTAACAAAAAACTAAAGCTCCCTATAACCATTCAATACGAAGACTTAGACAGTTTGGGTACGGATAGGATTGCCAATGCTGCAGGAGCTACTGTTTATTTTCCGAATCAAAACTGCCTTTCAATTCAACTTGGAACCTGTATCGTTTACGACTTTGTTGACCAAAACAGTGTTTATCACGGCGGAGCAATATCTCCGGGTATCAATATGAGATTTAGAGGATTGCATCAACAGACCCACAATCTCCCACTGATTAATAAAGAAGAGATCAACTATTTTATTGGAAAAACAACTGAACAATCTATCAAAAGCGGTGTTATGAATGGTGTTTTATACGAAATTAGGGGACAAATTGACGCTTATAATGCCCATTTTGACAATTTAAAAGTTTTAATTACCGGGGGTGATCACTCTTTTTTGCAAAATTCAATAAAAAATCAGATATTTGCAGTTTCAAATTTAGTCCTCATCGGGTTGAATAAAATATTGACAATGAATGTATAAAATAAGAATAATCCTACTTTTCTGGATCTTGATCCTTTGCTCATTTATCTTGAAATCTCAGAACGAGACTTCTTCTCCTTATTCTTCTTTTGGAGTGGGGATTTTAAGTCAGCAATCCAACGCAATTTCTGCTTCAATGGGAGGGGTTGGTTATTCACTTCAAGAGAAAAACAATATCAATTTTAAGAATCCGGCTTCCTACGTAGCTTTTGATTCCTCCTCTTTTAATGTAGACTTTGCATTCAGTGTTTTTAACTCTACCCTCAAAACTGATATTGCAAAACATCAAAGCATAAGAGCTAAATTTGACTACCTTGCTATCGGATTGCCAATTACCTCCAGATGGGCGACCTCTATAGGAGTTATTCCCTTTAGTGAAGTGGGGTACAATATTTATGATAGTACTCAAACAGAGGAGGTTGGAAAAGTTAATTACAGGTATTCCGGAAGTGGAGGATTAATGCAGTTGTTTTGGGGAAATGGTTTTAAAATTACTAATAATTTCTCTTTGGGATTAAATCTTTCCTATCTGTGGGGTAATTTAAATAGTTCTAAATTTGCAGAATTTGATGATTTGACTATTTACAACACAAAAATTATGCAAAATAAGCTGGTTGATGGAATGCGCTTTAATATTGGATTACAGTACAAAATTCCATTAAAAAACAAACAAGAACTGGCAATAGGGGTTTCTTATGAAAATTCTCTTTTTATGCCTACTAGAGAGAATATGATCATAACAAACTATAGAGGACGTTATGACTTAATCTCAACTTTCGATACTATTCAGATGCACGTTAAAGAAAATAGTATCAAGGGAACAATGAGGCTACCTCAGTTTGTTGGTGTAGGTTTAAGTTACAAAGTAAGTACTAAATATCTATTTGCAGCAGACTTCACATGGCAAAATTGGAAAAAGTTTTCTAATGACCATAAAGATCTTTTCCAGGATAATTTGATAACTGCAGTCGGAATGCAGTATGTTCCCAATGCAAAATCCGGACAATATATGTCAAAGATCAATTATCGTGCCGGAGTCAGCTATTCAACGGGATATATAGTAGTTCAAGAGCACCCTATTTCCTCTTATTCCTTTTCTGTTGGTGCAGGATTCCCCATAACAACATTTAGTTCATTCTCCTTGATTAATGTAAAACTTGAGTATGGAAAAATGGGGACAACCTCTCATGGATTGATTGATGATAGTTATTGGCGCCTTACTTTGAATATCAACTTGAATGAGAAATGGTATCAAAGAGTTAAATTAGATTAATTATAATAAAACTTTAAAATATAACGTTACAATTTTAAAAAATAAGAAAATGAAAAGATTATTCCTCGTGGCGATTGTGTCATTTTTTGCCTTAGGAGTTCATGCACAAACTCCAAATCAATGGGGTGAAACACCTGAAGACTCCCTATTTTGCTTAGAAAAAGTTAATTTGTTTAGAATGCATTATGAAGCAAAAAATTATCGGGAAGCTTATGATAATTGGCAAATGGTTGTCAATACATGCCCCCGGTCCTGGGATGCTATTTTTACTTATTCCCAAAACATGCTTGATAATTTAATTAGAGAAGAAACAGATTCAATAGCAAAACGTAGATTAATAGACACATTATTCTGGACTTATGATGTAAGAAGTACTTACTTCCCTAAAAGATTTAGTGTAGGTAGTTGTATTGGTTTTAAAGCTTTGAATATGTTGCGCTATAATGCTGATGAGTTGCAAGCTGATCAAACTAAATACAAAGATATCTTCAAAATGTTTGAGCAATCAGTAGAGCTAGACAAAGAAAACACTCAACCTTCAATTTGGAATAACTACTTCTTGTTGGCTGAAGCTATGGTTGCTTTTGAAAGTGATACTACCATCATTATCGAAGCTTATGAAAGAGCAACTACATACATCAAAATTGGAATGACTGAACAGTACAAAAGATTTGACCAACAAGTTGCTAAATTAGAGGAATTACAAGAAAAATTCAATGAACAGCTGGTTGATCCGGGAGAATATTCCAGAGTTTATCCTATTTTAGTTAGAGATACTGCCCGTATTAACAACTTCATTGCAACATATGAAAAAACCCTTACTAACATTGAGCAAAAATTCACCCCTTATGCGCCTTGTGAAGTATTGAAAGAGGTATATGGGAAGAAAATGGATGAAATGCGTGATAATGTCGATGCGCTAAAGAGAATGCTGTTACTATTCCAAAACTCTGAAGATTGTTTGAAAGATAATGCTCTTTTCGAAGAAGCCATTGCCATTCTATATAAAAATGATCCCAGTGCTGATGCAGCATTTTGGATGGGTAATTTCCTAATTCAACGTGATAATAAAACCAGTGAAGATTATGAAAAAATTCTAAGCTACTACAATGAAGCGTTGGGTAAATACGAAACCAATGAACAAAAATCTACAGTACAGTATATGATTGGTACTGTTTATTTCATACAACAAAAGTTTGTTGAATCACGTGCAGCTGCATTAGAAGCAATTAAGTTAAAACCCAATAATGGACAAGCCTATATGCTGATCGGTGACTTATATAGCCAATCAGGATCCAGATGCTCCGGTGGTGATAACTTACCATATGCATACAATTGGGCTGCTGCTGATAAATATCTCAGAGCTGCTACTGTTGATCCTAGTCTAAGCGAAGCGGCCGCTCAAAAAAGAAATAGCTTAACTTTCCCCTCTAAAGATGCTAAGTTTGAAAGAGGACTAAATACCGGTGACACATATAGAGTAGGCTGCTGGATTAACGAAACTACTACTGTTAGATAACCCTTCTTAACGATTCTTTGAGAAATTAGGTCAATGAACTTTTTAAAAATACAATATGCCATTCTTATTTTTCTGGGAATGGCATTTTTAATTTCATGCTCTAATAAAAAATATCAATATAATGATCCTATTGAATTTGATGGGAAATATCCGGATGAATCAGCTTCCAATATAGAGATTACAATCAGTGATTCCGGAATGATCATATTCACTTTATATGCTCCGGTAATGAACAAATACGGTGGGCGAGACCCATATCTGGATTTTCCACGTGGAATTATTGTAACATCATATAATAATGGAGAAAAACAATCCGTTTTGACTGCTGATTATGCTATTAGTGAAGACTGGACTCAAAGGATGGAAGCATCTAAAAATGTAGTTATTACCGATTTGATCAAACACGAATCAATCAAAACTGAACAAATTATATGGAATAAATTTACTAAAAAAATATATTCCGATGTGGAAGTGACACAAATTAAAGCTGATGGAACCATCAATAAAGGAGATGGATTTGAAGCTGACGAAAAATTTACCCGCTATGCTATTAAAAATCCTCAAGGAGAAATGTTAACTGATGAAATGGGCTTATAACAGATCCATATTTTTTGATACTTTTGTAAATAAATTGAAACTATGATACCTATTCAAATTATTCGTGAAAATCCTGACCTGGTTATCTCCAGGTTAAAAATTAAAAATGTTGACGCTCAAGAAACAGTCCAACAAATTGTACAGATAGATGCTGAAATAAGAGCTCTGAAAAAAAGTTTGGACGATAACTTGATGGAACAAAATAAAAAATCCAAAGAGATTGGAGTTCTTTTCCAAAGTGGTAAAGGTGATCAGGCAAACCAAATTAAAGAAAGAATAGCTGAACTTAAAGTCAAGGAAAAAATTGAACAAGAAGATTTGGCTAATAAAGATATTCTATTAAATGATCTATTAGTCACATTACCTAATCTTCCCCATGAATCTGTCCCTACAGGAACATCTGCTGAGGATAATGAAATAGTATTCCAGGAGGGAGAGATTGGAGAACCTGATGATGCACTGCTACCCCATTGGGAGTTAGTGAAAAAGTTTGATATTATCGATTTTGATCTGGGTTCTAAAATTACCGGATCCGGATTTCCACTTTACAAAGGGAAAGGTGCCAAGTTACAAAGAGCACTGATTAATTTTTTCCTGGACAGCGCAACTAATGAAAACTACATTGAAGTTGTACCTCCCTATATGGTTAATGAAGATTCAGCGTATGCTACCGGACAGTTGCCTGATAAAGAGGGACAAATGTACCATGTTACACTGGACAATCTTTATCTAATTCCTACTGCTGAGGTTCCTATCACTAATATATACAGGGATACAATACTAAAGGAGAGTGATTTTCCTATTAAAAACTGTGCCTACTCCGCTTGTTTTAGAAGAGAAGCAGGCTCTTACGGAAAAGATGTGAGAGGATTGAATCGATTACATCAATTTGATAAAGTGGAAATTGTACAAATTCAACACCCGGATCGGTCGTACGAAACATTGGAACAAATGAAGCAATATGTTGCCAATTTGATCCGAGAACTGGGTCTTCCTTTCAGAATTCTCAAACTGTGCGGTGGAGATATTAGTTTTACCTCAGCAATGACTTACGATATGGAAGTGTACTCCAAAGGACAACAACGTTGGCTGGAGGTAAGTTCAGTTTCAAACTTTGAATCTTTCCAGGCTAACAGAATGAAACTTCGTTTTAAAAACGAACAAACCGGAAGAACACAACTGGCACACACCCTAAATGGAAGTGCCCTGGCATTGCCCCGTATTTTAGCCGCTATCATCGAAAATTATCAAACAGACTCCGGTATTATTGTTCCTGAAGTACTCAGAAAATATACTGGTTTTGATATTATTGAATAAAATCTCACTATGACCAAAAAACGTAAATATTTTTCTACTCTAAAATATCTTTTACTAGTCTCTGTCTTTTGTACCCTCTCTATAGGTACGCCATCCACTCTCTCAGCACAAAGTGATCCGACAGAAAGGTTGGCAATACAACACTACCAAAATAAAGAATTCGATAAAGCCAGAGAGCTCTTTAAGACTATCTTTTCAAAAAAACAGGATTCATATATTTACTATTATTACTACCGTACTTTGCTAGAGTTACAGGAGTATAAAGAACTTGAAAAGGTTGTTAAACAACAGCAACGTAGATATCCTCAAGTTCAAAGATATAAAACAGATTTGGGTTACCTCTATGAACTAACCGGCAAAATGAAAGATGCCAATAAGGTGTATGAAGATGTAATCAAAAATGTTCCCAACACAGAACATGGCTATCGCGAACTGTATAGTGCATTTCTCTCTATTGCTAAAAGGGACTATGCTGAAACGGTGCTGATTAAAGGTCGTAAAAACTTAAATAATCCCAAACTCTACTCTAAGGAGTTGACTAATATATACCAACAGTTAAATCAAACTGAAAAAATAATTGAAGAGGTGATCTCACTGGTGTCAGATGATGACGAAAAGTATCTTTCTTCTGCCCAAGAGATTTTACAAAACATGTTGATGGATGAGTCAGATCTGCAAAAAAAGATTCTCGTCTCTTCCAGTCTTAAAAAAGCAATTCAAAAAGATCCTGATAACCTTTGTTTTCTTAAACTCAACTATTGGGTTGCATTACTCAACAAGGAGTACAATGAAGCTTTTATCCTGGCCAGATCAATCGATAGAAAAAGTCGATCTGAAGGAGAAATTATACTGGAATTTGCTCAGATTGCTAAAGAAAACAGAGCTTATGAAATTGGAATCCAAGCCTTAGAATCTTTGATTGAAAAAGGAGACAAAACACCATTTTTAACAACAGCAACTTTTGAATTGTTGAATATCAAATATCTTGTCCTTACCACTACATCTCCCGTTGTTTTATCCGAAGCCAGAGCATTGGAAAAAGAGTTTAAAGAGGTTATTGATCAGTATGGTTCACACTCAGGAACAGTTGAATGGGTAAGAAAATATGCACACTTACTCGCTTTTTACGTAAATAAACCTAAAGAAGCTTTACAAATCCTAGATAGTGCCAGAATTAAAAGTGGTAATGATAAAAAAATCGAAGCTTTGTATAAAATCGATATGGCGGATATCTACCTCCATACTAATGAGATTTGGGAAGCAACTCTCCTATACTCACAAGTCGACAAAAGTTTTCCTAACGACACAATCGGTCATCTCGCTAAATTCAAAAATGCCAAGCTCTCTTTCTATATTGGAGAGTTTGCCTGGGCTCAAAGTCAGCTGGATATTCTGAGAGCGGCTACCTCTAAGTTTATTGCCAATGACGCGATGTACCTCTCCTTCCTGATTTCCGATAATCTGGAAGATGATGACGATGATGATTTTGAAAATAATGATGAAGGGGGGGGGCAAATCTTACCTCTTTTTAAAGAAAATCCCACTGATAATCTCGCATTACGCTACTTTGCTAAAGCCGATTTCCTGATGTTTCAAAACAATGACCAGGAAGCACTTAAGTATCTGGATTCACTCAGCATATTCTCGCCGCTAACCTCACTTAATGACGATGTTCTTTATCGAAAAGCAACCATCGCAACCAAACAAAAAGATTATTTCGCCGCAGAAAAATATTATCTTGAAATTCTGCAATACTACTCCTCAGATATCCTGGCTGATGACGCGCTATTTAAACTAGCAGAATTATACGAATATTATTTGGTTAATATTCCCGAGTCTATGGCAGCATATCAAAGATTACTCAAGGATTATCCCGGCAGTATCTACGTTGTTGATGCCAGAAAACGATACCGATATTTAAGAGGTGATCAAATTGAATAGTATGAGTGTAAGACCAAAAAAACAGTTGGGACAACATTTTTTGAACAATGAAGAGATTGCCCTTCGAATTGTGCAAGCCATCCAAACAACTGATCAGCCTATTCTTGAAATTGGTCCCGGGATGGGTGTCCTGACAAAACATCTCATAAAACATGATCGTTTTTCCGTTGTTGAAATTGATACTGAATCGGTAATCTATTTACAAAAGAAATATCCTGAATTAAAAATTATTGAAGGTGATTTTTTAAAACTTCCATTGGAGGAAATATACTCGACTCCTTTTACTATTATTGGCAACTTCCCCTACAATATATCATCTCAGATATTGTTCAAAATATTGGATCATCGCGACTTATGTACTGAAATGGTGGGAATGTTCCAAAAAGAGGTGGCAGAAAGGGTGGCGGCCCCCCCGGGTAAAAAAAATTATGGAATATTAAGCGTCTTATTACAAGCATATTACGAAATAGAATACCTTTTTACTGTAGATGAAAATCAATTTAATCCTCCACCAAAAGTAAAGTCAGCCGTAATCCGAATTACAAGAAATCCTAATAAGAAATTAAATTGCAACGAGCAACAGTTTAAAACAATAGTTAAAACCGCTTTTAATCAAAGACGAAAAACATTAAGAAATTCTTTAAAAAACATACCTATAGATCCAACTTTTAAGGATAATCCTATCCTTAATTTAAGACCTGAACAGTTGAGTGTTCAACAATTTGAATTGATAACCTTACATGTAAATTTATAACAATGACTGATCTTTCGAAATTCGCCGGCATCCCTTCTCCCTGTTATGTGATGTATGAAGAAGCATTAGAGGCTAATTTACAATTACTTCGCTTAGTTGAAGAGGAGAGTGGAGTATCCATCATTTGTGCTCTAAAAGGATTCGCCTTTTGGCACTCTTTCCCACTCATCAGAAACTACCTCTCAGGGGCTACTGCAAGTTCCCTTAACGAGGCTCGTTTAATCGCTGAAGAGATGCAGTGTGAAGCTCATACTTATGCTCCTGTATATTTGGAAGAGGAGTTTGAATCACTACTTTTTTATAGCTCACATCTTACCTTTAACTCTTTGAGTCAATGGTATAAATATAAAGAGAAAGCACTCAGTGTAAATAAAAAAATAAGCTTTGGATTAAGGGTCAATCCTGAATATTCAGAAGTTACGACAGATTTGTACAACCCTGCACTCCCAGGTTCCCGTTTGGGTATCTTGGTTGAAAACATGCCTCCTCATCTTCCGGAACATATTGAAGGACTTCATTTTCATGTACTTTGTGAAAATGACAGCTACGCTTTAGAGAATGCACTTAAGGCGTTTGAAGAAAGATTTGCTCATTTAATCAAAGAATGTAAATGGGTCAATTTAGGTGGTGGTCACCATATTACCCGGGAAGATTATGATATTGCACACTTAATTGAGATCTTAAAACAGTTTAAGGCGAGATATCCCAATTTGGAAGAGGTTATTCTTGAACCGGGCGAAGCAGTGGGTTGGCAAACAGGAGTTTTAATCTCAACCGTTGAGGATGTTATTGAAAATAGAGGTACTAAAATTGCGATGTTAAATATTTCTTTCTCTTGTCATCTACCCGATTGTTTAGAAATGCCTTATAAACCTGCTGTATTAGGTGCAACGGAACCGGACGAAAATAGCAAAAATGTATATCGATTAGGAGGCTCCTCCTGCTTAGCCGGAGATTATATCGGAATGGGTGATTTTGCCTTTAATGAACCGCTCGAACCGGGAGATCTCATCGTTTTTGATGATATGATCCATTATACCATGGTAAAAACCACCTATTTTAATGGAGTAAAACATCCGGCAATTGGAGTCGTAAAAGCTGATGGAGAGTTTATTCTACTTTCCGAACCGGGGCAATATGAGGATTATAAAAAGAAGTTAAGCTAAAAAGAAAATAATATTGTCAATAAAGGGGAGAATATGTCCATAATTTTTAGTACATTTGCAAGTTAATCATAAAGAGGCTCATTTTATATTAAAATGACCTTGTTTAACACCAGAATAATTCAAAAATTATTGTTTAATTTAATTAACTTATAAATAAAAATTATGAAAAACATTGATTGGAAAAGTATAGGTTTTGGTTATCTAAAAACTGATTACAACGTTCGTAGTTACTACAAAAATGGTAGCTGGGGTCCTATAGAGGTAACTTCAGATGAAACTATTACTCTCCATATGGCTGCTACTGCACTACATTATGGACAAGAAGCTTTTGAAGGAATGAAAGCGTATCGTGGAAAAGATGGTAAAGTGCGTTTATTCCGCTGGGAAGAAAACTGGAAAAGATTAGAACGTTCTGCTGATGGAATCTTAATGCAACGAGTTCCTAAAGAACTTTTTAAAGAAGCCTTAGATATAGTAATCCAAAAAAACAAAGATTATATCCCTCCATATGGAACTAATGGCTCATTATATATTCGTCCACTGTTGATTGGATCAGGAGCTAAAGTTGGTGTTAGTCCTGCTGACGAATATCTATTCATGATTTTTGTTACTCCTGTTGGACCATACTTTAAAGAAGGGTTCAAACCGGTGAAAATGCAAATCATAAAAGATTATGACCGTGCTGCACCTCTAGGTACCGGTAGTATTAAAGTGGGTGGAAACTATGCTGCAAGCTTGGCTGCAGTTGTTAGATCTCATAAAGAAGGCTACTCTTCTCCAATTTTTGCAGATGCTAAAACTAAAAAATTAATTGATGAAGCTGGTCCTGCTAACTTTTTTGGAATTAAAGACGGAAAATATATTACCCCACAATCACCCTCAATTTTACCCTCTATCACTAATATGAGCTTAAGAGAGATTGCTCGTGAATTAGGACTTATCGTTGAGGAGAGATCTGTTCCTATTGAAGAAATCGCCACTTTTGAAGAAGCCGGTGCATGTGGAACAGCTGCAGTAATTTCACCTATTGGAGCTATTCAGGATCGTGAAACAGGTGTAATGTATGAGATCTCTAAAGATGGAAAAGCCGGAGAATGGTGTACAAAATTGTATAACTACTTAACCGGTATTCAATATGGGGAAATTGAAGATAAATTTAATTGGTGTACAATAGTAGATAACGCTTAAGCGTTATCTACTTTGTTTTATAACCATTATTTTTTATCTCTTTTACAATGAAAACGAAATATTTCGTACTGGCTTTTTGTCTCTTTTTTACAGGTACCCTTTTTTCACAAAATGGTAGTTATCAGATTAATGCTAATAAGATAAATCAATTGATGCGCGCCATCAATGATATATACGTGGATACGGTAAATTTCAATACAATCGTTGAAAATGCTACCGTTGAAATGTTAAAAACATTAGACCCTCACTCTGTTTATATTCCAAAAGAGGAAGTAGCTCAAGCCAACGAGCCTTTGCAAGGTGCTTTTGATGGAATCGGAGTTACTTTCCAAATCATTAAGGATACCATCAATGTAATGGAAGTTATTGTAGGTGGTCCTTCTGATAAAGTTGGATTGATGGCAGGGGATAAAATAATCAAAGTGGACACCCTTGATGCTGTTGGAAAAAAAATTAATAACCAATGGGTAATGAAACACTTGCGTGGAAAAAAAGGAACCAAGGTTGAACTTTTAATATTGCGTGGAAGAAACAGCGAGCCACTTACCTTCCACATTATCCGGGATAAAATCCCCATGAATAGTATCAATGTTTTCTTTATGGTTGATAAAAACACCGGATATATCAGATTGGAACGCTTCGCTGCAACTTCAAAACAAGAGTTTTCCGATGCCTTACATCAGTTGAAAGATAAGGGAATGAAAAACCTCATCTTTGACCTTAGAGGTAATGGGGGTGGGTATTTGAATATTGCATTCGAAATTGCTGATGAGTTTATCGAAAAAGATAAGATGATAGTCTATACGGATAATTTTAGAAAAACAGGTGAATCTTTCAAGGCAACTTCAAAAGGTGATTTCGAAAAAGGGAAACTGGTGATTCTTGTGGACGAAAACTCAGCCTCTGCTAGTGAGATTGTTTCAGGTGCAGTTCAAGATTGGGATCGGGGATTGGTTGTTGGAAGAAGAACTTTCGGAAAAGGATTGGTCCAGAAACCATTCTATTTGGCTGATCAATCACAAGTTAGGCTTACTATTTCAAAATATTATACTCCTACCGGTAGATGTATCCAAAAACCTTATGAGGATGGATTAGAGGAATATTATAATGAATTAAACACAAGATCTCTACATGGTGAATTAATTTCTCAAGACAGTATATCCTTCCCTGATTCACTGAAATATAAAACTCCCAACGGTAGAACCGTATATGGAGGGGGTGGTATAATGCCGGATATTTTCATCCCTTTAGATACTACAAAGTATTCGTCTCTCTACGGTGAAATGATAAGAAAAGGGATTTTTAGCGGATTTACTCTCAACTACATGAACTTACATAAGGAGGAATTGATCGAACTCTATCCAAATATTGAACAATTCAAAGCTAATTTTCAGGTGAGCGACCAACTTCTCGAGGAGATTATGGAATATGCACACAAAGAGGGTGTTAAAGATAGTGTTCCCTTAAACTTTACTCGTCGTGCACAACTCTTTTTTAAAGAGAATGAAAAACAACTAGACTCTACTTATTCTAACATCCAAGACATTCAAAATCTGGAGCAATTTCAGGCTCTCTTCACCCAGTTTATGGAAGAATCTTATAGTGAATCTATGCAATTAAGAAATTTGGGTAAGGTGCGTGAGTTTATTAAAGAAGCAATCATGTTCGAATTTGCCCGTAATTTGTACACATACGGAGAAGCATACCAGACCTTCTTAATGAGCGATGAAACTTTTATTCAAGCAGTTGAAATTATAAATAACGATAAAATATTTAGAAAATTTAAAGTTGCACGGTAATGATCTCTCAGAAAACCATAGATGAGATACTCTTGGTTTCTAAAATTGAAGAGGTTGTCTCCGATTTTGTTTCTCTAAAAAAAAGAGGACAAAATTGGGTTGGACTCTGTCCTTTCCATGAGGATAGAAACCCCTCAATGTACGTTAGTCCCCGATTGGGGATATACAAGTGTTTTGTTTGTAACGCAGGGGGGAATGCTGTAAACTTTGTAATGAATCACGAACATATTAGTTATCCGGAAGCATTGACCCTTCTGGCTAAAAAGTACCATATTCCTATCGAAGAAGAGCTTCCTAAAACACCTGAGGAACTGGAAGCTCAAAGTATGCGGGATTCACTTTATACTCTTAACCTATTTGCGGAAAACTATTTTATCAATCAACTATTTGATACAGAAGAGGGTCAAAATATTGGTCTTACTTACCTCAAAGAACGCGGTCTTAACGAAGCAACTACAAGAAAATTTAAAATAGGGTACTCTCCTGAAGGATGGGATTCCTTTTATGCTCATGCCTTAAAAAGTGGATTTAAATTAGAACATCTGCTGGAAACCGGATTAGTTAAAAAAACTGAAAGTGGCAAATATTTTGATTTTTTCCGCGGTCGAATTATGTTTCCTATTCACAACACCATTGGAAAAACCATCGGATTTGGCGGAAGAATACTCAAATCCGATGAAAAAATAGCCAAATATTTTAACTCTCCGGAAAGTGAAGTTTATCATAAGAGTGATGTTTTGTATGGGTTTCACCTGGCAAGAAAAGCAATTCGTTCTTTAGATAACGTTTATCTTGTTGAAGGTTATACCGACGTGATCTCCATGAATGCATCCGGGGTTGAAAATGTTGTAGCATCATCCGGAACAGCATTAACTCAAAACCAAATCAAGTTAATTGCATCTCAAACCAATAATATCACAATACTATTTGATGGTGACCCTGCCGGAATCAAAGCTTCACTCAGAGGAATCGACCTTCTTTTAGATAGTAATCTGAATATCCACGTTGTCCCACTACCCGATGGGGAAGATCCTGATTCTTTTGCCCGAAAAACAGGAGATCAGGAACTGCAAGAGTATTTAAAGAGCAATACGCTCAATTTTATCCTTTTTAAAACTAAAGTTCTTTCAGAAGATGCGGGTTCAGACCCAATCAAAAAGGCCGCTTTGGTAAATGAAATTATTGGAGATATTGCCAAAATATTTGATCCGATTGTTCGCTCGATGTACATTAAGGAGTGTGCTCAAATTTTTCAACTTTCTGAAGAAACACTCAATGTACAACTTAGAAAGCGTGTTTGGAAAAATATAAATCAGAATAAAGCTGAAAAAAGTACAATTGAAGAACTCCCTATTGAGCACAATCTTCAAAAAAGTATTCAAACAGGAACTTCCGAAATCGACTTAATAGAAAACAATGAAAGATTCATTATTCTACTCCTTTTAAAATATGGAATGTACGAAGTTGATATCGAAATCAAACACCAAGAGAGGATCAGCTACGATAAATGCAGAATAGATCAACTTCTTTTTGATGAGTTTCATGAACAACAGATCTATTTTTCAAATCCATTATTCCAAAAAATTTATGAAGAGTACGCTGTTGTAGCTCCTACCCTTGACTCACAGGAAAAAATAATCCTCTTTTTTACAAAACACCCTAACGAAGAGATTAATCATTTTGTCGCTCAGAACTTTATTAAAGAAGACCCTGAGTATAGTAAATATTGGAATCTTCGTTTTGATACTTCAACCCGATATATTGATAACAACGTCCACAAACTGAATAACGCTGTTGAAAGTACAATTCATATGTTTAAATTAAGATTACTTGAAAAGTATAAGTCTTTTTTAATAAAAGAACTTGAAAATGAAATTGTTGATGAGCATTCTGATATGATACTGAGTAAGCTTGATCAAGTCAATAGTAGAATTGAAGAAATCAGTTCGAGATTAAAGATTGTAATAACAAAATAACTTTTTGTATTTTTGCAAGTTGATCTATACAAGAATCAAAAAGAAAAAGCAAATAAACTTGAATTATTAGTAAACATTCAAAAAACCGGATAATGACTAAACACTACAAATTAATTAACAATTCCCTAGGTTGGATTATTGGAATTTTTGCTTCCATCATATATATTGTGACTGCTGAGCCTACAGTATCATGGTGGGATTGTGGAGAATATATTGCAACTTCATATAAATTATTAGTTGGACACCCCCCAGGGGCACCCACTTTTCAAATTTTAGGTTCCGTATTTAGCCTATTTGCCGGTGGAGATGTAACTAAAGTTGCTTTTGCAATCAATACTATGTCTGCTATAGCTAGTGGAATGACTATCATGTTCCTGTTCTGGACTATTACTCTTTTAGGGAAAAAACTCCTTAAATCGAGCGGAGAAATTACTACTACCAGACAAATAGCTCTATTTGGTGCAGGAATTGTTGGTGCATTAACTTATACTTTTTCAGATACTTTCTGGTTTTCAGCGGTTGAGGGTGAAGTATATGCTCTCTCTTCCTTTTTTACAGCACTCGTATTTTGGTGTATTCTTAAATGGGAAGAGGAATATGATAATCGATATAAAAACATTAATCCACACCGCTGGTTAGTGCTAATTGCCTATTTAGTAGGTCTTTCAATAGGGGTTCACCTCCTCAACTTGTTGACTTTACCAGCTATTGCAATGATTATGTACTTTAAATTATCTAAGAAAGCTTCTGTACGTGGTGTTGTATTAGCTATTGCAATAATTTCGTTAATTATCCTTCCTTTCCTCGATGTTCCTAAAGCTATTTTGGTTATACTTTTAGCGACTATTCCATCATTTTACTATTCCTTTAAAAATAAATCATTTAGCTCTTTAGCTGAGTGGGGTGTACTCCTTACTTTGGGAGGTTCTTTCATTTTATTGGGTTTAATTCTTTATGGAATTATCCCCGGAATTGTAAATTATGCAGGAAAATTTGAAATTTTCTGTGTTAACACCATTGGAATGCCCTTTAATGTAGGAACTTTAATTTATTTCTTAATTATTATCGGTGCTATAGTTTGGGGACTGCTTTATAGCCATAAAAAGAAAAAAAGGATACTCGCTGCCTCCCTCCTCTCCTTTGCGTTTCTTTTAGTTGGTTATTCCACTTTCTTAACATTAGTGATTCGCTCTAATGCCAATCCCACTATTGACGAAAATAATCCAGAAGACGCAGTAGCATTACTCTCCTATTTAAATAGAGAACAATACGGATCCAATCCTCTTTTTTATGGAGAATCCTATAACTCCAGAATAATTGGAATGGAAGATGGAACTCCGGTTTATGTTCGAGACGATGCATCAAAAAAATATATCATCGCTAATGATCGCAAACAGTCAAAATATGTTTATCATCCTGACGATTTAGGGTTTTTCCCAAGAATGTGGTCTAGAGAAAAAACCGATGAATACATTAATTGGCTTAAAAATCAATATAATCCAGAATCTGCTTCAGGCAGAGAAAATATAAGACATTTAGAAAGAGGGAAATACACTCCCACTTTTAGTCAACATAAAAAATTTATGTGGACATACCAATTTGATTATATGTATTTCCGCTACTTTATGTGGAACTTTTCAGGCAGACAAAATGATATTCAAGGTAGAGGAGATCTTGACAATGGTAATTGGATTACAGGTATCCCCTTTATTGATAAAAAGTTAGTCGGGAAATATGACGAACTTCCGGTTACTATGGAAAGACCCGGAACCAATAGATATTATTTATTACCCTTCTTATTAGGAGTCATCGGGTTAATTTGGTATTCTCGAAAAGATCCTAAAAACTCTTTTGTCGTTGCACTACTCTTTATTATGACCGGTTTGGCCATTGCTTTCTACCTGAACAATTATGCTTTCCAACCCCGTGAACGAGATTATGCTTATGCAGCTTCGTTTTATGCTTTTACAATTTGGGTCGGAATGGGTGTTTTTGCTTTTATTTCTTTGATTGAAAAAATCAAAAATAAAAAGATCCAGTGGACTGCCTCTGTTGTCACAATTTTGCTTTTGATTGGTTTTGTTCCCGGAATCATGGCACAACAAAATTGGGATGATCACGACCGTTCACACAGATATAGCACCTTGGCTGTAGCTAAAAACTACCTCGATTCTTGTGCACCCAATGCGATTATATTCACTTTGGGTGATAATGATACATTTCCTCTATGGTACGCTCAAGAAGTAGAAGGATATCGTACTGATGTCCGCGTTTGTAATTTAAGCTTATTAAATACCAGCTGGTATATTGACCAAATGAAACGCAAAGCATATAATAGTGAACCACTTCCCATCTCCCTGACCTGGGATCTTTATAAAGAGGGGTCACGTGAACAGATTGTGTTCCAAAAAGGAGAAGGTCAATTTGTAGACCTGAAATCAGTAGTAGATTATCTGTCACAATCACAATTTAATAACAAGAAATTACTTCTCTTTTTACCTGAGGGATACCAATCAGATGGGAACCCAATCCCGGGAAGCTTTTCTCTCCCTGTTGATAAAGAAAAAGTGTTGGCAAATGGAACAGTTGCACTGAAAGATAGTGCTTTGATTGTTGATCGAATTGCATGGAATATCCCAAATAACGGAAACACAAGTTCTGTGATTAAAGCCTATTTGGTTATGATGGATATTTTAGCTCATAATAATTGGGAAAGACCTATCTATTTTGCTTCAACTACCGGTTCAGAAGGATGGTTTGGTTTAGAAGATTATTTCCAATTGGAAGGATTAGCTTATCGTCTGGTACCCATTAAAACAGTGGCAAATAAAGCCAATAGAGAAATTGGTAGAATCGATTCAGATATTCTGTACAATAACTTAATGAATCGCTTTAATGATCATTCAAGAATAGATACCATTAATTATCCTGCCCCAGCTAATCATCAACCCTATGAATACCAATGGGGTGGAATCAATGACCCTCGAGTGTATAATAACGAAGATAATTTCCGCCTTTTTGGAACCATTAAGGTTCTACACTTAAATTTGGTAAATCAACTGATTAAAGAGGGCAAGATGGATAAAGCTGAAAAGGTGTTGGATCATATTGAACTACTTTTTCCTCCCGATAAAACACCTTACCTCGTTATGAGTCAGATATACTATTCCTTACTCACTAACGAAGTAATTCAAGGCTATATGAACCTTAAAACCCCAACAGGAAAAGAAAAAGCAACGAAAATAGCTTCTCGTTTTATCGATTTCTTTAAAATGAATTTCGACTGGTATGCCCGTTGTGATGAGAGAACACTACAGATTCAAAGTGAAAACTTTAGATATACTGTTCTCTTCTTATCTCAAATGTTAGAGATTCTCACTCCAGAACAAATTGATGAACTAAAACCACAATTGAAGCAGTTGGATCTCTCCTCTTTTGGACCAACTATAGTAAAAAATACCAGTAATAAAATAGATTCTGTCGTTAAAAGAATGAGAACTGCAAATCCTGATCAAATAGGAGGACTACAAAGGGAATTATCAGAAAACCTTCTAACACTCATTCATATTGAAGATGCTATTAAATATAGCGATTCTACTGAATTCTCAACTTTTATTTCTGCGGAAATTCATAAGCATTTTGATGCTTTGGATCAACTACAACCCGGACTGGGAGCTTCTTATAAAGCTCATCTCTATCCGGATGCAAAAGTAAAAGTAGAAGAAGAAGAATTTGAAGAATTAGCTAACTCAAACGAATAACTATGAAAATACTGATCATCGGAAAGGGAGGCAGAGAACATGCCATAGCGTGGAAAATCAAACAATCTCCCTTAGTGTCTGAAATTTTTATTGCTCCCGGCAATGATGGTATGAAAGCTCAGTTCAATTGTATTCCAATTGGTGAGAGTCATACAGATCAATTGTTAGAGTTTGCTTTAAAAAATAAAGTAGACTTGACTATTGTTGGACCGGAAGCAGTTTTGATGAATGGTCTGGTTGATCAGTTTCAACAACATGGACTGACTCTGTTCTCTCCTACAAAAGGAGCAGCCATGGTTGAAGGTTCTAAAGATTTTGCTAAAAGATTAATGCAAAAATATGGAATCCCGACAGCACAATATGCTACTTTTTCAGACTATGATAAGGCAAAAGCATATTTGGACCGCGTTGGGGCTCCTATCGTCATTAAATATGATGGTATTGCCGCCGGAAAAGGTGTCGTTGTCGCTTCTACCATCGAGGTAGCTGAACAAGCCCTCAAAGAGATGTTGTTAGACCGGAAATTTGGTGATGGAGAAGTAATTATTGAACAGTTCTTGGAAGGACCTGAATTTTCTTTGATGGCATTAGTTCATGGAGAAAAAGTTGTTCCCCTCGTTGTTGCACAAGATCATAAACGCGCTTATGATGGGGATCAGGGACCTAATACCGGAGGAATGGGTGCTTACACTCCCGTACCTCTGATCTCCGAATCAGTTGTACAAGATGCTGTAGAAAAGATTATGAAACCGATGGCTCAAGCCATGGTTCAAGAAGGAATTCCCTTTACGGGAGTGCTATACGGAGGGTTAATCTTAACCTCATCAGGACCGCAAGTGATTGAGTTCAACGCCCGTTTTGGAGATCCGGAAACGGAAGTGATCCTACCTAAAATGAAAAGTGACTTAGTGGAAATTATCCTTGAACTTTTAAACGGTAAAACTCCGGAAATTGAATGGGATTCCCGTTTTTACCTCGGAGTGGTTCTGGCATCGAAAGGATACCCCGGCTCTTTTACCAAAGGAGAGGAGATTCAAGGACTGGAAAAAGTAACTAATCCTCTGTTTCACATGGGAACCGAGTTTAAAGATGGCAAATGGTGCAATAGTGGGGGTCGAGTACTACTGATTGTGGGTAAAGGAGAAACCATTGAGGCTGCACAACAGGATGCTTATCGAGGTGTTGCACAAATCAATGCTCCCAACCTTTTTTATAGAACCGATATCGGATATCAAGCTATGAAAACATGAAGCTTCTCCTGAATGCGTTAACAGTTATTGGTGAGTATTTTATGTTTCTGGGAAAAGTTTTCTCAGTCCCGGAAAGGTGGAAGCAATTTTTTAAAAAAACAATAGATGAAATGTACTCCATGGGAGTTGGATCACTGCCCATTGTACTGATTGTGTCTGTTATCATGGGTGCTGTGGTGACTATCCAAACCGGACTACAAATTGAAAGTAGCTGGGTTCCAAAATGGACTGTAGGATTTACCGCCAGAACATCAATCGTTATGGAGTTCTGTCCTACAATTCTTAGTTTACTCCTTATTGGGAATATGGGCTCCCGAATTACGGCTGAAATTGGAGGAATGAGGGTAAGTGAACAGATTGACGCACTGGATGCCATGGGAATTAACTCCGCCTCATTTTTGGTTCTCCCCAAAATTGTTGCCTTGTTGATTGTCAATCCTATCTTGATCGTAATCAGTATGTTCCTGGCTCTTTTGGGAGGCTATTTGGTAGCTTTAATGGGCACCGTGGTTGCTCCTTACGATTATATCGACGGGATCACCTCTTTTTTTAGAATGTACGACTTATACTATGCTTTGATTAAAACTGTTGTCTTCGCATTTGTTATCAGTTCTATCGCTTCTTTTTATGGATATAAAATTGAGGGGGGAGCTCTCGGGTTAGGAAAAGCGAGTACTCAGGCTGTCGTTACATCGAGTTTCTTAGTATTAATGCTCAACTTAATTATCACTCAAATTATGCTTTAAAGTTATGATTACGGTTAAAAACATATATAAAAAGTTTGATGATTTTGAAGCATTAAAAGATATTAATTCTCAATTTGAGAAGGGTAAAATCAATCTGATCATTGGGAAATCGGGCTCAGGAAAGACGGTATTACTAAAATGTATCATTGGTTTGATGAAACCCACAAGTGGTCAAATTTTGTTTGACAACAGAGACTTCTCTATTTTTTCAGAAAAAGAGCAAAAAAAGATGAAAATGGAGATGGGCGTTGTTTTCCAGGGTGCAGCACTCTTTGACTCCTTAACAATCCAGGAAAATGTAATGTTCCCCCTCGATATGCTCACCGAACAGTCTATGGAGGAGAAACTGGAAAGAACCAATTACTGTTTGCAGAGAGTAGGTTTAGAAAACACCAATCACTTGTATCCCAGCGAACTCAGTGGAGGAATGAAAAAAAGAGCTGCCATTGCCCGAGCGATAGCGCCCAAACCTAAATATCTGTTTTGCGATGAACCCAATTCCGGGCTTGATCCCAAAACATCCATCATGATTGATGAACTACTCTTCGGTATTACTCATGAATTCAATACCACAACCATTATTAATACACACGATCTGAATACAGTCATCACTATTGGAGAAAATATTGCCTATCTTCAGGATGGTTGTTTAGAATGGCAAGGAAATAAGGAAAATGTCCTGACTAGTGATAATCAAAAGTTAAATAGCTTTATTTACGCTCAACCATTAACCCAAAAAATTAGAGAATTTATTAAGCAGTAGCCTATGAATTACCTGGATTTTTTAATAGTAATACCTCTTTTATGGTTTGGATATAAAGGGTTTACCAATGGATTAGTCCGTGAGTTGGCTTCCATTCTTGCATTGGTGGGTGGTTTATTTGTTGCTTTTCGATTTTCTGATTGGGTAGCTGAAAAAATACAAATTGATTCCATTCCCTCCTCACTCTACTTTGTAATTACTTTTTTTGGAGTTTTGATTCTTACTTATCTTGCCGGAGCATTCGTAGAAAAAATAGTTAAAGTGGTGATTCCTCCAATTATCAATCAAATCCTGGGAGCTCTTTTTGGTGCAGCAAAGGTGTTAACTATTGTCAGTGCGCTCCTCTTTATTGTTAACAGTTTGGATACCAAAGAGGTACTCATCAAACCCAAAACCAAAGCTGAATCGTTTTTTTATCCCTACACCGAACCTATTATTCCTAAACTACAAGCTTTTTTTAATAAAGAGGAGGAAGAAAAACCTTCTGAAAATTAAAAATAGAAAATTAGAATAAATATTGTAATTATATTTAAATTAAGGTTTTTATTATTTATATCCATCATTTCATATTTGCCATTTGTTTATTCTCAAAAATATTCAACCGGCTTGACAGATCATGAAATTGATAAGATAAATGAATTGGCAATCAAGGATTTTATCGAAAAATCTTCTCAACCTGATAGTTTGTACTTTAATATAATTCCTGCTCAATGGGATTTTGTTCTGGGCAAACCAAATCCTATTGATATTGACCCCAATTATATTGTTGATATTCAAGAATTTGAGATTGACTCATTGCTGCATCTGTATTTTTGCGGTTACAAATATATCATCAAAGATAAACTAAACTATCAAAATAAATTTGAGCTTTTAAATCAAGTAATAAACTTGAATGAATTGAACTTTACCTGGAACTACCCGGAAAATATTCCTATCACAGAAAATATGAAACAATTCAGATCTCTCAGTTTAACTCAGCCCTATTGCATTAAAGATAAGTTCATTATAATTGGGTTTTACCTGTATAATGGGTTTAGATTTTAACGCTCCGGTATTCTATTTCTCATCAATAATGGTGAATGGAGTATTGATAAAAAATGTGGTTGTTGGATGAGCTAATAATATAATAGATGATATTAAAGATTTTGAAATTCAATTAATTTTTGAACCGTAAATAAAATGATGAAAAAGATATTTTATATTATTCTATTGCTGACTTTATCACATAGTTTGTCAGCCCAAGAGAAAGTTGAAACTATTGAGATTCCATGTGATAGCAGCTGTATTTATATCAACAAGTTACTCAAAGGGGAAATGCCCTTTTTTATAAAAACAGATACTGTTGATAAAGATATTAATTTGGTCAATGATGAACTCTATTATATCACAAAAAATACTAAGTATAAAATAGATAGTTACGGTGAATCTACTTCTTGTTTAAGTGAATTCACTAAATTGAAATATTATAACACAAATATATACATTATATTAGTGTGCGAATTTCTGGTTGGATATGATTATTTTATTATTGTCAAAGAAAATCCATTAGAATTTTTCATCTCTGAAACTTATGATTTTGGACTCAATGAAGAATATCACATTATATTTGAAACTTTGGATTTTAAAAACGAAACATTGAAAATATTGTTGAATAATTCCAAAGAAGAGCAATCTATTAAATTTAAAGAGCTAATAATTAAGTAAATAGCCCTAAATTTTGAGTTCTTGAATAAAAAGCGCTTCACTCAAAGAGTGGGGTTATCCAATAACAAAAAAGGGAAGCTTTCGCTGCCCCCCAATTTATTTTATTTCCAAATTATGATGCTTCTTATACAAATCGAGGCAATTTTGGAGTAGTGAAACAACGGTCATGGGACCTACCCCGCCCGGTACAGGAGTAATGGCAGAAACAACTTTCCCCAATTTATCCAAATATGCAGGATGATAAGCATCTCCAACCATTTTCCCATTGTCAAAATTAATTGCCACATCGATCACCACAACGCCCGGTTTCATCATATCGGGAGTCACCAAAAGAGGATTACCGGTAGCCAAAATCAAAATATCTGCTTCTTTAGTATGCTGCGCCAAATTTTCTGTTTGTGAATGGCAAACCGTTACAGTCGCGTTCATCTTCAACATTAACTGAGCTGTCGGATAACCTACCAGACTGCTTCTTCCCACTACAACACAATGCTTGCCTGCAATGTCCACTTTTGCCTCTTGCAAAAGCGAAAGAATTCCCCTGGAAGTACATGGAATAATAGGATCTTCTACCCGTTGCATCAACCCCACATTCATAGGGTGAAGCCCATCCACATCTTTGCGATAATCGATCGCTTCCAACACTTGTTGCTCGTCAAATCCTTCAGGAAGAGGCAGTTGTACCAAAATAGCATCCACCTGATTATTTTGATTCAGCTGATCAATCAAATGCAGTAACTCCTCCTGTTTGGTAGTAGCGGAAAGCAAGTGAACATCACATTCAATCCCAACTTCTTCGGATTTTTTCTTTTTACTATTTACATATTTGATGCTGTAAGGGTCTTCTCCCACAACGATAATATCCATTTTGGGTGCCCTTCCCAATTTTGGCTGTAAAACAGCCATTTCCGTTCGAACTGCTTCCGTTATCTTTGCTGCTAAAATTTTTCCATCTATTGTTTTCATAATTATTTTTCTACTTGGTTAAATATTATTATTGGACAGTATTTTCTTAAAAAAGTTTAATTTCTCACCATCTGACCATGTTATATCGATCCAATGAATCTGCATTCCATCCCGTTCCATCTTCCTGAACCAGGTCATTTGTCTCTTAGAGAATTGATGAATTGCAACTCTTAACCGATCAAAAAAAGTTTGGTAATCCAGCACTCCTTGCAAATACAGTGTAATATATTTATACTCCAATCCGTAGCGAATCAGTTGCTCCTGACTCACTCCCGAATCGATCAATTGTCGGACCTCATCAATCATTCCTTCTTCCAAACGCGCTTGCAACCTTTGTGTTATTCGGGACCGGATCAGATCACGCTCTCCTTTCAATCCAAAAATTATGGATGGGATAGGCGTTGCATAGTGAGCTATTTCCGGATTCTCTTGATTGAAAATCTCGATCTCCAAAGCTCTGTAGATACGGTCTCTCGTTTCAATATCGGTCTTGTTATGCACCTGTTTCAACTGAAATAATTTTTCGATTAGCTCTTCCATCGATTGTTGATCAAACTCTTTCCTCAATTCCGGATTTTCAGGCACCGGATAAAGTTGATATCCTTTGATCAAAGCTTCCAGATAGAGACCGCTTCCACCACATAAAACAACGGGAATTCCCTTATTTTGGAGTTCTTGAATCTTCAAAAAGGCTTTTTGTTGATATTGATACACATTATATTCAATACCGGGATCAACAATATCGATCATGTGATAAGGAATCTCCTTCCCATTGTAAGTGTACTCCAGCAAATCCTTGCCGGTACCCAGATTCATCCCTCGATACACCTGTCGGGAATCGGCACTCACAATTTCAGCACCCAACCGGTCTGCCAGTTGCACCGCTACCTTTGTTTTTCCGGTAGCTGTTGGTCCTAAAATTGTAATAATCTGATCCATTTTATTTCTATTTAGTGTACATCATACCAATTGTTTCCACTTCGAATATCCACTTCCAAAGGAACTTTCAGTTCGATTGCATTTTCCATTAATTGTGGAATTAACCTCATAATAGTCTCCAGCTCTTCCTTAGGAACATCAAAAATCAATTCGTCATGCACCTGCAATAACATCTTGGTTTTAAGGTTTCTGGCTTTCAATTCCCGATCAATATGAATCATAGCCACTTTGATAATATCCGCTGCCGTTCCCTGGATCGGAGCATTAATGGCGTTTCTTTCCATATTTTTACGAATCAATCCATTGGATGAGTTGATATCCTGAATATAGCGTCTTCTTCCCATAAGCGTCTCAACATAACCATGCTTACGGGCAAACTCGATCACATTGGTCATATATTGCTCAATTTGAGGAAAACTCTTGTTGTAGTTAGCTATGAGCTCCCTTGATTCTGCTTGAGGAATACCCAATCTGTCCGACAATCCAAATGCTGAAATACCGTAAATAATGCCAAAGTTTACCGTTTTGGCATATCTTCTTTGCTCAGCTGTTACCTCATCAATGGCAATATGAAAAACCTTGGCAGCAGTAGCCGTGTGAATATCCTCCCCATTTTTAAAAGCCTGAATCATATTTTGATCTTCAGCAACAGAAGCCACCACACGCAATTCAATTTGAGAATAGTCGGCAGAAACCAGTTGATAATCCTCTGAAGATGCAATAAAAGCTTTTCGGATCTCCTTTCCTCTGTCTGTTCTAACCGGTATATTTTGAATATTGGGATTGGTAGAACTCAAGCGACCGGTTGCAGTCACTGTTTGTTGGAAAGTAGTGTGGATTTTTCCCGTTTTAGGGTTTACCAGATCAGGAAGAGCGTCTAAGTATGTGGACTTCAACTTGGACAATGTTCTCCAATCCAATACAAGTTGAACTATCGGATGTTTATTCACCAATTTTTGCAACACCTCTTCTCCCGTTTGATATTGCTTAGTTTTAGTTAGTTTGGCATTCTCAATAATCCTAAGTTTTTCAAACAGTACTTCACCCAGTTGTTTGGGAGACGCTAAATTAAAAGTAACCCCGGCATATTCAAAGATTTTATTCTCCAAATCCTCAATCTCCCGAGTAATCTGCTCGGAACTCTCCTTCAAAATTTCGCTGTCCAAACGAATTCCTTGCAATTCCATCTCTCCCAAAATATTGGAAAGAGGCATCTCCATCTTGTAGAATAGTTTCTCCAACTGACTCTCTTTGAGTTCTTTTGTTAATACCTGATACAAAGGTTGATAGAGTTCCACTTTCTCGCACGCTATACTAACAATTTGATTCACAGTAGGGGAATTAGGAATATTTAACAACGTGTACTCCAAATAACTCTCCGTTAAATGAGATAATTGGTGAGATCTTTCAGGTTGAATCAAATAGTGTGCAATCTGAATATCAAAAAACTGAACTTGAGGATCAATATTAAGAATCCTTAAGTACTTATAGGTTTGCTTGGTCTGATAAGAGATCACAAAAAGAGGTTTTTCGAAGAGTTCTTCCAGCATTGAGAGATAGTTTCTCTTCTCCTCTTCGAAAAGATGGTAACAAATATCATTGGGATCCGCTGCAACAGCAAATCCTACAATCTTATCCTCTTTAAAAATCCAGTCAAACATCAATTGGGTCGACTTTTCTAGCTCTATCCCCGTTTCAGACCACTCTTCTACGTTACGATAATGGTGTGCCAACTCATCAAAATGAGAAAAAAGGGATTTTTGATCGGTTTCTTCCGGAACATGGCTTGAAAATAGATCAGGTTGTGTTGCAACAGGCTGACTAAAATCCGGATAAACTTTGTCAAGTCTTCTTAGTAAGGTTCTAAATTCCAACTCTCTAAAGATTGCTTGCAACTGATCCATATCAGGAGTACTTTTTTTCATCTCATCCAAGTCGAACTCTACTGGAACATCCGTAATGATGGTTGCCAATGACTTGGAAAGGATTGCCTTATCCTGATGTTCAACCAGTGCTTTTTTTATGCTGTTTTCCGGAAGTTGATCAATATTTTGATAGATATTTTCAATAGAATGATATTCTGAAATCAACCTTTTTGCTTTCACTTCTCCAATTGAAGGCACTCCCGGAATATTATCGGAAGCATCACCCCATAATCCCAAAATATCTATCAATTGTTCCGGTCTTTGGATTTCATACTTTTCGCATACCTCTTTAACCCCTATGACCTCCGCCTTTTGACCCATTTTCCCGGGTTTATAAATATGGATATGTTCTGAAACCAGCTGTCCGTAGTCCTTATCCGATGTCATCATATACACCTCAAAATCTTCCATCTCTGCTCTTTTGGCCATCGTTCCGATAATATCATCTGCTTCATAGCCATCTTTAAGAATAATCGGAATATTCATCGCTTTAAGGATCTCCATAATAATCGGGATTCCATTCACAATATCGTCAGGTGTAGCTTCCCGATTTGCTTTATAATCCTCAAATTCCGCATGTCTGAGGGTGGGAGCTCCGGTATCAAAAGATACGGCAATATGGGTCAATTCTTCATTCTGAAGCAGATCAAAAAGGGTATTCATAAACCCAAATACTGCAGTAGTATTAACTCCTTTAGAAGTAATTCGTGGTGATTTAATCAAAGCATAATAACCTCGATAAATCAACGCCATAGCATCCAATAGAAATATTTTTTTCATCATCATCAATTTAGTCAAAACGAATGGCGCTAATCGGGGTAATTTTATGAGATACGTATAGTGCAGGAAGCAACAAAGCCCCTAAACATATAGCATAAACTCCCAGATTAGCATATAAAAGTGTATAAAAATTCAAATCGATAGGAATATAAGATAGATAATAGGTTTCCGGATCCAAAGTGAAAATTTTAAAGTGAGATTGCACCCAAGCCAAACTTAAAGCAATGAGGTTACCAAAGAACATCCCCTTCAAAATCAATCGCGTACCCATTAAAACAAACAATTTAAACAGCGCCCGGGTTTCCATTCCCAATGTTTTCAATATCCCGATGGTTCTGGTTTGTTCCAAAACAATAATAAAAAAGGTGGAAATCATCGTGACAATACTCACAAAAAGCGTGATTACCAACAAAACAATGACATTCGTATTAAAAAGATTCAGCCATTCAAAAATATTAGGATAAATCTGCTTGATCGTCTCCGCTTTCAGTTCATAACCGACATCCAGATTGATCTCCGTTCCCAACTGGTCAATCTTTTCATAGTCATCAATCAAAATCTCAATCCCTCCAATTTGCGATGAGTCCCAGTTGTTCAATCTCTGAAGCAACCTCAAATCTACCAGCGCCATTTTATCATCAAAATCGGGTAAAAAGGTCTCAAATATACCTGCTACTTTAAGATTTCTCTGTCTGGGAGGATCCTGGACAAAAAAGGCTGTCACCTTATCCCCTACTTCAACTTTCAGTTTATGAGCTATTCGCTTGGATATATAGAGTGCATTACTCCTCTTTTCCGCGCCAAAATTCTCCCGTTCTCCTGCTATCAAATTAGGTTCAAATAAACTCCATGAAAAAGAGGTGTCAACCCCCTTAAAAACAATACCTTCAACCAGATCCTTTGCTTTTAAAATCCCAACTCTGGTGGAATAATATTGAATTTTATCAACATGAGGATTCTCTTTTAAGCGTTGAATAAAAGGTTGATTTCGATTAAAGGGAACCGGAGCAAAAGAGAGATTATGATCATAGTTAGAAATTCGGATATGAGACCCCATACTGACCACTTTCTCCCGAATCTCCTTTTTATATCCTTGAGTAATAAAAAGAGCTAAAATAATGATCACCAAACCCAATGCAACTCCAATAATACTCAATCGAATTATGGGACGAGAGTATTTATGAGACTTCGTTTGCAATAACTGTGAAGAAAGCTTATAAAGTTTCATTAGATTTTTGACAGATTTAACACTATAACCGAAAATAGGTTACAAAGGTACAAAAAAAGCGGCATTAATAGAACTCCTTTTCATCCGATATGATCGACTGTATATCATTGTTGATCGTAATAGTCACTTTTTTATTATTGGGATCATAATCCGGGTCATTATAAACCGCCGTTAATACAGGATCTTCCAGGTTTTCCTTAGGGATTTTATTATAAATACCAAATTGTCTTAATTGTTCTTCCCGTTCTTTTTGTATTCGGGTAGTCTCAATAAAGTAAAAACTACCTTTCAAAAATTGTTCTATCTGTTTTGCTCCCTTACTTATTCCTTTGTCAAGGTAATGCGATACATCTTCTACTTTACCTGAATAGATTTGATTCATACGCTCCCTGGTATCCACTAATTGCTGACGATTCTCTCCATAAAAAAGGATCAAATAATCGACATTAAAAAGATCTGTCTTAAAAACTGTTAATCCTCCTTTATTAAAAAGATAAAGATCCGGTTTATATAAAAAACCGGTTTGAAATGATGATTTATTCTTACCCTTCGCTGTGAAAAAAAACTGTAATTGATACTCAGTTGTTTTGTTTTCCAATATACAACAATAAACATTATATTGGGAGGGCAAAGAAGCGTGATAAAGATTAAAACAAGCTTCCCCTTCCCGGGGATCCGGTTTAATTTGAGTTAACCTTGAAAATGTACAATCAAGATCTAATCCTAATTGATGAGCAAATGGAATCGAGTCCAAATGAGAATGAACAGCACTAATGAAATACTCATTTTTGTTGCCAAAAAAAGAGTTAATATCATCAATTGTAATCTCCTTCTTGTCTTTCTTTTTCATACTCTTGCTCCGAAATAATTTCTAATGCCTGAGATGCAGCCAGCTGTTCCGCCTTTTTTATCGTATAATGAAAAGCCTCACCATATGAAACGCCGTCTACAAACACCTCCGATTTATGCAACTTCCGCTCTTCCCCTTCACAATTAATCTGATTCTCAAAACGAATTTCCCGATTATTCTTACTCCCCCAATTAATAAGTTTTCCTTTATAGTTTTTATTCTCTTGAATTACACTTTCAATATCCAGATGGAGTAAAAAAAGACGTTTTAACACAATCTTCTGAGTCATTTTATATCCTTTATCCAAAAACAATGCCCCAACCAAAGCCTCAAAAGCATCTCCATCGATCGATTTCGCCTTGACCCCATTTTGTGCCGAAATGTAGGAACACAACCCAATCTTTCTCGCCAACGTATTAAGTTGTTCTCTACAAACCAGCTTAGAACGCATCTCCGTCAGCGCTCCCTCATTCACCAATGGATATTTCTTAAAAAGATATTCCGAAATGATACTGTTTAAAACTGCGTCACCCAAATACTCCAATCGCTCATTATTGATATATTTTGCCAAATGACTCTCCTTCGAAGCAGAACGATGCGTCAATGCAATTTGGTAAATCTCCAAATTCCTCGTTCTAATTCCGATAATATGTCGGAGATAATCTTCTATTGATTGAGATTCGCTTTCCTTCCAATGCTTAAACCGTTTAAATAACAAGCTATCCCTCCATTTTTAATGATACAAAAAAATTATTCGCCTAAAGTTAGACTTTGCAAAAGTAATAATTTTCTTTTAATTATCTTTATGAAATAAAAAAAAAGGGGGGCAGGACATCTATCGCACTAAGGTTCTGTCAACCCCCACTTAGATATTTTATTGCTTTATACTCTATTTCCCTTTGATCTCCCTCTTAGGTGGAGCCTGCCAAAAATACTCAGGATCGTGAGTTGTAATAACAGTACTTCCTACTGCATTATCTCCAACTCCAACCGGTTTCAAGGCTATATATTGGTTATCCACTTTTCTATAACGACTTTCCGGATTAAATCTGCTATAAGCGACACATTCAAACCAATACAAATTTTTAACCATATAGGTTTCTAAATAATACTCTTTGGTTTGTAGTGTTTCATTATTCCAATTCGCATCTTCATTCAATACAAGTGGTTTTCCGGAAATTAAACGTTCCCTTACTTCAGCTATACTTAAAAAATTCCCATTTTCATCCTTAACGTAGGCATTAAAAGTAGGATCAATCCACAACCATTTTTGTAACTGACTGGAATATACGCTGTTAATCACATGACAATCCGGATCATTTTCATCTTTCGGCAAACAAGTAACATACCGTGAAGGAATCCCCATAGCAAGATACATTTCATTGAGAGCAATTGCTAAGTGTCTACAATTCACCCCTTTATTGGTTGATTTGTTGTAATTGTAAATATCAATTGCATCGAACTCACATAGCGCATAATTACCTCCATTGTGCTTAATCGCATCATGAGCAAACTTTAAAATATTGACAATTTGAGTTAATTCATCCCCATTACCGGCTACAGAATCTAAGTTAAAAAAGCTCCTGACCTGTTGCAGATTATTATCTTCGGGAGATTGATATACAAATTGTGGTAAAGAGTCTCTTTTTTCTTTTTGATAACCCGGTGCATTTTGAAGAATAACCAACTTATCAAACTGTTTTATCCGATCTAAAAGATTAATAAATTTCTTCTCTTCACGGATATTATCCAAATCTGTATCGGTTTTAGCATGTCTGTATTCGGAATATCCTGATTCTACCGCTTGTTCAAATGCAGTAATAGCTTGTTTCTTTTGATTTAATAAAGCGTAGGTACACGTTAAATTGTAGTATATTCCTGCTTTAATATTCTGAATAAAAATATGATAATCAGTTACTTCATCCGGGGTTAGTTTTAAGTTTTCAACTAAACCCAACATTTCTTGCAATAATATTGCGGTTTGTTTATACTCTTTATTGTTGTAATACTCCCTATATTGACTTTCAACTTGAGTAATGTCCAAAATAAATTTATTGAAATTTTCCGAATTAGTTTGCCCAAATGCAACAGCTGAAATCGTAACAAATAAGATGAGAATTAGTTTTTTTATCATGATTGTTATTTATTAATCTTTTGGTTTAATTTTTTTCCACTCTTCTTTTACTTTTAATCCCTTTTCAGTCAAACGATATTTTTGGTTAGGATGATTGACCTCTGCTTCCGTCATTTCAATCCACCCGCCATCCAGAGCAGCATTAATATAATTAATCCTGAAATAGTCTCTGTTTTTTAATTCTAAAATCTCCTGCAACTCTTCTCTTGACA
>DIRT01000018.1:66612-66852 GCA_002427605.1 Bacteroidales bacterium UBA5429 | reverse complement strand
ATATCTTGCATGGTGGGTTGCATGGTAAGTTGCATGGTGGGTTGCATAGTGGGTTGCGGGGTAAACTGTTTCTTTGCTTCTAATCCTTTTTGTGTCAAACGGTATTTTTGGTTAGGATGATTGACCTCTGCTTCCGTCATTTCAATCCACCCGCCATGTAGTGCTTCATTAATATAGGAGCTTCGAAAATACTCTCTATCCTTTAACTGTAGTGCTTCCTGCAACTCTTCTCTTGACATT
>DIRT01000018.1:0-66391 GCA_002427605.1 Bacteroidales bacterium UBA5429 | reverse complement strand
ATATCTTGCATGGTGGGTTGCATGATTACTTGTTCGGTAGGTTGTTCGGTAAGTTGCGGGGTAAGTTGCGGGGTAAGTTGCGGGGTAAGTTGCGGGGTAAGTTGCGGGGTAGCTTGCGGGGTATAACGATAAATAATCGTTCTGAAATCCAACTCCTGAATAAATTTAGGTTCGGGAAGTCCTTGCTGTTTCATTCTTTGCACCATCTCTTCAGTACCGGTACCCAGTTGTTCAATATATCCCGCAAGATACATAGGATGAGCAATAAACGGATTATGCGGCACAGAATTATGCAGTTGTTTCAGTCGCTCGGTTGTCCAACCCAAAGGCAAAGAACCCGGATTGGAAATTTCCAATCTATCCTTGTACAAAATAACTTCGACACTGGCGTTATTGGCATAGTTTCTGTGAACAATTGCATTTACGATACCCTCAGTAACCACCTCTCTGGGAATTTCGTAGCTGCCGGGCGCAATATTTGATTGTGAACGCGTACCTATTCTGAAATCAAGTTGTGACATTACAAACTCCACAGCCTGATTAATCTGTTCAAAAATATCGCCACTTATGATTTTATAAGATGGAATAGGTTTTGTTTTGGTAAATCCGTGAAAAACAGCACATTTAGTAGTTGCCGTAGGGAAAAAACGTTGTGGATTTTTGCCGAAAAGTAAAAGAGCTGCATTGGTTAACCTCCCATCTTGTGAAAGATTAAGATGGTGCAAAATCTTCAATGTTGGACTATCTTCATCCTGCGGAAATCCCCTGCGTGATTTAGCCAAACGAACAAAAGAGGTCACTTTTTCTTCATCAATATCTCCTAAACTAGCATCCGAATTAATCTGTGCATCGAAAGGTCCCAACTGAATAAATCTGTTTTCTTCCAAATATCGAATCAAACTGTGATACACGTTTTGCAATAAAGAGGATAGCCCGATGAATCTGCTTCGCACCACCTCTTGTTCAATTTTTTTAATAAAAGCATTCACCTCTTGTTCCCGCTGAACAGGCTCGTGATAAGTTAGAAAAATGAGTCGAGTCTTTTGTAATTGTGTAGCTTTATTATATTCTCTCTCGGTAGGCGATACTCCTTCACTATCACGATAACCATACTTAGCTCCAATTAACCCCAAATAGATATTACATCTCCCAACTTCTTTCAAATAGAGATTCGGAGCGGTCAAATCGACTGCCGGAAGCTCTTCAAAAATGAAAGGGTCAAAAAATTTACCAAGTAACGAATCCGCACGTATATATTCTGCTAAAGCCTTTCGCTCTAAAGCAAACTCAGACTGCACACTGCTGATAAATATTTTTATCTTTCCCATTACTACTCCAATATACTTTTTTTGAGCATTTATAAAAAAAAGTTTATATCATAACCTTCATCGCTTGCAAAGATAACAGTTTTATTCCGGATAAAAAAATAAAAAAAAAAAAGCTTTTCGACCTAAAAATTTTCTCAAAAAGCATTGTTTAGTTTTAAAAAAATACGTAACTTTGAGGGTTGTTTTACATGTCAATATTTAAACTATATTTTTATGAAAAGAAAATTTTTTAATGCAAAAATCTATCGCAATGTCTCCGCATCGGAAATTATTGTTGAAAATGGGAAAATTACTCAAATCGGTGTAAATCTTCCAAAATGTGACGAAGAGATCGATTTGAAAGGGAAATTTGTTCTCCCTCCTTATGTTGACCCACACCTTCACTTGGATTATGTTTACACTTTAGGCGAAATGGAGGGCATCGGTGCAGCATCGGGAACTCTTTTTGAAGCAATTGAAAACTGGCCTAAATACAAGGCTACAATGACCATCGAAGGGGTGAAAAACTTAGCTAAAAAAGGTATTGAAGATGAAGTTTCACAAGGTGTTCAGTTCATTAGAGCTCAAACTGACGTTACTGACCCCAATTTCATCGGCTTCAAAGCCCTCATGGAACTGAAAGAAGAGATGAAACATCTGGTTGATATCCAGGTGGTTGCTTTCCCACAAAACGGGATGTACACTTACAAAGGTGGAAGAGATTTGGTTGAAGAAGCACTTAAAATGGGAGCTGATGTGATTGGTGGAATTCCACACTATGAACCTGCCAGAGAGTTTGGTGAAAAATCAATTCACGATATTGTAGAGCTTGCAATCAAATACAATGTGTTAATTGACGTTCACTGCGACGAAACAGACGACATTATGGCAAGATTCGTTGAAATCTTAAATGCGTTAGTTTACTTTGAAGATTATGGTGCAAGAACAACCGCGAGCCACACTTGTTCATTTGGTTCTGCTGACGATTCATACGCGTACAGAATGTTTGATATGTTCAAGAGAAGCAAAATGAACTTTGTTTCTTGTCCTACTGAAAACGCATATCTGCAAGGAAGACAAGACACTTATCCAAAACGTCGTGGTTTGACCAGAGTTAAAGAATTTATGGAAATGGGGATCAATGTTGCGTTTGCACAAGACTCCATCAACGACCCATGGTATCCTCTCGGAAGTGGAAATATGATGAATGTGTTGGATAACGGTATCCACTTAACTCAATTCGCCAGTCCACAGGAAGTAGAGGTTGCATTTGATTTAATTACCTATAATGGTGCCAGATGTTTGAATATTCATGACGAATACGGCTTGGAAGTAGGCAAAGATGCAAACTTTATTGTTTTGGACGGTGATAGCGCGTGGGATTGCATCCGCAGACGTGTTGGCGTGTTGGCTTCAGTTAGAAAAGGGGAATTCCTATTCAAAAAGAAACCAACAGAATTTGAAATTCCATTCAAAATGTAAGATTTTTAATTGATTACAAAAAAAGCTACCTCAAAAGGGTAGCTTTTTTTTGATATAGAAAAGTATTATTGACAATAATATTTTATCTGTCTTTTATTTTTTTCCAGTTTTCAAAAGTGAGTTTGAAAAAATGTTCCGTACGAAAATCATTCGGCAATGGAGCAGGTTTGTTGTATTCTGTGTGACTAAAAACAAAACCGCATTTTTCCAGAACCCGTTTTGATCTTTCATTTCCATCATAATAACCACACCATACGACAGTATAGTTCAGTGTTTCAAAAGCATGCCTGAGTAGTGCTTTCAGAGCTTCCGGGATCAAGCCCTGTCCCCAAAATGGCTCGCCAATCCAACAACCCACCTCACATTCATTTTCTCCTATTATATTACTATTCATTTCAGATCTCGGAACTATTCCTATAGTGCCAATAGGCTCACCTATCTCTTTCAAAACAATGGCGTAAACCTCAGAAACTAAAAGAAAAGCTTTAATAACTTCACAACTTCTCTCGACATTGGTGTGTGGTTGCCAACCGGCTTTAAGAGCTACATTCGGATTTTTAGCATATTTATAAAATATTTCCGCTTCGCTTTCCTGCCAAGCCCTTAAAATTAGACGGTTCGTTTGTAATTCCATTTCTCTTTTATCCCATCGGACGAAGGGTGTGTTTTGCAAAAATCGAAATGATGATTCCGGGAACAGCCAATATTACTGCATACCAAGTGAGATTTAATGCACCGTAATGCATTAACAATACACCTGCTACCCAGGTAGTAAGCATAATAGAGAGGTTAAACATACAGGACTGTACCGACATGGCCACGTCTTTGGCAGTTTCCACTTGATTGCCGACTGCTGCCTGGAAGAGTGTTACCAACGGACCAAATGACAATCCCCACATGAAGAAACCTAAATGAGAGATGAACATTGCACCTTTGAAGAAATAAAACATCACCATTGCGATAGCAATGAAAGCAAACATTAATACTGTGAGTTCACGCAAATACTTGTCAATATACTTCGTTGCAATAACAATAGATATCAACGAGCCAATACCAAATACGAGCAACGCCATTTCAATACCGCCCTTAATATCGATTTCTGCTACTAACTGAGTAATATAGGTGTAAACTCCGTAATGTGCACTAACTCCCAATAAAGTGAGAAGAATAATTAATAAAATAGCTTTATTCTTCAGCATAGCAAAAGGAGATGTGCTTCTTGTGAGTTTTTCGCCAGGAGTAGATGGCAGCATAAAGAAAGAAAGTACAGCAATAAGAACAACAATCAATCCCAAAACAATAAACTCAGTACGCCAACCAAATTTCTCACCAATAGAGGTCATCAGAGGCATACCTAAGCTAATCCCTAGCGTATTTCCCGCCATAATTACCGCTACTGCTTTCCCTTGATGATGAGGATCAACCAATCGCATACCGAATGCAGCAATCATAGGCCACATTACACCGGCACTGATACCTCCGAGAAAACGAAGCACTAAAACTAAATAATAATTGTGTACCAAAGCTGACGCAATGTTACAAACGGCAAATCCTAGCAATAACCATAATAATAAGTTCTTGCGGTTAAATTGCATTGTCGCAGAAATGAGCGGAATACCAAAAATAGCTGATGCAAGTGCATATAAGCCTACCAATCTACCACCCTGCACCTCGTTAATACCCAAGTCATCCATAATTTGTGGTAAAACGCCAGAAGGCATCAACTCTGATAAAATCCCTACAAAGGTAACCGACGACATTAAAATCATCAATACCCAAGGAAAAACATTTGAAATTTTCTTATTCATTGTCGTAAAGTTAAATTTTTAATCAGTGAAAAAAAGTTTTCAAAAGTAATAATTTTTTCCGATTACTGCAATGCTTATTATCCCTTTTTTTGAGATTTTTTTCTTGATTTTCCGATAGACCAAATTGTAAATATGGTTACTAAATTAGTAAGAGATTATATTTTACTTCTGTTTTTCTGCATATTTACATAAAATTAGAAGTCAAACATTTGTATAATAAATGATATTTGTTATCTAAATTTAATTTATCATTTTAATGAATTCCCCAAAATTCAAAATTTTATCTTTATTCCTTCTGTTGAATAACAAATGTTCAAAATCTCTAGATTTATGCACTAAATCAATGTTTTCTATTTTTTCTGCTAATCTTTTTCTGAGTTCTGTTGCGTCGTGTATACCCTGCTTTTGAGCTAAATATTCATAGTTGGGTTTTGTCTGAGAAAGTAAAAACAAAACATCATAAAAATCACGTCCTTTTGCTCGCGAAAGTAGAGCTGATAATTTCATTGCACAAAGCAGATCATCCGATGGAACAGGAAACAAAATATAAAAACCACAACTGCTAATATGAACCATTTGGGGTGTATATTCAAATTCTTGATTTTGACTTTCAATCTTTATCATAAATCGTTCTTCTCTATATGCCGATATCCCCAATTCAAATAATAGTTCAGGGAAATAGATCCTTGATCTATATGCTGTTAATTTTTCGCTTTGTTTTTCTCGCGCTTCGGCTCGTATACCCGAACGATTCAGAAAAGTTAAAACCGATTGCGACAAGTCTGAAAAATCTTCAGCAGATAAATTTTTACAATCAAAATCTAAATCTTCTGAAAACCGATCAATTCCTTTTACCAACCGCAAATTTGTACCTCCAATAAAAACAATTTTTTTTACAAATTTTGAAGTTGCTAAAAAATCTAAAATCATCAGCTGAATATATTCTTTCACCATATATTTTTGATGAGCCGGATTTTCTCTGATTTGTAGCGGGAAATAATTTTTTATTTGTTCTATATTAAACATAAATTATAACTTTTTAAAAGTAAATTTACTCTATTCCGAACTACCTTTGATTGCATCCTTTCTGTAAATTGACCCATCAACTCTAAATTCAACTCTTCCTGAATAAACACTTCATCAAATCGTAGTTCTCTAATTTCTTGTTCATTATTATATTGTGGATAAAGATAGAACAAGTCTAAAATTGCTTTTTCAGGAATAGCAAAAACTAAAGTATGTTTCTTTAAAAACTTCTTTTGTTCAGTCCCAAACATTAATTCAGGTAAAATTTGCTGATATGAAAAGAATCCGAATCTATTCTCAAAATTCGTTTTCTTTAACGAGCTAACCGCTGTTGTCTGTACTATTGCCTCCGGAATAATATTATAAAATGCCAATGCAGAATGTAAACTAATGTAGGATGGAGCATATATCTTGTTAGATATAAAGCATTGAATATTAGGAGTTTTCAGATATTCGGGAAAACTATACCAGGAATTTCGCAATTTTACTATCAAATTCTGCTTTATCCAACGAGTGAGATTGGTTTTCTCAAAATTGGGTTCCCATGCATAAACCTGATTAATATTAAAACAGACTAAATCGTAAAATTGGTTTCTAAATTGCCAAAAATTCATTTCACTTCTATTTTTTTGCAAAATTACATAAAAATAGAATTAAAAACTTCATTTATTAAGTTTTCATGGATTTTTTTTGGTACAAGTAAAATTAATTTGTACACAGCTATACTTTTATTTAATAAATTGAAATGCAAATATATAAAACATTTCTCAAAATAGCTAATATTTTTAATTATAAGACAAATGGCTAATATTTTTATTTATAAGTCAAATGACTAATATTTTTATTTATAAACAATGTAGACAATAATTAACTTTATTACTTAAATAAGCAATTTTTTCAATTATTGCTTAAATAGGTAATGATTGCATTATTTGATTCATTCTCCATTTTCAACTTTCAATTAAAAAAAGAACTTGATCCGTCCTCTGTAATAGAAAACGAATCAAGTTCTAAGTGCAAAAGCACTTTATGCTTCTAAAAAGCAATCAGATTGAAATTTCGTTTATTAAACGTTTTTTTCAATGTAGGAAATTGCGTCCCCAACTGTTGCAATCTTTTCAGCTTCGTCATCCGGAATAGAAATTCCAAATTCTTTTTCAAATTCCATAATGAGCTCAACTGTATCCAATGAGTCAGCTCCTAAATCGTTAGTAAAACTTTTCTCTGGAGTTACATCAGCAGGATTAACACTTAATTTCTCAGCAATAATTCCTTGTACTCTTTCAATAATTTCTGACATAGTTATTTCATTTTTAATTGAGTTGCAAAAGTACTACTTTTTTTTGACAATTTGTTAATATATTTTAAAATATTAATCACTTACTTGATAGAATACTGATAATGAGGTTATTAAAATTTAACAAACATTAACAGTTTTGAATTTCCTTCCCCCCTTTTTTATTTTTTTCAAAAAAAGAACAACCTTAAACTCCGGGCGCAATACGTTCGATTTGCTCTATTTGCTCAATCGTTAATAATTTTTCAATTAATTCATTCAGCGCCTTAACATTTTTGATGTATAAAATCAGCTTGCCTGTGAATATGTCATTTTTGGAAGACATTTCGATCGTTCTGATATTCAAATCCAACTGCTGGGTAACAATATCTACAATCTCTTTAATAATCCCCTTACGGTCAAAACCGGTCAGACTTAACCCGGAAAGGAATCCAATATCCTGATCATTATACCACTTCGCTTTAATAATCCTGTTCCCAAATTTAGACATCTGTTCAATCGCCTTGGGACAGTTTGTCATATGCACTTCGATCAGCTCGTTAGATATCTGAAAACCAACTATTTGATCACCCGGAAGCGGACTACAACAACCGGCAATAATATGCCTGATACTATCCGATGTTTCGTCCAAAAAGAACACTTCAGGCTTCTCTTCCAATTGTTCATATATCAATTTATCCAACGATTTCTCTTTCAACCCTTCTGCAATCTTTTTTTGGACATCCCTATATTCCCCTTTGCCCTTAAAAATACTTTTAATTCTATCGAAAGAGATCACTCCTTGAGCGATATGGCTCCAAAACTCAGCAACAGAAGCGATTCGTGTGTCCGCCTGAATCCTTCCGATATTATCCTTACTGTACGGGATATCCAACTCGGAAAAAATCTGTCTGAGTTGCTCTTTCCCGGCACTAACCTGCTTTTTTTGTTCTGATCTGATCGCATCTTTGATATTCTCACGCGCATGTGCCGTTTTGACAATCGAAAGCCATTCTGTTTTAGGAAACTGCTTCTTGGAGGTAATTACCTCTACCTGATCTCCGCTTTGCAATACATGCTCAATGGATACTATATTATAATTCACCTTGGCGCCAATACATTGATCTCCGATAGTGGTATGGAGTGTATATGCAAAGTCAAGAACCGTACCTCCTTTGGGAAGCAGTTTTCTGTCTCCCTTGGGGGTAAAAATCACGACCTCTTTCAAGTCCAGATTCATCTTGACTTCATTCAAGAACTCAAGCGCATTGGTATCCTCACTTTTAAGCATTTCCCGCACTCTTTCCAACCAATCCTCTACTCTGTTTTCGTACTCGACAGGTGTTCTATTCTCCTCTTTATATCTATAATGCGCAGCAAACCCTCTCTCAGCAATCTCATCCATTCTCTTGGAACGAATCTGTACCTCAATCCACTTACCGGCATTACTCATCGCAGTAACGTGCAGCGATTGGTAGCCGTTTGCTTTAGGATTAGTCAAATAGTTTCTTTCACGACTTTCATTAGTCTTATATAAACTGGTAATAATCGTATGGATCCTCCAGCAAATATCTTTTTCCAGTTCCGGAGGAGAGTCAAATACAAACCGAACTGCAAAAATGTCGTAAATATCATCAAAATCGATATTTTTGCGTTTCATTTTCTGATAGATGGAATAAATCGACTTTTCACGACTGGTCATCTCCGCCTCAATCCCGGCTTGTTCGAGTTTTTCAATAATCGGTTTTGTAAAATCCTCAATTAAGTTTTGACGTAAACTATAGCTTGATTTTAATCGATGAGAAATATTAGCATAAGTAATCGGGTCATTATATTTCATCGCCAAATCTTCCAACTCACTCTTAATGGAATATAACCCCAGGCGGTGTGCTATCGGAACAAAGAAATATTGTGTTTCAGAAGAGATCTTCCACTGCTTCTCCGGAATCATGGAACTGAGTGTTCTCATGTTGTGTAGTCGGTCAGCCAACTTAATCAAAATAACACGAATATCGTCCACAGTGTAAAGCAAGATTTTTCTGAAATTTTCAGCTTGTATGGATTGATTTTCATCCATCACAATATCATCAATCTTGGTCAAACCATACACGATATTGGCTACCTCTTCACCAAACATATCGCGAATATCTTCGATCGTATAATCTGTGTCTTCAACCACATCATGCAATAAAGCAGCAATCATGGAGGTGGTCCCCAATTTGATCTCTTTAGCAACAATCTCTGCAACAGCAATAGGATGATATACGTATGGTTCTCCACTCTTTCTCCTCATATCCTTATGCGCATCAACAGCCAGGCTAAAAGCTTTGCGAAACAACTTTTTACTCTCTTCAGACGTTGTATCTTTCAAAGAACTCCTCAACACTCTGTACTTCTTTAAGATAGTAACCTTCTCTAATCGTTCATTAGGAATATAAGTATTCATCATATCTTTTTGTCCGAATTTAATTAATTTTTAATTAAAATTTAATCCATTTATGGATTTCATGTCTATTTTGTGCAGTGAGTTTTATTAAATAGCATCCTGCAGGAAGTTCTGTCAGATTCAACTGTTGCAATCCAGAAACCAAAGATTGAACAAAAACTCTTTTTCCTTCCAGGCTAAAAACTTCCATCAATGCACCTGATTCCTCTGACTCTATACCAACAAAAAGTGTGCCATCTGAAGGATTTGGGAACAAATAACTGCTGAATTGTTGAATTTCATTTTCCTGTACTCCCACCAAATCCACAGCTGCTAAAACTGCATGATAGGCATCTACTTTTCCATAACCAAAACGCTCCACACCGCTTTCAGCAGTAAATTCATCGTTACGCGCTGTCTCAGTCAACACCTCTTTCACTTGCTCTGGAGTAAGCCAACGGTTAGCTTCCAACATCAACGCCACTACTCCGGCCGCTAATGGGGAAGCCATAGAGGTTCCGGATAGCGACACAAATTGATACTCTCTACCCTGAAACTCTATTTTTCTTACATAAGACCCGGTATAAGTGTTAGTATAACTGGACAATGCTGCCACAATATTATTTCCGGGAGCTGAAATCTCCGGCTTGGTTTGATAATCAATAGTAGGTCCATAGCTGGAAAAAGAAGCAATCTCACCCCCGATAATATAGTTTGGTGTCACTACTTTCGACTTATGTGCTGCCACTGCAATAGCACACTCAACATTGGCCGGTGCTCCCAATCCGAAGTGAGGATTCCCTGATTTCCACCCCGGTAATGAAGATGGTCCTACAAATGAGCCACCCCAATTACCTACATCATTAGTCAGTTCTATCACATTCCAGGCATGAAAATAACCCGATGGTGCTGTTACATGAAGTCCGATTCTGTAAATAGATTGCGGTTTCTTAACTCTCACTCTAACCTCGGGACGATGATTATTCAAATCCTCCTGATCAATCTCCACCGTGTAATGAATCGTATCCGTTTCATACACCATATAGGACTCAAAATAGCCTGAACTATCTGCGGTATTATAAAAAGGAGTCATGATCAGAGGTTGATAGGTATTGGTTAACAATTGCAATGCAAAAGAAAAAGTGGTATTAGGTGAATTGGTCATCGTAATCGATTGTCCATATTGGTAGGAAGAACCTCCCGCAAAATGAACAATAGTCCGCAAAGTATCAATCCCATTGTCACTATCAAAATCCTGATCGATATGGAAGTTCACATCCCCATTATTCCCCGCACTGGTCACAAACACAACGCCCAATTGCGACAACTCCTCCATTTTTTGACCGATTTTCCCGGTTCCGGTATAATTGTCAATATAATATAATCCCCAACTCATATTGATCACCAATCGTTTTCCCTCCTGTTGAGCTACATTGTACATCCACTGAAACGCATCCACCACTGCCTGTTCATCCACCAAAAAAGTAGCAAACAGCAGATCCGCTTCGTAAGCCACTCCCCTGTAAATCGTTCCGGCTCCTGCTCCGGCTGCAATAGAAGCTACATGCGTACCATGATAAGCATATTGATACACATTAAAAGTATCACACTGAGCAGCCAGCAACTGAGCTTCGCCAACATATTCCCGCCCATAATCAAACCCGGCAGGCGTAGGACCCTCTTTTTTGAACTGATCCCAGGCTCTCAACACCCGGTAACGAGTCATGGAGGTATCATAAAAAACAGGATGCGTGTAGTCAAATCCCCAGTCAGTAAAGCCGATGATGATATCTTTTCCGGTCATTCCCCAGGGCAACCCGATCCCACTCCAAACACTATCCACTGTAGCATCCGGAATTGCGCGATGCAATTCTTTCCCTTGAATTTCAAATACTTGCGCATTAAGTCCTGACAATAAGCAGAATAAGCATAGAATTAATCCTAATTTTTTCATCGTTTTAATCGTTAGCGTGCAATTTCAAAATAGATATAAAGTTCTCAAACTCAGGGTTTTCCTTTTTCAAATCATCCATTTTGTCAACCAAATCATAAATGATTTTTTTCGTTTCTACCGACTCATCCACCACCAATTGGATATCCTCAATCCGGTCATCATATTGGTTTCTCAAATAACTCAGCAGATGCCTGATTTCCGGCCCAAAATAATCTTTCTGAAAATCGTTTTTTAATTTTACGGTAATTATATTATCCTTAATTTCAGGAATATACCCATCCAAAGGGTGTAAAATAAGGGGTATTTTTTCGAAAACTTGTGCAAAAATGATCTTCCAATGCTCTGCAAAGGTTAAGTTTTTTTTTTCTTCTTTTGGATCTTCAATATTTGGGGGGCAGCATATTTCTTTCTCTTCGGTATCTGAGTCACCCCCCTCGGTTATCTGTGGCTCGGCAGTAGCGAGTGAGACAGCTTGTTCTTCTTTTGCTGTTTCCACGGGTGGAGCGATAGTTTCGCTTCCCCCCTTTATTTCTTTTTCCAAAAGATCGGAAATAGGAACTGTCTTTTTAATCGGAACACCTGTCGGTGCCACAAAAGAACGGGTCGATTGCTGAGGCACAGCAGTCACAGTCTGAGCGGTCATCGCCCCCGGAGTGGGTTGTTTTTCTATATTATCCCTCCCGTGATTGCCTGACGCTGCTTTTTAGCTTATACACGTAGTTGCCATTGATCTGCAATAAGCAAATTTCAACGGATAAACGCTTGTTATTTGACATTTTATAGTTGAAATCGCACTGATTCGCCAACTCCATCGCCCGAACCAGCAACATCCTGTCAATTCCTTGTACTTGTTGGATATATTTCTGCTTTACGGCATCTGAACTCTCCATCAATTTCACTGTTCCCGGAGTTTGTGCCAACAACAAATTGCGGAAATGAGTCGCCAACCCCGCAATAAAATGCTGACCATCAAAACCTTGCGCCAATATCTCATCAAAAAGCAACAATGCAGTCGTAACATCCTCACTGAAAAGATGTTCCGTCATTTTAAAGTAATGATCCACATCCAGCACATTGAGATGGTGAATCGTTGTTTTATAGCTGATCTGATTGCCTGAAGAGCTCACCAACTGGTCAAAAATGGAAAGGGCATCCCTCAAAGCACCATCCGCCTTGGAAGCAATGACACGCAACGCCTCCTGCTCAATGGTTACTCCCTCCTGCTTAGCCACATATTCAAGATGTTTGGCAATATCATTATCTGTAATTCGCTTAAAATCATACACTTGGCAACGCGAAAGGATGGTAGGAATAATCTTGTGTTTCTCGGTTGTAGCCAGAATGAATTTCGCATAAGATGGCGGTTCTTCCAATGTTTTCAAAAAGGCATTGAACGCCTGATTGGAAAGCATGTGCACCTCATCGATAATATAAACCTTATATTTAGCCCCCTGCGGACTGATCCTCACCTGCTCTACCAACGAACGGATATCCTCCACAGAGTTGTTGGAAGCAGCGTCCAATTCATAGACGTTGAAAGAGGCAGATTGGTTGAAAGATTGACAAGAGGGACACTCATTACAAGGCTCATGTTCTGTAGTTAAGTTAGTGCAGTTGAGCGCTTTAGCCAGGATTCTGGCACAGGTGGTTTTTCCTACTCCACGAGGACCGCAAAATAAAAATGCCTGAGCAACCTGATTGGTTTTAATTGCATTTTTTAAGGTGGCAACGATGGAATCTTGTCCAACCACCGTGTTGAATGTGTTAGGACGATATTTTCGAGCTGATACAATAAAGTTATCCATACTTTTTAAGATTCTGATCACAACATAACTTGCAAAGATACATCTTTTTTTTCACTATTCCGATCCTTTTTCTTATTTTTGTAAAAATTTTAAACGAACCGAATAGCATGGCCCATTTTAACTCGAATCAGACCCCTTCTCCCTACCTATTACCAATTATGGAAGAGTTTTATTCCCTACAAGGTGAGGGCTTCCACACGGGCAAGCCTGCTTACTTTTTACGCATTGGCGGCTGTGATGTGGGTTGTTTCTTTTGCGATGTGAAAGAGTCGTGGGATGCGTCCAAACATAGTTTAGTCAGTACAGATGAGGCGATTGCAAGAATTCTCGAAAATCCTGCCAAAGCGGTAGTGATTACCGGCGGCGAACCGATGCTGTATGACCTCAGCTATCTTTGCCGGGAACTCCACAAACACAATATTGAGCTCTTTTTGGAAACCTCCGGATCGGAACCGCTCAGTGGCGAGTGGGATTGGATCTGCTTGTCGCCTAAGAGAAATCACCCGCCATTGGATATCTATTTTCAGATAGCCAATGAACTGAAAGTGATTATTTATGATCATGACGACTTTAAATGGGCTGAAGAGAATGCAAAAAAAATTGGGAGTCATACTCTCCGGTTTCTACAGCCGGAATGGAGTAATTCTCCCAAAATGTTACCTCATATTGTACAGTACGCTCTGGATCATCCTCAATGGAGAATATCACTCCAAAGCCATAAATTTATGAATATTCCTTAGTCACAAAGGAATATGACTTGACTTATAGCAGTTCGTTGTTTTCCTATTTCAGCTTTTTCATTGTGCTGCTTGCAAGTAGCGATTTCATTTGTGTAATAGCTACTTTATTGAGTTGTAGAAGTCTTTCACTTTGTGATAAACCTTGTTGAATTAACAATGCATTTACGCTCTCCATATTGCTCTACACAACAAGCTGTTCTAAAGTGGCATAATCTCTTATGTTTCCCGCCTTATCGGGGTTGCTATCTCGCCATTCTTTCGCTGTAATTCCAAAAAGAGCAACATTTAGCAAATCGGCTTCGTTGGCATAAACAATATTAGCTTGCTGTTTTGTGATTTCTTGTGGAATAAGGTTTTCCTTGATTGCGTCGGTGTGAATTTGGTAGTTTATTTTAGCAAGAGTCCGTTGCAAATTCCACTCTAATTTCAAACGGTTATTCTCTTCGTCTTTAAGACGTTGAAACTCATTAACCAAGTAGATTTGAAATTCGGGACTCAACCACATTGCAAAGTGAAATGCGATATCTTTATGTGCATAAGTTCCACCGTATCTCCCGGCTTTTACGAGCATTCCAACGGCTTTCGTCCTTTCAATCCATTGACCAACTGACATCATAAATCTGTTCGTACCCGCTTCCTGTCCAATTACCCCGAATTCGGGGTAATTAAAATCGGGATTATTTACTCTCTCCCAAACGCCGAGATATTCTATCGTGTTTTTGTTGGTTATCCATTTGCCTATCAGTCCGCTACCTTCTCGAAAATTAACGGTCATATCCGTAAGACTGATATAATCGGTATTCTGCTGACTAATAACCGTTATTTCGGATTCTTTTACTTGTAGTATTCTCCCTTTTGCCATAAAATTCTCTGAATAAATAAATCACAAACTTACAAAAAAAGATAAATGATAGCGGTATCGTATTGAATAGTTTCTATAAGTTTTCTTCGCTTTGCTCAAAAAGTTATTGCTTTACAATGACCTCTAACCTTACTTTGTAAGGTTATAAGTATCTGTTGCAATCACCAATTCTTCGTCGGTGGTAACAACCATCACTGTGGTTTTGCTTCCGGGTTTGGTAATCACTGCATCTTTTCCTCTGGTTTGGTTAGCAACCGGATCAAAATCAACACCAAAGAACTTGAGATCTTTCAAAATCTCTTCTCTTTGTTCTATTGCATTTTCTCCAATTCCACCGGTTAATATGATCAAATCAACACCATCCATGGCGGCAGCGTAAGCTCCGATATATTTTTTCACTCTATAACAGAATGCTTTATGAGCGTAAATACTGCGCTTGTCACCCGCTTCAACACCGTCATTGATATCTCTCATATCGGAACTTTTCCCTGTAATTCCAAGTAATCCGGATTCTTTGTTTACCAGTTTGTTCATTCCTTTATAGTCCAACCCCTCTTTTTCAGCGATATAAAGCAATGCTCCTGAGTCTAGATCACCAGCTCTGGTACCCATCACCAATCCTTCAACCGGAGTAAAGCCCATAGATGTGTCTACAGATTCACCATTTTTGATAGCGCATATGGAAGCTCCGTTTCCTAAGTGACAAACGATAATTTTAAGATCTTCATATTTCTTACCTAAAATCTGTGCTGCTTTAGGAGCTACAAATTTGTGACTGGTTCCATGGAATCCGTAGCGTCTAACCTTATTTTCTTCATAGTATTTATAAGGAATAGCGTACAAGAATGCTTCAGGTGGCATAGTTTGGTGGAAAGAGGTATCAAATACTGCAACTTGTTTCACGTTAGGCAACATCTTTTGCATCACCTCGATACCCATTAAATTAGCAGGATTATGTATAGGAGCCAATTCTGAACATTTTCTAATATATTCCAACGCTTCCTTATCAATCAAAGCACTCTTTTTGAAGTACTCACCACCATGAGCAACACGATGTCCTACCGCATTAATCTGATCAATGGATGACAAAACGCCATGTTGAGGATCTACCAACGCGTCCAAAACCAACTTAATTCCAACGCTGTGATCCTTAATTGGAGTTTGAACTGAATATTTATCTTTACCGGTAGGGCGATGAGTAAACTCTCCTACCTCTAAACCAATACGTTCAACCAAGCCTTTTGCCTTCAACTCAGTGGTGTCATTCATAGAAATCAATTGATATTTGATTGATGAGCTTCCACAATTTAATACTAAAATGTTCATAATCAGGTAATAATATATTTTATAGGGTTATTTGAAAAAACGGTGCAAAGGTACCGAAAAACAGAGGATTTTTCCAGTTCATTAAGATATTTTAACAATTCAAATTCAGGGGAGCTGTTTCATTAAATTTTACTATTTTTGTTGATTGTTTTAAAGTTTCTTTTATGCGAAGTTTTGGTAGTGATAATCATTCCGGAGTGCATCCCAAAATTATGGATGCATTGCTTAGTGCAAACCGTAATCATCAATTAGCTTATGGTGATGACAGCTACACCGCAGAAGCAGCCCAACTCATTCGGAAATATTTTGGAGAGCAGGCTGACTTTTTTCCTGTTTTCAACGGTACCGGCGCCAATATCTGTGCTTTGCGCGCCTGCACGCAACCGTTCAACGCCATACTCACTGCCGAAACGGGACATATCTATATTGATGAGTGTGGTGCACCCGAATGGCTCACCGGAGCTGCACTCAAGAGTTTTAAAACTCTCGATGGTAAGGTTACTCCCGCGATGGTTGAATCAATGCTCCACCTGATTGGTTTTGAACACCACTCCCAACCTAAAGTGCTCTATATCTCTCAATTAACGGAACTGGGAACCCTCTACACACCTGCTGAGATCCAAACTCTCGCCAATCTGTTGCACCAAAACAACATGTATTTGCACATGGATGGCGCCCGGATTGCCAATGCCGCTGCAACATTGCAATGCAGCTTCAAAGAGATGACTACCGATGTAGGGGTTGATATCCTCAGTTTCGGGGGAACCAAAAATGGGATGATGATGGGTGAAGCCGTGATTACACTGCGCCCGGAACTGGCTGAAAATATGAAGTTGATACGCAAGCAATCAACTCAACTCTTTTCCAAGATGCGATTTGCGTCAGCACAATTTATGGCTTATCTTGCTGATAATCTATGGCTTACCAATGCCACACACGCCAACCAAATGGCACAACTGCTCAGAAAGGAGATGAGCCTCATCCATCCTTTTGAGTTTACTTATCCCACACAAGGCAATATCATCATTGTCAAGATGGACCGAGAAAAAATAGATCAATTGCTGGAAAACCACTTCTTTTACGTGTGGGATGAAGCCAACAACGAGATTCGGTTAGTCACCTCCTGGGACACTACTCCCGAGGATATTGAGCTCTTCATCCGCGATCTCAAAATAATTTACTCCTGATATGAAATAAAAAATGAATCACCATGAATAAACGTTTTATCATCTCCGGAGGGGGAACCGGAGGACACATTTTCCCCGCCTTAGCGATTGCCAACCAGATCAAAAAAGAGGTTCCGGATGCTGACATTCTCTTTATTGGTGCTGAAAATAAGATGGAGATGAAAAGGGTTCCCGATGCCGGTTATCCTATCGAAGGATTGAAAATTTACGGAGTAAGCAGAGATTTTAACCTCAAGGGAATCATGAGCAATCTCAAGCTTCCTTTTGTGCTACTCAAGGCGTACAACAAAGCGAAAAAGATCATTCGCTTTTTCAATCCGGATGTAGTTATTGGTGTGGGTGGTTTTGCCAGCGGTCCTGCCCTTCGGGCTGCCACTGCGCTCAAAATTCCTGCTGTAATCCAGGAGCAAAACTCCTATCCCGGCATGACCAACCGCTGGGTTGCTAAAAAAGTGCAAAAAATCTTTGTCGCTTATGAAGGATTGGAGAAATATTTCCCCAAAGAGAAGATTGTATTAACCGGTAATCCCGTCCGTGCGGAGATCAGTCAGGTAGTCAAAAAAAGAGAGGAAGCATTCGAATATTTCGGATTGGATCCCAATAAAAAGACCATTTTAGTGATGGGCGGCAGTCTGGGAGCACGCTCTATCAACCAGACCATTGCTTCCAATATGGACACCTTTAATAATCCTCAGCTACAACTGATTTGGCAAACGGGCGAGCTGTTTTACAAAACGCTTCCCCCCCATTGGATTCAAATCCAAAGTGAAAATATCAAGATTGTGCCCTTTATTCAGCGGATGGACCATGCTTACAGCGTTGCCGATCTGATTGTTTCCCGTGCCGGCGCGTTGGCGATTGCGGAGCTCACCCTGATTGGAACGCCCACAATCCTGATTCCGTTCCCTTATGCGGCGGAAGATCACCAAACCATGAACGCGTCCGCGCTGTCAACCCATGGTGCAGCCATTATGATCCCTGATAGTGAGGTACATAGCCAATTAATCCCGAACCTAACGGCATTACTGGAAGATGAGGAACGCGCCATCCAAATGGGTGAAAAAATGAAACAATTCTCCTTCCCCAATGCGATTGAGGATATTGTCAATGCGATTTTGAATCTTAAAAAGTAGACTCTTTTTTTGGAAATAAAAATAAAAGGGGGGCAGGATTTGAGGTGTCTTTTTTGTTAATCCATCACCCCACTCTGGAATATAATACCTTTTAGAAAATGACACGAATTACGAATTACAAATTACGGGACTTAGAAATGAAAAAACTTTCGACTTTCGACTTCCGCTTTCCGCCTTTTTTTAATCCTAAAATCTTTTAATCCTATTAATCCTAATTAAGGTTTTTGTTGTACATTTGTAGCTTGAATTACAAAATTAAATTATGCCATTAAGCTGGAATGAGATAAAGGATAGGGCGCTGAAGTTTTCGAAGGAGTGGGCGGATGCCGCGAGTGAAGAGGCGGATGCGAAGCCGTTTTTGGTGGAGTTTTTTAATGTGTTTGGTATCAGCAGGAAAAGGGTTGGTACTTTTGAACATAGAGTTAAAAAGCTGGACGACTCAGATGGCTATATCGACATGCTTTGGAAGGGTACGATTTTGATTGAAATGAAAAGTCGCGGGAAAAACCTGGATAGAGCATATCAACAGGCGATTGAGTACACTCATGGTCTTGAACAACATGAATTGCCGAAATATATTCTGGTATCCGATTTTGAAAACTTTCGTCTTTATGACCTTGAAGATGAATCTCTTGTAGAGTTCAAACTAAACGACTTGATCAACAACGTTCAGCATTTCGGATACTTATTGGGCTATCAAAAAAAGGTTTACAAAGAAGAGGATCCGGCGAATATAGAAGCAGCCGAGTTAATGGGGAAACTGCACGACAGACTGAAAGAGATTGGCTATACCGGACACCCTTTGGAAGTCTATTTGGTGCGTTTGCTTTTCTGTCTGTTTGCTGAAGATACCACCATTTTTGAGAAACAACAGTTTCAGGAATATATCGAACATCGTACCCATGTTGACGGGAGTGACCTGGCAGCGAAACTGCAAGAACTTTTTCAGGTGCTCAACACGCCAAAAGAGCAAAGATTTAAAAATCTGGATGAGCAATTGGCTGAATTTCCGTATGTTAACGGAAAGTTGTTTGAAGAGATTCTGCCCACGGCAAGTTTCGACAGCAAAATGCGTCAGGCTCTTTTGAATTGTACCCACATCGACTGGAGTAAGATTTCCCCTGCTATTTTTGGGTCCATGTTCCAAAGTGTAATGAATCCGAAGGAACGCAGAAATCTTGGAGCACACTATACAAGCGAAACCAATATCTTAAAACTGATCAAACCACTTTTCCTGGATGATCTTTGGAAAGAGTTTGAAAATATCAAAGGCAATAAAAACAGACTTACAGAATTTCATAAAAAGTTAAGCACGCTTAAATTTCTTGACCCAGCCTGCGGATGCGGTAACTTCCTGGTAATCACCTATCGGGAATTGCGATTGCTGGAATTAGAAGTTTTACGGGAGTTGTACAAATCCGGACAACGAGTGCTTGATATCAGTAGCATTATTCTTATTGATGTTGATCAATTTTACGGTATTGAGTACGAAGAGTTTCCTGCACGAATTGCCGAAGTAGCGATGTGGCTGATTGATCACCAGATGAATATGCGGATTAGCCATGAGTTTGGACAATATTACGCTCGTTTACCATTGAATAAATCGGCACATATAACAGTAGGAAATGCACTTCAAATGGATTGGTCGGCACTGACTAAAAATGCGGAAGTTGATATAAAAGCCAATACTACCAATATAATTATGGTCAATGAGCCTGAAGTTCAATACGATACCGTAAATATTTTCAGTAAAAAAGTGCAGATTTTCGAGGGGACTTATCCTAAAACTTTTTCAGGAAAAATCCATTTCGATTATGTTCTCGGCAATCCTCCTTTCGTGGGTAAGAAAGAGCAAAACATGGAGCAAAAGTTGGATATGCAACGAGTATTTTCGGGAGTAAAAGGTTTCGGTGTACTGGATTACGTAGCTGCATGGTATATGAAAGCTGCTCAACTCATTGCAAACACTCCAACCAAAGTTGCTTTTGTTTCCACCAATTCTATTACTCAGGGAGAACAAGTGGGTATTTTATGGAACTTGTTATTCAATTATTACAATATCAAAATTCATTTTGCTCATCGTACTTTTAAATGGATTAATGAAGCTAAAGGAAATGCAGCAGTTTATTGTATCATAATTGGTTTCGCTAATTATGATACCAACAACAAGAGCATTTTTGAGTATGAAGATATTAGAGGAGAAGCACACGAAATAAAAGTTAAGAATATCAATCCTTACTTAGTTGATACAAAGGACATTTTTATTGATAAACGCAAAAAACCTATTTGCAACGTGCCTGAAATGTCATTTGGAAGTATGCCCAATGATGGCGGCAATTTTTTGTTTACAGACGAAGAAAAAAAGGAGTTTGTAACAAAAGAACCAATCTCAGAAAAATTTTTTAAACCCCTTATTTCGGCATACGAATTTCTAAATGGTCGCAAACGTTGGTGTTTATGGCTTAAAAATGCTGATCCAAGTGAATTAAAAAATGCAAAATTTATTACAGAACGAATCGAAAATGTAAGAAAATTAAGAGCTAAAAGCTCAAGACAAACAACACAAAAACTTGCAGCTTTTCCAACCTTATTTGGCGAAGACAGACATCCCGAAAGTGATTATGTTTTAATTCCAAGTACGACTTCTGAAAACAGAAAGTATATTCCGATGGGATTTTTTGGAAAAGATGATATTGCAAATAATAGTTGCCATATAATTCCCAATGGTGGTCTTTTTCATTTTGGTATATTAATGTCAACAATGCATATGGCTTGGGTAAAGTCAGTTTGTGGAAGATTAGAAAGTAGATTAAGATATTCAAACGAAATAGTTTATACAAATTATCCTTGGCCTGAAAATCCAACCGAAAAGCAAATAAAAGCCATAGAAGAAGCAGCGCAAAAGGTTTTAGATACTCGTCTGGAATTTCCAAACAGCACTTTGGCAGACCTTTACGATCCTTTGACGATGCCTCCTGCATTGGTTAAAGCACACAACGAACTGGACAAAGCAGTAGATTTGGCATATCGTCCGCAACCATTCACCGGCGAAGCTAACAGAATGGTTTATCTTTTCGATCTTTACGAAAAATATACCGCGGATCTGTTTACGAAAGAGAAACCGAAAAGGAGAAAGAGATAGACAGATTTCGGGAGTAAAAAAAGGCGGAAATCGAAATCAACATAATTTCGGATTTCGGATTTCGGAATTATTTGAATATCAATGAAATACATTAGATATTTAACCATTTTCAATTTATAGCAAAAACTTTCGACTTTTCAATAACCCCGTAGGGGTGACATGATTGTAAATTTAGAAATTAGGATATAGAATTGATTCCATGACAGTTCAAAACGTAATTCGTAATTCGTAATTGATCACTCATATTCAAAAAGGTTTACATTCCAGAGTGGGGAAATAAAATAACTAAAAAGGAAAGCCTTGTCTGCCCCCCTTTTTTTTTATTTCCAAAAGAAAAAATAAAATAAAATCCGAAATAGTGCGAATTTGAGTGTCAGATTGTTAATCCTAAATTTACTTTCGACTTTCGACTTTTCAAGACTGTTCGCTCGCTACAGCCCACAGGTAGAAGCTCGCCACTGAGGCGTAAGGGGTGTATCGTTCATGGTACTGCATAAACTCTTGCTTGCTCACCTTGGGGACCTCGTATATTCTTTGCAATCCGCGATGAATCCCTAAGTCTCCGTAACTCAGGATATTGGGACGTTGCATTGAAAAGAGCATCAGCATCTCTGCACTCCAGATCCCGATTCCATCCAGACCGGTCAATGCTTTCAACACCTCTTCATCCGACGAGTGATGCAACTGCTCCAGGTCAAGCTCCCGGTTTACCACCTTATCTGTCAACTTTTTGATATTTCCCGCTTTTCTGAATGAAATTCCCATTTTTTGGATCTGCTCAACAGAGGAATGTGCCATCCTTTCCGGTGTAATAGCCCCAAATTCCGTCAAAAATCGTCCCCGAATGGTACGGTGCGCTTTGGTAGAGATCTGCTGTCCGACAATAATATCCACCAACGCCGAAAACAGATCCGGATTCACCCGCCGCTCAATCTTTCCGTACCGTTCTATGACCTTAGCTAACCGCTCATCCCGCGCTTTCAGAAAATCGATCTCTTCCTGCCCATATTGAAAAATCTGCAAATCCATAAATGACAAAATTGATAATCTGCAAAGATATGAGTTTTTATCCAAATAGTGACAGGTCGCAACCTGTTAGTACTTTAGAAATACATGTAAAAATAAAGCCAAACTTTAGAAATACATGTAAAAATAAAGTTATACTTTAGATTTACACGAAAATTTTGTATCTTTGCGCGATGAAAATGGATCAATTTATGAAATCATTGAATATGTTATCACGGAAAATACACTTTCAAGATGCTGAAAATGAGAGTGTTTTCCTTTGGGGTGCTCGTCAAACCGGTAAAAGTACACTGCTCAAAATGCTATTCCCGGATGTTCGTTATATCGATTTATTAAAATCTGATGAATTTGCACGTTATAATCGTCGTCCGGCACTTTTACGTGAAGAGCTAAGTTTACTTCCCGAGAATGAATTAGTGATTATCGACGAAATTCAAAAAATCCCTGCTTTGCTTGACGAAGTGCATTGGCTGATAAGCAACCATCATCTTCGTTTTATTTTGAGTGGTTCCAGTGCACGCAAACTACGTCGCAGCGGCGTAAACCTGTTGGGTGGCAGAGCTATCAGAAAACAGCTCTATCCTTTTGTAAGTGCTGAAATTCTCGAATTCGACCTGATCAAAGCCTGCAATAACGGAATGCTTCCACCCCATTATTTAGTGGAAAATGCTACAAACCGACTCCACGCTTATGTTGGCGATTATCTTCAACAGGAAATCAAGGCTGAAGCACTGACCCGAAACTTAAATACTTTTACCCGATTTATGGAGGTTGCTGCGCTAAGCAATGGTGAAATTTTGAACTATAATAACATCGCCTCGGAATGTGGCATAAGTGCTCCTACCGTGAAAGAGTATTTTTCCATTTTGGAAGAAACGCTAATCGGCTACGTCATTCCTGCATTTACCCGAAATGTAAAGCGCCGCGTTATTCAATCTCCTAAATTTTACTATTTCGATGTGGGTGTTGCTAATTTTCTCTTGAAAAGGACTAACCTTATTCCGGGTTCGCCTGAGTTTGGACATGCTTTCGAGCATTTTATCTTACAAGAAATTATCGCCTATATCGGCTATTTCAGACCGTTGCAAAATCTTTCTTATTGGCGCACATCATCGGGATACGAAGTGGATGCCATTATCGGAAATGCCGAGGTGGCCATCGAAATTAAATCTACCGATGAAGTACAATCGCACCATACCAAAGGATTAAAAGCTTTTTCTGAAGAGTTCCCCGATTGTCGGCTTATTGTTGTTTCATTGGATAAATACCCCCGCCGAATGAATAATATAGAGGTTTACCCGGCGTTAGAATTTCTAAAAATGTTATGGAATAACGATATTTTTTAAAAACCACATACCACTTTTTAAATCAACAAAATAGAAAAATAACAGTATGAATATCTCACTTATCATTTCAGCCATCTTACCTGTAATAGTTTTCTTATCCTTTATTTACAGAAAAGATTCTGAAAAAGAGCCGAAAAAACTTTTAGCTAAATGCTTTTTATTTGGTGCCCTTAGTATTATACCTGTTTTTTTGATTGAGCTTCTCTTGAATTCGTATAGTAACTCAATCAATTCTCCCTTGTTGCACTCTTTATATCGTGCTTTTATTGTGGCTGCCCTGGTGGAAGAGGGTACAAAATTCTTTTTTCTTAAAAAAGTAACATGGAGAAATAAAGCATTCAATCAAAGTTATGATGGTATAGTTTATGCCGTATTTGTATCATTGGGTTTTGCCATGGTCGAAAATATTATGTACGTATCGGAGCATGGTTTTGTTGTTTCTATTTTTAGGGGGCTCTTATCTGTTCCCGGTCACGGATTATTTGGGATTATGATGGGATATTTTTATGCCTTGGCGAAATTTTCAAATGATTATAAGAGACAAATATATTTATTCTTAAGCTTCTTTGTTCCTTTTCTTTTCCATGGAACATTCAATTTTTTATTGATGTATAATGCTCATGTTGAAAGTGAATTGATGATGTCATTAATATTTGTTGCTTTTATCGCTTTCGATATTTTTATGTGGAAAATGGGTATCAAAAGCATTAAGCGTCATTATGCAAGAGATATAAGAAAAAAAGAGACAATAAATTATTAAAATAAAGAATATTCCGATCAATTTATGACAAACTACAATGTGTTTATAAGTGCCGCTGCCATAGGAGAACAGTTGCTGGCAACAACCGTAAAATTGTATGATCTGCAGAACAATATGGACTTAACACGCCTATCTGCTCCCACCCAAAAAGACCTCGACAGATTGAAACGCTATCAATCGGAATATGATTATTTGAAACAAAAGTATACCGAATTATCCAAAATCTAAAAAGTATATCTCACCACATGTAAAATAGCAACAAACTCTTCAATGGTGACGTAGTTATCGTAGCTGAAATACAAATCACTGCTGTAGGTTGAGTTGCCTTTGTACACTTTGTTGTCCTTGATGGTGTAAAGAAGATCGCTGCTGTAAGTGGAGTTTCCCTTGTACACCTTGCCATCCTTGATTGTGTAAACCTGGTCACTGGAATAGGTGGAGTTGCCCCTATAAACCTTGTTTTCTTTTATGGTATAGATGATATCGGTGCTGTATGTCGAGTTGTTTTTATAAATCTTATTGCCCTCGATCCGACAAACAATATCGGAAGAGTATGAGGAACTTTTTTTGTACACTTTTCCGTCCCGAAGGTTGCAAATCTGATCGGAGGAGTAGCGGGAATCTTTATGATACACTTTAACCATACCGTGCTGTATATGAAATGAACAGAAAACTATAAAAAGCAAAGGAATAATGATCCATTTTTTCATGCTGAAACTATTTTTCATGGCAAAGATACGATAAAATAAATGATTTAGAAAGGAATCAATTGCAATGTAACTTCTTCCCCCTTCTTCAAGTTAATTTCCACAAAAGGAGTATCTGCTCTATCCACTTTATTGCGATCCCATTTCACGGTTTTAACATAGTCGGGTATTTTGATCCGATATTGATGATCTGCTTTGGCTCTGAGCGTAACCTCCTGAACCTGATGATTTTCCCAAATAAGATCCACCTCTCCGGCTCCCCGAACGCAAACTCCTTTGAGACTACCCTTCTCCCATCGATCGGGCAGTGCGGGAAGCAACTCAATAAACCCGTGCTGACTCTGGATCAGCATTTCGGCAATCCCTGCACTCCCTCCAAAATTGCCATCAATCTGAAAAGGAGGATGCGCACAAAAGAGGTTCGGATAAGTTCCTGCCCGCTGCTCCTCTTTATTTTCCGGATTCCAGGCAGGTTCCAGTAGTTTTTTCAACAAGCTGTACGCCCGGTTTCCATCCTTCAATCTTGCCCAAAAATTGATTTTCCACGCTCTTGACCATCCGGTACCCTCGTCACCTCGCCGATTGAGCGTTACTTTCGCCGCCTGAGCCCATTCCGGCGTAAAGTCCGGAGAAATCTGATTGGATGGGTACAATCCATACAAATGAGACACGTGCCGGTGTTGGATATCCACTTCCTCATAATCTTCCAGCCATTCCATTAAATATCCTTTTGGACTAATATTATTTTGGGGGAGGCGGAATAGCGCCTGTTCAACCGCTTCCGTTACCTCATCGCTGCTACCCAATATCTGCGCCGCCGAAAGGAGATTAGTGAAGAGCTCGCGGATAATCTGTGCATCCATAGTAGGACCAAGACAGACGTAGATTGTCTGATCCGAACCGGGTATTTTAAAGCCATTCTCCGGAGAAGAAGAGGGCGCTGTAACCCAATAATTATGGCGGGGTTCCTCAATCATAGCGGATAGGAAAAATTGAGCCGCACCCCGAATAATCGGGTAAACAGATCGTAAATAAGCCGTATCCAATCCGTACTGATAATGCTCCCAAAGGTGTGCACAGAGCCAGGCTCCACCGGTATTGGTTGCTCCCCAGGAAGCATGCTCTCCCGGAGCGGTAAAATGCCACGGATTGGTCATCATGTGAGCCACCCAACCCTCTGCCTGATAAAACCCTTTTGCCGTCCTCTCCCCTGACGATTGCAACGACTCAGTCAATCTGACCAAAGGAAGGTGAAGTTCCGCCAGATTCCCCACCTCAGCCAGCCAATAGTTCATCTGAACGTTGATATTCAAATGGTAGTCTCCATTCCAGGGCGTCTGCACCTGATTTGTCCAAAGTCCTTGCAGATTCAACGGTAAGCTGTTTTCTCGCGTCCCGCTGATCATCAAGTAGCGACCATACTGAAAATAGAGTGCTACCAAAGCAGGATCTTCATCCGACTGAAATTGGAGCAGCCGTTGATCTGTGGGAATATCCAAATTTTGCGGACCTAAATCCAGTTCCACCCGATCAAACTTTTCGCGATAAACTTTCATGTGACGCTTTTTCAGCTGCCGGAAACTGTACTTTTCAGCATGACTTAAGTTGTCTTGAACGGTTTGAATGTGGTTCTTCTCCAGCATGTTCGTAGAGGTACACATCAGTATCGTAACCTCAGAGGCTTGGCTAATAATCAAAGAACTATCTGTAGAGGTATGCGTCCCCCCCCTTTTTTTTTATTTTCAAAGTAAAAAAATAACGAACTCCCTGATCGCCATCAAAACCGTCATTCAGTTGCCCCTGCATCACAATTTCATCCGAATGAACACTGATTTGCACTCTTTCGGGACGCTCCAACGCAATCTCCATCGACAACGCACCCCGCTGATCCGCAGTGTAGTGAGCCACCAGCAGATCATCCGTATGGGACGCAAAATAGTGTCGTTGGTAAGTCACCTTTCCTTTCTGAAACTGCGTAGTGGCGACAGCATCGTTCAAAGAGAGCGTCCGGCGATACTCCGTCACTTCGGACTGATCGGGATAAAGATGTTTAACTTTCAGATTTCCAAGCAGTTGAAAAGATCCGTAAGGAGCATCTTTACCATTTCCAAAATGGGAACCTTTGCCACCACATTTGAAATAGCGATACACCAACTCCTGCGCCTGCTCATTCTTCCCTTCAAGCAAAAGCTGACGAATCACAGGAAGCTGCTCCCGGGCATCGGGATTGATCGTTTCCGGGTCAATACTCCCCGACCACATTGTGATGTCGTTTAAAACGATCTCCTCCTGCTCAATTCCTCCATCTATCATCATTCCTATTCTTCCATTTCCCAAAGGAAGCGTTTCCTCCCAACGATTCGCCGGCTTGTCGTAGTACAACTGCAAAACCTGTTGCGAGTCTCTTTTCACCGTACTGCAGGAAAAAAGAAATAGAGGAATACAAAATATCAATAGTAAACGTCTCATCATGAAGAAAAATAGAGTGCAAATATACACTATTTAGATTAGGATTTATTGGATTGATAGGATTATAAGATTAGTTTTATGGAATTTTTGCTGGATTTTTAAAAACTATAGAAAAGCTGCGACAAGTTGTCGCAGTTTTATATCTGGTTGATAATAAAATATATAGAATTCTATATCAGTAAATTATATTATAAAATTGCTCAGTATTCAAATTCCGAAATCCGAAATCCGAAATCCGAAATTTCATTGTATCTTTGCAGGTTAAATGCATAAACTATGTACACGCTTTTCTTGAAGGAATTGAAATCTTATCTGAGCTCGATTTTGGGTTATATTTTTATCGGTGTTTTCCTGATTATTGCAGCTCTTTTTCTGTGGGTTTTCCCCAATATTAACAACGTTCTTTACTCCGGCTATGCTGATTTGCAAGGTCTTTTCAATATCTCCAAATTCCTCTTTCTGTTTCTGGTACCTGCTATTACCATGCGTTCTTTTGCGGAAGAGAGACGAAGTGGTACCATTGAATTGCTGTTGACCAAGCCGTTATCGGACACTCAGATTATCCTGGCTAAGTTTTTTGCCAGCGTTGTCCTGCTCATTATTGCGCTGTTACCTACGTTAATCTACATCATTACAGTGTACAATTTAGGCTCGCCTCCGGGCAATATTGATATGGGTAGTACATGGGGTTCCTATTTAGGATTGGTTTTGCTGGGATCTACTTTTATCAGTATCGGGATTTTTGCTTCGGCGCTGACTACCAACCAAATTATCGCCTTTATTGTGGCTGCACCACTCTGTTTTATTTTCTATTTTGGATTCGAGTTTATTTACTCTTTTGAAGCTTTGGGCTCTGTAGGATATTTGATTAAAACCATAGGAATCGACCACCATTACGCTTCGATTAGTAAAGGGGTGATTGATTCGCGGGATCTCCTCTACTTTTTTAGTATGATTTTCCTCTTTTTAATTGCTACACGTATTGTTTTGATCAGTAGAAAATGGTAATCTGTTAACTTTAGTAATGATGAATAATAGCAAAAAATATAAAAAAACGGCCTTAACGAGTTTGCTCGTAGCGATAGTCATTTTGGTTACCTTGAATATCGTTTTCTCGTACCTATTTTTTAGAATTGACCTTACTCAAGACAAGCGTAATTCACTTTCCAAAACCACGATTGAACTACTCAAATCACTGGATGAAAAGATATATATCAAGGTGTATCTAAAAGGAAAAAATCAACCTGCTGATTATGAACTATTTGCAAAGAAAACAGAGGACATTCTTCAAGAGTTTCGTCGCTATTCCAAAAATATCTATTTTGAATTTGTAGATCCTATTGCCGGTAAATCTGCTGATGAGAGCAAAGCGATCTTCGGTGAATTTTATAAAAAAGGATTGCATCCGATTCCCATCAGTAAACAGGATGCTACAGGCTTCTCTACGCACTACGTAGTACCGGGAGCCATGATTTCGTACAAAGTTAAGGAAGCACCCGCTACTTTGGTGGTTTCCGATCCCAACAACAGCAGCAGTTGGCTCGACTATTCAGTTCAGGAGCTGGAGTATAATTTAGTGGCTACAATCCGTCAATTGGTAGCACCCAGAACTGCCAAAATTGCCTTTACGGATGGACATGGTGAGCTGGACTTTATGAGTACCTCCTGGATGATGTACCAGCTAAAGCGCTTTTATAGTGTAGAACGGGTTACCTTAGATGGTAGAATCAACACTTTGAGGAGTATTGCTATTGAAGATTCTGTAAAACAAACCATTAAAGACTTGGGTAATAAATATGATGTTTTGATTGTTGCACAACCCACAGAACCCTTTGATGATATCAATAAGTATTTGATTGACCAACATATCATGAGGGGGGGGAAAGTTTTGTGGCTCATCGATGCTTCCAACGCTTCCATAGACAGCTTACAGACTGCTCCCGAGTTCTTCGCAGTGGAACGCCCTTTGGGACTGAATACGCTCTTTTTTAAATATGGAGTCCGTATCAATCCTAATCTGATACAAGATTTAACCTGTCTCTCCGTACCTATCCCCTCAGGATATATCGGCGATCAACCACAATTCAAATTTTGGGCTTTCCCCTATATCGTTAATGCTGTGAACTTTTCCTCGCATCCGATTACCAGAAAACTCAAGAATCTAAAGATGGATTTCACCGGTACTGTTGATTTTATAGGTTCTTCGGGAGATCTCAGAAAGACTGTTTTAGTAACTACATCCGAACGCACAAAAATGGTGCCCACACCGGCTATCGTTTCATTGGGAGTAGTCAAATCCAAACCGATTATGGAAGAGTATGCCTTTAAATATCTACCCTTGGCAGTATTGGTAGAAGGGGAGTTTAACTCTGCTTATAGTGGTATTCTTCCTGTTGAGTTTGATACGATTAAAGAATTGGGATTCAAAGATCAGAGTCCTCATACCAGACAAATCTTCGTTGCGGATGGAGATGTGATTCGCAACTATTTCGACTCCAAGTCCAACCAACCTTACCCTGCCGGGTATGATATTTATACGCGAACCCTGTACGACAATACTGACTTTATTTTAAACTGTGTCAACTATCTCTGTGCTGATGATGATCTCCTTCAAGTGCGTTCAAAAAGTTTTAAAATTGGAACATTGGATCCACAAAAAATAAGAGAAAACGGTACCTTTTATGCGGTAATCAATATCATTATTCCTCTCGTTATGATTTTGGTAATGGGAGTAGTACTCATATTGATCCGAAGAAGAAGATACGGAAGAATAATTAAAAAATAAGTATTGAAATATGAAATATATTGGAGCCCATGTCAGCGCTGAAGGTGGCGTTGAAAATGCACCCATCAGAGCCCATGAAATTGGAGCCAATGCCTTTGCTTTTTTTACAAAAAATCAAAGAAGATGGGTATCACCCCCTTTGACAAAAAAAAGCATAGAGCTATTCAAAGAAAATTGTGAAAAATATGGAATCAAAGCGGAGCATATCCTCCCCCATGATAGTTATTTAATCAATTTGGGACACCCCGAAAAGGAAGGGTTGGAAAAATCACGTAATGCCTTTTTAGATGAGATGCAACGCTGTGAGCAATTGGGATTACAGTTGCTCAATTTCCACCCGGGAAGTCACCTGAATCAACACTCTATTGATGAGTGTCTGGCAACTATTGCCGAGTCAATCAACATCGCTTTGGACAAGACCAAAGGGGTTTCTGCCATTATTGAAAATACAGCAGGACAAGGAACCAATCTTGGACACACTTTTGAACAGATTGCCCAAATTATTGACCAGGTAGAGGATAAAACGCGTGTCGGGGTTTGTATTGACTCTTGTCACTCCTACTCTGCCGGCTATGACTTAAAAACAGAAGCAGGCTATGCGGAAACTTTCCGTCAGTTTGATGAAATTATCGGAGCTAACTATCTGAAAGCGATCCACTTAAATGACACCAAAAAAGAGTTTGGCAGCAGAGTGGACAGACACGACAGTATCGGCAAAGGATTCTTGGGTATTGATTTCTTTAAACGCTTTATGAATGATCCCCGTTTTAACCACATTCCTATCATTTTAGAAACTCCTGATCCTACACTTTGGGCAGAAGAGATTGCTCTTTTGAGGAGTTTTGTGGTGGAGTAATAAACGATTTTTGAGATAGATTGTACTGTCAGGTTCACGATATAAATAATAAGCTTTCATATTGGAGAGTGGGGAAATAGGATAACTAAAAAGGAAGACACATCCTGCCCCCCAATTATTTTAAATTCCAAATAAGAAGTATGAAATAAGAAGTAAAAAATAGAAATAAAAGGCGGACATTTCGACTTCGCTCAATGACCGAAAGGGGAATAAGATTTAAACCAAATCTGCGTCTTTTTCTGAAATTTCCTTGGTAAATCGGTCGATATCAAAACTGATTTGGGATTCAAACTCGTGGGTCCGTTCAGTGCAATTTTCTCTTTTACAATGCTTGCAATAGTTTCTAAAACACTCATCGGTGTGCAGGTTGAAAGTGATATCTTCTGAAAAGTTAGAAACCAATAGCTCCCGCAACTTCTCTCCCTCTTCGTGAGCTTCAAATAGGTACAAATTCCGTGGTAATACTAAATCACAATCGATATGGTATCCGTTGCCATACTTGACCAATTTAAAATTGTGAATGTCAATCCACAAATCCGACTTGTTTTGATCTATCATTTTACCGATTTTCTCTATTAGTACAAAATCGGCTTTATCCATCAAATGGGAAATAGTTTCTCTTAGAATTTTCACACCGGTTACGATGATAATGGTACCAAATAACAGCGCAACGAGACTATCCAACCATACGAGTTTAGTGAAATAGATCAATAGCAATCCTATCAATAACCCAATGGATGAGTAAGTATCTGAATGTAAGTGTTTTCCTCCTGAAATGAGTGCGATAGAGTTATGTTTTTTTCCCATTCTGATACTGTACCAGCCCAACAAATAGTTTAAAGCACCCGCAATAGCAACAATAATAATCCCAATATCCATTTTTAGAATCGGAACCGGAATAAAGAAACGTTTTACCGCTTCAAAAATGATCACGAGTCCGGCAATAATAATCAAAAACCCTTCAATAGAAGCGGAAAGGAACTCCGCCTTTCCATGTCCAAACGGGTGATTTTCATCTTTGGGTTGACAGGATAAGTAAACAGCATAAAGCGTGATAAGTCCGGTAATCACATTGACGATACTTTCCAGAGCATCGGTCATAATACTCACCGAATGGGTCAGGAAATAAGCCAGGAGTTTTCCTACAAAGATCAAAACTGATCCTATAGCAATCACTCTTTGGACTTTCAATTTTATGTTTTCATGAGCAGACCCATGCACTGTTTTTGCTGTATTCATACTCAATAAGTCATTTGCCCCCTAAAAACTCCAGGTTACTCCAAATGAATATAGAAGTGGCATTTGATAGATAATTTCAGCGGTTACACGATCAACGTAAAAGATGTTTTTGTAATTGTATAGATTTGTAACTGAACCTGTTATCTCAACTAAATTTCGCTCACCAAAATAAAATTTTCTCTTTATACTAAAATCTAAACGATGGTATGCCGGTAATCTGCCCGTATTGAGTTCAGCCAACAGATAATAGATTTCTTCATTTTCTCGCACGTAATCACCTGAAAAGGTTCCTCCCATAGTGACATGAGGATAGATTGCTTGAGTTTGAGAGAAGGGGAAGCCGGAACCATAATTCCAGCGTAAATCGGTTTGCCAAACCTTACGAACCTGTTTCCCAAAAGCGTAAGAAACAAGCAAGTTAACATTATGTCTTCTGTCAAAATGGGGATGATAATTGATTTTCCCATCATAACGATCTACAAATCCCAGCGAATAAACCGCCCATATATAGAGGTTCTTATGATCATATTTCAATGAAATATCCCCTCCATAAGCAGATCCTTTTTCCCAAATAAAATCGGGATTAATTTCGAACATTTTATATCGATTAATAGTAGTCAATTGTGTAAATCTCTTATAATATCCTTCCACATTGATTACCACATTCTTAACAAGATCCAACTCCACTCCCAAAATCAAGTGTGCTGCTTTTTGCAGGTTATCTTTCATTTCTTTTCCATCAAATTCGTAGGGAAGACGGTCCGGACTCGACAAAAAACCGGAAAACAGGGAAACCACATCTCTATCGGAGGTGATTGTAGTGAAATTTTGCGAAAAGAGTCCTGCTGAAAGTTTTAGTCGAACTTTTCTAGATAGATTATATTTCATCGCTAGTCTGGGTTCGGGCACAGCCGCACTCATCGAAGCATAATATTGCAGTCTAATTCCGGGTTCGATAATTAAGCGATCCTGGTAATTGTACTTATATTTAGCAAATAACGCCACATCAGTGGTATAATCTACCTCCTCTTCCATCATTCCGGATCTGGTAAAATATTTATAATACGCCTTATATCCTGTTAAATCAAATCCGGCAGTAAAATAATTTTTACCCATATAGAAATTAAAAGCCATATTAGCTAAAAATCCGCCAATTGAGCTCTCCTTGGGGTAAAATGCAGGATCAATCAGTTGAGAACTATAATTACTGTACGAGATAGTTCCTGATATAGTTGTGGGTTCATTTCCGGGAACAACGAGAAACTGGGTTCCTGCCCCCCAATTATTCCAACCATACTGTGCGATATCAGGAAAATTAACCTGATCATCAAATCTAAATCCAAAAATGCTCACTTTAGATCCTTCTGTAGTGGTTAAAGAGAGTTTACCGTACAAGTCAACATAGTTATAAGGCAAGCCCACTTCACCCAAATAGGGATACAATAGTTTCGATGATTTCTCCAGATAGGATCCTTTAATCGATGCGATATAAGAAAGGGATGTCCCCTTCTCCTCTTTTAGTTTCACTAACGGTCCCTCCAACAATAATTTAGCACCAAAACTATTTAGATCTATTTTACCAGAAGTTCTCTTTTTATTTCCATCCCGTGTTTTTATATCCATTACTGATGATATTCTACCCCCAAATTCTGCTCCATATCCTCCGGTATAAACATCAGCGGTATTGATAATTTCTGTATCAAAAACGGAAAACAAGCCAATGGAGTGAAATGGATTATAAAGCAACATTCCGTCGATGAGCAGCATATTCTGAATTGGTGTTCCCCCTCTCACATAGAGTTGTCCCCCTTGGTCTCCGGTTGAAATTACACCTGGTAATACCTGCAAATATTGCGCAAAGTCGGGTTGTCCTCCAATAGAGGGCATTTTGGCAATCTCTTTGGGAGTTATGCTAATTACTGACGTACGAGTTTCTTGTACTCTGCGTTGTGCATCAGCAGTAACCTCAAACTCATCCAGCATGGTATTTGATTTTTTCAATAAGTAGCGCTTTGTAATTGTTGACCGACCGACCACAATGGTATCCTCTATTGTAGTATATCCAAAATATTTAACTGATAACACATAAGTTCCTTCCGGAATTCTGGTGATAATAAAAGCCCCGCTACGCTCTGTCATAGCTCCCAACTGAGTCCCTTTTAACTGCATCATACAGTAAGAAATAGGCTCTCCATTCTCATCATCATATACAAATCCTTTAATTGTTCCGGATTGTGCGTTACTCAAAACAGGTGTCAAAGACAAAGTAACAAGAAGTAAAACGATATGGATATACTTCATATTTATAAAATTAACTTTATTTATTAAAATTGCCATAAAAAAGGGTATTCTCCCGGTGAGGTACGATCCATTCTTGACGGACTCTCAATATATCTTCTTCAGAAACAGCAAGATAGCGTTCTATTTCATTTTCGTACTGTTCCACACTCGCTGCTGTTTCCCATACGGCCAACCAATAACTTTTGTCTTGAATCAGGATCTGATCTTGCAATATATTTGACTCAGTCTTATTTTTTGCTCTTTGCAAATTATACGATAATTGCTCTCCCCCTTGATAAGAGTACACCAAATCATTCAATGCTTGGTTTACCTGTTCTAAACTGACATTATCATTGGGCACTCCGGCTACAAATAAAATCGCTGATTCAACATGATTGGTTATAGAAGTAAATGCATCAACACACAGCTTCTGTTTGTGAACTAACTCCTCATAAAGATAGGCAGATTCGCCACTACCCCAAAATGTAGATAAAAAAACTAATGAATAATAGTCTTTTTCAAGACTATGCGGTATTCTCCATATTTTATAAACTATAGATGTTGGAACATCTCGATGTAACCTTGAAAACCTGGGTTCTGTTTGTTCAGGTTCCTGAGGTAATTGGATTAAAGGTTGTTTCTCTGAAGGGATGGATCCAAACCATTTCTCTACCAAGCAAATAACTTCGTCTACTTTAACATGACCTGCAATGGCAATGACTGCATTGGAAGGAGTATAAAAACGATCGTAAAACTGCTTTAGATCATTCATCGTAATCTTTTCAATATGAGATCGTTCTTTCCCAATAGGTGGCCACTGATAAGGATGGTTTTGGTATACCAACTGGGATATTTGATGTGACAGATCTCCGTACTGTTTATTCAAATAACGCTCATTGAACTCTTCCAAAACTACTTTTTTCTGCACAGCAAATTTCTCCTCATCAAAAGCTAATCCCGACATACGATCCGACTCTAGCCAAAGTATGGTTTCCAGGTTTTGAGCAGGTAATAGTGCATGATATCCTGTTATATCTTTCGTTGTGTAGGCATTGCAAGTTGCTCCGATGTTTTGAATATGGACATCAATATTAGGAACATTCACTGATCCATCAAACATAGAATGTTCCAATAAGTGAGCTAAACCGGTTAAAGAAGGATCCTCATTTTTAGAACCCACCTTGTATATCATATGATATGCGACTAAAGGTGTAGAATGATCCTCATGAATCAATAAAGTAAGTCCGTTTGATAAAATATGTCTGGAGAAAGGAATCGCCATATTATATTTCTTTTTTCATTTCAAAAGCAACAGCGTACATCTTCATCTGTTTAATCATCGATGTAAGTCCATTGGAACGTGTTGGAGAAAGATGTCGAGTCAATCCAATTTGATCAACAAACCCCAATGAAGCATCTATAATAGCTTTAGGTGGGGCATCAGATAATACTCTGATCAATAAACTTACAATTCCTTTAGTGATAATTGCATCACTATCTGCTGTATAGATCACCTTCCCATCTTTAAACTCGGCATGAAGCCACACTCGAGATTGACATCCGGAGATCAAATATTGCTCTGTTTTATATTTTTCATCAATGAGGGGTAACTCTTTCCCTAACTCAATGATATAACTATATTTATCCATCCAATCTTCAAAGAGTTCAAACTCTGCCAATAACTCTTTTTCACGTTCTTCTATCGTCATACCCTTACTGTTTTATAAATTTAATTCTATTTTCGGTTTCACCTTGTCTGATTTTTGCAAAATAGATTCCCGGTGATAATTGCGAAATATCTATATAATTATTCTGAACTTGTAATCCTCCGGCATGAACCATTCTCCCTTGAATATCAATCAACTGATAATCAATTGTCTCTCCATCTTCAGCATCAACCCAGATCGTAATCTGATCTTGTGCCGGATTGGGAAATAATTTAACCGAACCTGCTTCAATAATATTTTCCCGAACACCCACCGGTTCCGGAGAATAGTAAAAGGTAATACTATCTTGTAATAAAGCTCCAAACTGATTGAGTTCGAAAAAACAAACAGTACCATCAGTTAAAAAAGTGTTGGGATTAGTCCAGGGGTTAAACTGATTTAACAGAGTAGAATAATGATGGAATGCTGCCACATCAGGATAACCATCATCCTCCATAGTTCCCCCATAACGGTAAATATAAACCTCATCAAAATAGTTTATAAAATCTGTTCCTGCATTGCCGTCATAAAGCTGATTGATTCTTGATATAATAACACCTGAAGAAGGAATTGTTGAATCAAAAGGAGGTTCCTTTTTACGATATTCAAGTACAAAAAATTGATTCGGATCAGGAGATGCGATCTTATATACAGAACCCTCTTTATGATTCTGATTAGAATACAGGGTATAAAAACCGGCTTCTGTTATTTCCGGAATCTCATCAATCCATCCTCCATATTTCCATTTGAGATAGGCGCCGGTTTGTTGAGGAGGATTCCCATTACCTGCCATAATATCCCAGGATCCAACTGGTGTTCCTTCATAAGAATAACGGTACAAATCCGGAAACCCAAAGGTGTGCATCAACTCATGGGATAATACAGAAGTATTCAAATAAGTGGGATGTGTCATCAGAAAATTATAATCCCATACTCTTAACCCGTGAATATAAACCTCTTCTGAAAAGAGTGACCAACGGTGAGGCCACAATAGCGATGCCCAAGCCCCTAGTTCTCCCTGAATAATAAAACTGATATTATCCACATACCCATCCTCATTGAAATCCAAATTCATCGATGCCGGTATTGAGCTTGCGGCAAACTCAACCGCTCTTTTCAAGAGTGCATGCTCCCTTTCTGTTCTTTGCGAGATAGTGTCATTTTGCAGATATCCTATACTATTTTCTTCACTATATGGCATATAGTATTGAATGGGATAAATGTCTCTATAAGCAATAACAGTATCTGTTTTGGGTGCAGGATAAAAGTGAGAGGTTACAAACATCTGCTGATAGGAGGTTTTTTTTATGTAATTATGGACTGAATTAGCAGTTTCTGATGTAGAATTATTGAAAATTGAATTAAAATATGAAACAGGTTTAGTAAAGCTTTCTGCATCTGCCAGCTGAATAAAAATCACAATATTATTCATACTCCCTATATTGCGAAAATTATTTTTGGGGGGAGCCACCCGCGTGCCTTCCTCCATTTTTTCTCGCAATAATCTCATTTTTTGGGTAGAAATATTCAACCCGGGACTCAATACTTCTTTCGGAGAATCAACCCCCGGAATCAAGTCAGTAGGAACCAACCAACCTCTTTCCACATTGGCATAAACATAAAAACCGGTAGTTTCATCCAATATGATAGTGTAATTATCCTTATCATGCAACCATTGGTAATAATCATCTCCCGTAGCAAAACAGTGAAGTGTATCCCCGTTAGGTTGAAGTAAAACAACCGGAACTTTCTCCAAATATGCAGCCTGAAGAGCAGTAATCCATAAAAAAACATTTGTAATTAATAGTGCTACCTTCCTCATATTATTAGAAATTAACCTGCAAAGATAGAGAAAAATATATTATCATATCACAATATTTTTTATTACCTTTGCAGGTTGTACTAACTTAATTATACAGAATAAAGTATGAATTTTGATTTAATCGTGATCGGAAGTGGTCCTGGTGGTTATGTTGCAGCCATTAGAGCCAGTCAGCTACAAATGAAAGTAGCCATTGTTGAAAGAGCTGAATTAGGTGGAATCTGCCTCAATTGGGGATGTATTCCAACCAAAGCTTTATTAAAATCTGCACAAGTATATAATTATATTAAAACTGCTACACAGTACGGTATTCAAGTTGGAGAGGCTACTCCTCAGTGGGATCAGGTAATTTCCAGAAGCAGAGGAGTTTCAGATATGATGAGTAAAGGAATACAGTTCTTGTTGAAAAAGAACAACATTACAGTTATCGAAGGATTCGGAAAATTAAAAAAAGAGAAAACCGTCGAAGTTACTGCTGCTGATGGAACTGTAACCGATTATCAGGCAAACCACATCATTATTGCAACCGGTGCCAGATCCAGAGAACTACCTCATATTCCTCAAGATGGGAAAAGGGTGATCGGATATCGTGAAGCATTAACCCTCCCAACTCGTCCTGAATCTATGGTTGTCATGGGATCGGGAGCAATTGGCAGTGAATTTGCTTTCTTCTACGCTTCCATGGGAACAAAAGTAACCATTGTGGAATTCTTGCCTAAACTGGTACCCATTGAAGATGACGAAATTTCGGCACAATTGGGTAGAGCTTTCCGTAAAATGGGTATTAAAGTGATGACCGGAGCAGCTGTTGAAGAAGTGGATCTTTCCCAAGATCAATGTCTGGTGAAAATCAAAGATTCTAAAGATAAAATTACTGAAATCAGCTGTGATATCGTGCTTTCTGCTGTGGGAGTAACTACCAATATTGAAGGAATTGGTCTGGAAGAATATGGAGTGGAAGTTGAAAGAACCAAAATTATCGTTGACCCCTATTACCGCACCAACTGTGAAGGAATTTATGCTATTGGCGACGTAGTACACGGACCTGCTTTGGCTCACGTTGCTTCCGCTGAAGCCCATGTTTGTGTTGAAAAAATTGCCGGACTTAATCCTGAACCTATCAACTATGGTCTCATTCCCGGTTGCACCTATACTACCCCCGAAATCGCATCTGTTGGATTAACAGAACAAGCTTGTGTTCAAGAAGGTAGAGAAATTTTAGTCGGTAAATTTCCATTTACTGCATCCGGTAAGGCAACAGCCGCCGGTAGTCGTGATGGTATGGTGAAAGTGATTTTTGACAAAAATAGCAACGAATGGATCGGCTGTCACTTAATTGGGGACAATGTTACTGAAATGATCTCCGGTGCTGTATTGGCAATGAGTAAAAAAGTAACCGGACAAGATATTCTGGAAGCAGTTCACCCCCACCCAACACTCTCTGAAGCGATCATGGAAGCTACCGCTGCCGCATACGATAAAGTGATCCACCTATAGAAAATTAAATGAAAAGAACAATCCTACTCAACCTCATCCTGCTCCTTCTAACTGTCGGGTTTGCTCAAAAAAAAGAACCTGTTACAGTTGACAGATGGAGTGGGTTGGGGTTTGATTTTCATATAGGGGGCGGAATCTACTTCGCAGATTCCAAAACAGCACAATATTATAATGGTGACCCCAGCCGTGAAGTAAACCTAGGATTACTCTTTGACAACAAATATCGTTATGATGAGATCACACAATTGATCATAAATAACTATCCCTATGTAGACTCTATCTGGTTTGATCCGGTTGACCTGCCACAAAAAATGAAATACAGCCTGGGAATGAGTTTGGGATTGGGAATGAAATATCAGTTTCATAAAAACTGGGGATTTATGATCAATTATTCCCATATCAGGTTGACCGCCTCAGATGTTTTCCTGATCCGTTTTCCTCAGCCTTCCGGAAATATCAGAAATGATTACGCCATGGAATACCTTAAAGCAGTAGAGGAACGTTCTTTTTTTGATATCGGAATAACCCACACTTTTCACGTACACCCAACATTAAGACCATTTCTTGAAATGGGATTGCAATTTAACTACATTAAAGTGAGAAGTTTTGAAGCCATTATTGAAGATCAACCCTTTAACTTACTTTACTCTGTATCAACTCCTTATGTACCCGGACAACAAACTACACCCAACTACCGCAATTGGGCTGCCCCGGGATATGGACTCTCTTTTTCCGGAGGAGTCAAAATTATTTTCAACCAGATCTTTTCGTTGGATCCGGTCGCCTATTTCTCCATCAGTTCTATGGGACATTCCGACAACTTAATCGGATATGATCAAGGATTTACCTTTAACTATGGTATCATGATTCGTTTGGTCATGAGCGACCTCTATTTTAGTCATTAGTTTTTTATATATTTGTCGTTCCTGGTTTTGAGTTCAAAACCAGGTGATGCTCTATCTATTTTTACTCACTTTTCTTCCATTTTTACTATGAATATTGATCAATTTAAGGCAGAAATTGCCAAATATCAAAAACAACTTGCACAACCCATCCCAACTGAAATGAACCTTTGTGTTGAAAAAATCTCCCAATTGGGTGCCATTCATTATCGCACCGGTTATCTGTTAGCCAATGCCAGACGCTTTCTCAGAAAAGTGAAAGAGGAAAAAACGAAAGATCAAATTGACAAAAAAAAGGAAAATAAATTTTCTTATCAAGTTCAAAATACGCTATTAGAAGGAGCTGTTGCCGAGGAAACATACCTGGTGGAGCTGCTCGAAATGATGAATTTCTCCTGCACTCAACAAATCGAAATCTGCAGAACCATTATTAGCAAAGAAAAGGAAGAGTTACGCTACTCCGGAATCAATATGCTGGGGTAAGCACGAAAAAAGGCAGAATCGTTTGACTCTGCCTTGATCTTTATACAGTTTGCAATACGAAAATTGAAGATTAGTCTTCTTCTTCCATTTCTTCTTCGTATTTTTTAATAATTTCGTTTTGAACATCAGCAGGAACTTGTTGATATTCAGCAAATTTCATTCCGTAAGAAGCACGACCTGAAGTGATTGAACTCAATGTAGTTGAATATTTATTCATTTCTGCCAATGGAACTTTCGCTCTAATCTTTTGGAATTCTCCTTCACTATCCATACCCATTACAACACCTCTTCTTCCTTGAAGGTCAGTCATCACATCACCCATTCTTTCTGAAGGAACAAAAATTTCAACATCATAAATCGGTTCAAGAATCTTAGGACCTGCATTTTTAAATGCTTCTCTAAACGCATTTCTTCCTGCCAATTTAAACGCCATTTCATTAGAGTCAACGGGGTGCATTTTACCGTCATAAATATTTACAACGATATCACGTGCATAAGAACCTGTTAGTGGTCCCTCTTCAATTCTCTCATTAATCCCTTTTAGAATAGCAGGCATAAAACGAGCATCGATAGCACCTCCTACAATACAGTTATTAAAGATCAATTTTCCACCCCAAGGCAAGTCATATGTTTCTGTTCCTCTGATAGGATATTTAGTTTGGTTTGGCATTCCATCATAGTAAGGTTCTATTAACATGTGAACCTCACCAAATTGTCCTGCTCCACCAGATTGTTTTTTATGTCTGTACATCGCCTCTGACGACTTGGTAATTGTCTCACGATAAGGAATTTTTGGAGCATAATATTCAACCTCAATCTTGTTATATTTCTCGATCATAAACTTGATGATATTCAAGTGTTGTTCTCCCTGACCGGAAATAATCAACTGTTTTAACTCTTTGGATTGTTCAGATAAGAATGTTAAGTCTGATTTACGAATCTCATTCAATACAGCTCCCAATTTTTCATCATCTGAGCTATTTTTTGCTCTAATTGCTGTTCTAAATTTGGGTTCCGGATATTCTGTTGGAACGATTTTTTCTGAACCTGATCTAACTAGAGTGTGTGAAGATTGAGTTCCTTTTAATTTGATTGTTGCAATAATATCTCCGGCAACTGCTTTTTCTACTTTTTCTTTATTTTTTCCGGCAACACACAAAACTTGTGATATTCTTTCTTTAGCTCCGGTTGTAGTATTTACTAAATCCATAGCTTCAGTAATTTCCCCGCCATAGATCTTCATAATCGCAAGCTCACCAATATGTTGCTCTATTGAAGTTTTGAATACGTAAGCTGCTGTTGGATCAGAAGCTTTACATGTTAGCTTATTTCCGGATTCAGTTTCAACGCCGGGCATTTCATCAGGTGAAGGACAGCTATCTTTGATAATCTCCATCAATCTGGTTACTCCCTGATCTGTTTTAGTAGCAATACAAACAACAGGGAAAGTTCCTCTACTGATGATTCCCAATTTCAATCCATGAGCCATCTCCTCTTCAGTCAATGATCCTTCTTCAAAGAATTTATCCATCAATGCTTCGTCATTTTCAGCTGCAGCTTCAATTAACGCATTGTGCAACTCTTCTGCTTTGTCTTTTTCACTTGCAGGAATCTCTTCGATAACAGGAGCTCCACCACCCACAGGAAATTTCATCAATTTCATTTTCAACAGGTCAATCACACTGTCAAAACCGATTCCGGCATTAACAGGATATTGGAAAGGAACTACATTATTCCCAAAGTATTGTTTTAACTGACGAAGCGTTTCTTCAAAGTTTGCTTTTTCATGATCCAATTGATTTACTGCAAACATAACAGGAGTATCCATTTTTGCAGTCCATCTCCATTGAATTTCTGCACCCACATCAACTCCGTTTTGAGCATTGATTACCATCAAAGCAGTATCAGCTACTCTCAACGATCCGATTACTTCTCCTATAAAGTCATCAAAACCCGGACAATCGATCATATTGATTTTAATCCCTGCATACTCAGTATACATTACTGTTGCCTGTATCGATTGTTGTCTTTCTAATTCAATATCACGATAATCCGATAGTGTATTTTTGTCTTCAACTGAACCTCTTCTGCCAATCACTTTTCCATGAAAAGCCATGGTCTCGGCTAGTGTTGTTTTACCTACTCTATTCCCCCCTATGAGGGCCACGTTTCTAATTTCTTTGGTTTGATAAACTTTCATTGCAGTATTAAAATTATTCTAAATTTTTATTTGAATTTTGATTCTAAAATTGAGGTGGCAAATATAGTAAAAAAAACGATATTAAATATAAACTATTTTTTTATCATTTTTTTAGTAACATATTGACCCTTTTGGGTTTTAATTCTCACCAGATAAAACCCTGAACTATATTCAAAAGGAAATTCTATCCGATTACTCCCTGCCTCTAGTGAGATCCGTTTTGAGCTAAGCAACTTACCGTCGATTCCCCAAATCTGAAGTTCTGCCTCTTCTGCTTGCTCCGGACCAATCTCCATAATTATTCGATCTTCAATCGGGTTCATTATCCAGCAATTCAAAGCAGGAAATGCTTCAATCGAATTAATTGTTGCATTCACATCCAGTTTCAATACTACAGGCAAGTGATCAGAAACCTGGTACAATGCTTGTGCAATTGAATCGGGTACAACACTATTGGTGGGTGAAATAATAGTTCCATTGAAGCGCTGTCCATCTTGTCCGACAGCACGATAACTCTCATTAATCGATTTTACCTTTTTGCTACCATAATAAACATAAGGGGAAACCAAAATAAAGTCGAAACGATCATCCATCCCCCCTGATGCATAACATCCATTAGAAGAATAAGTATGAGTAGATTGAGTATGATATGGAGCAAACTGACTGTTATTATTCCATTCCCCCGGCTTATTGATCGGATCATACAATCTGAATAGTGTGTTGGAATAGTTAATTAAATGCTGATAGGCCGGTTCTGAAGAGGAGTAGAGATTAAAATCACCCGAAAAAACAAAATTGTCAACCAAAGAGATCTGCTCCAGCTTATTCATAAGAGCTTGTACTTGTGTTAATCTAAGCTGCTTATCGGAATCATAGTATCCTGCCTTGAGATGCGCTACAATAAAAGTTGTAAAAATGGTGTCTCCTTGACTTAATTGTGGCGTCTTGTAGTACATTTTATAGCCGTTAATATCCCGAACCGATGTTGAAATATAAAAATGGGAATGATAAACCAACTTTCTAGAGTCATAGTAAAGCATATTCGCGATAGTACCCCCTGAAAAGTTGGTTAAGGGACAACTTCGGTAATAATCTACTCCGTTGCTATTCAAAACCTGATTCAAAATCCGGTCCACGTAAACCGACTGACTTCCAATCTCATTGACTGTAAAAACATCCGGTTTTTCATATTGTATGATTTTTCGGAGATAAAGATCTTTCTCATCCAGGTATTGAGCTGAAACTTGACATCCTGAAGGTACCGATGTGGTATAGTAGAGTAAGTTATAATGCATTACTTTTATCGTATCTGCCATCAATACAGCATGTTTCGATACAACAAAAATAAAAAAGAAAACAAAAAAAGAGATTCGTCTAAACATCATATGCTTTAAAAAATTACAAAAAAAAAGAGGAGTTTGACCTCCTCTTTTTGGTCCTATTAAAAGGGTAAATCATCCGTTACAAAATCCTCATCTGTCGTGGCGGGTCCCACTTCCGCTTGAGGTGCTTGAATTACTTTTTCCGCTGTAGGTTTAACTCCATCATCTTTAGTTCCCAACATGGTGAAAGTAGTTGCCTCAATTTCAGTTGTATACTTCTTAATTCCATTATCCTCCCAAGAGCGTGTTCTTAATCTACCTTCAAGATAGATCTGTTTCCCCTTGGTTAGATATTTTTCAGCAATCTCTGCCAAAAAACGCCAACACACAATGTTGTGCCACTCTGTGTGTTCCACTTTGTTCCCCTCTTTGTTCTTGTACACTTCAGAGGTTGCTAATGAGAAGGAAGCTCTCTTTAATCCTCCTTCGAAGGCTCTGACTTCAGGATCTCTTCCGAGTCGGCCAATCAAAATCACTTTGTTAATTCCAGACATAGTAGTTAGTTTTTAGTACACAGCAAAGATAGAATAAAATTTTCAAATAGCCAAATAAATTTTTATTTTTTTATAATGGGCTTAAATGTGGATCTGTCTAGTATATTTTGAGCATTTTCCATTTTCATTAATTGTTCAAGTGTCACTTCGGGATTATTTTTCATGAACTCTTTCACAATTTTCCATCCCATAAACTGTCCCATCCTTCCCGGTGAAACATTTCCAAACGGTTTAGTAAAAGGAGATTCCTCTATCATGTTGCGCACCACATCGTCGCTTTTAGAAAAAACCTGATTTTGTTCTATTAAATGCCCCCATACATTAGGATAGTAAGTTTCCGCCCACTTAAATTTTTCTTCTGTATAGCCAATAATTAAGTTTTTAGGTAGTTGAGGTAACATCATTTCTGTAAAATAGAGCTTTTTACCCTCTTGAACCATCCAATCCAATAATGTAACAGGCTCTTTATCAGGAAGATGTCGATAAACTATTGCTTTTTTAAAAATATCAACAGGAATATATTTTGCATCCATCCGTTCGGTAATATATTTGGGAATTCCCATTTTTGTGTAATAAGTGTACCCGGCTCCCAAATATTGATCCAGATTAATGTACAAAATTTGATCAAAAATATAAACTGAAGGCATCTGAAGATCCAAACCCGGAACAATAGTGATTATCGTTGGAACAGAATCTTCCGGGAAATAGTTTAAGTAGTACGAAAATGCTTGTTTTAACTCCTCTTTTAAGGGCTCAATATCAGCAAATAAAGTTTGAGTTTTAGAATACAAATCTTTGATAAAACGGTCATCAAGATAACCTTGTAACATTTTTTTTACTTCCGGATCCTGAGCATATTTTTTATCTATCAGATAGGGAGGATATTTTTCTGTTAACTTCGTGATCTCCTCATCAAAATGATTGAAATCGATCCCGAAAAGGTCCTGTTCATAGCGTAAAATGGTCACAGAAATCTGCTTTTCAATCTTTTTTGCCTCCCTTTCCGTCACCATATTGGGAGTTGTTGATTGGGGAGAAAAGAGATACACTACTCCTATTACAATTCCAACAAGTAATAGAGCAGCCCCTATCCAATACCACCTTTTTCTGTTTTTTATTTTTTGTTCCATTTCCAGGTTTCAATCATTTGTAAAAGATCATTTCTTAAATATTGGATTACGGGCTGTAAAGAGTCATTGTTGGGAACAAAGTTGAAATAGAGTGATCCTCTGACAAAATGAGAAGTACTGTCAGTAACCCAAAATCGGAGTGGCGTAGCTGCTCCTTTTCCCTCAATATCATAGATATAACCAAACAGTCTGGCTTCCGAATCCTCAATGACCGAATATTGAATATCATCCGCTTTACGATTCTCCACATGAAACATCAACATCTTATCCTCATTATACATCAAATCGCGCAGATTGTTATGAAACTTGATTGAGGTCATCTTAAAAGTGGCATTCAACAAAGGATAATCTATGTCTATCCACATATTATCCTGTTCTTTTTTACTAATTTTCAGCTTCGCCAGCTCATTTTTCTCAAATTGAAAGGGGATTACAGAGTCAAAAATTTTATATTGAGGTTCCGGAATCTCAATCCTGAAGTAACCCTTAGGTTTAGCAGAATTGGGATCCCCTTTCTTAACACAAGAAACAGCAAGGAGAGCAATGCAAACCCCCAACAACAGAACTTTTATTTGCCGCATTAGTGCAATAATCTCTTAGATTTTAACAATATTGACAATCACTTCTACCGCCTTCACCATTGATTCTACAGGAATAAACTCATATTTCCCGTGGAAATTGTGTCCTCCGGCAAAGATGTTGGGACAAGGTAATCCTTTGAAAGAAAGGTTGGCTCCGTCTGTACCCCCTCTGATCGGTTTTACAATCGGTTTCACGCCCGCATCAACCATCGCTTTTTCCGCTCTTTCCACAATGTGATACACCGGCTCAACCATTTTTCTCATGTTAAAGTATTGATCTTTGATCTCCACTCTCACTCTTCCCTCGCCATATTTTTTATTCATAAACTTCATCACATCAAGTAAGTACTGCTTCTTGTTTTCAAAAAGCGTTTGATCATGATCTCTGATAATATATTGCAATTCAGCCTCTTCCACCTCTCCCTTCATACTAATCAACAAGTAAAATCCTTCGTAATCCTGAGTGTATTGAGGTCTCTCAAATTCCGGAAGTAATGCGTTGAACTCCATCGCCAAAAGCTGTGCATTCACCATTTTATTCTTAGCATAACCGGGGTGAACATTTCTTCCCTGGAAAAACACCTTAGCTCCCGCAGCATTGAAGTTTTCAAACTCCAACTCTCCAATTCCACCGCCATCCATGGTATAAGCGAAGTCAGCACCAAAAGAAGCGACATCAAAATGGATCACTCCCTTTCCAATCTCTTCATCTAAAGTAAAACCTACCTTGATTGGTCCATGCTTAATCTCAGGATGCTTCACCAGATACTCCATCGCAGTTACGATTTCCGCAATACCCGCTTTGTCATCTGCTCCCAACAATGTTTTGCCATCGGTAGTCAGCAGGGTTTGTCCCACATAATCAAGCAGTTCCGGAAAATCTTCTACCGATAAGACAGTATTGCTCTCTTTATCAAGTACGATATCTTTCCCATCATAGTTTTCAATGATTACCGGTTTCTCAATCCCCGGCATATCGGGAGCTGTATCCATGTGAGCCAAAAAGCCAATCGTTGGCGCTTTCTCATCACAATTCGCCGGAAGCAAAGCGGTTACATAACCATGTTCATCTTTGCGAACCTCTTGCAAACCGATTTGTTTTAACTCTTCAACGAGATAATCTCCGAAAACCAACTGTCCATGAGTAGAAGGATATGTTTCTGAAGTAGGATCTGCCTTCGTGTCAAAGGAGATATATTTTGTAAAACGATCTATAAGTTGTTTTTTCATCTTTCTTGTCTTAATTTTTAGTGTTATTTAATATTTAATTTTTTACGAATATCTTTAGGTATCGCATCTTTATGAACTATAATGTTAATGGTTTGCATTTCAACAAATGGGAAAGAAGCATAAAAATAACCATCGTAAGGATTGCTCGATTTCAATCCCCATGAATTTTTTACGATAAAATATTTATTCCCGGCTTGATCTGTCGCGATACCGGTTAAAACCATACCATGATCATCAGTAGTGGTATAATTATCAAAAGCGATCTGTCTCATCTCTTGAGTAATCTCTTGCTCTTTACCGGGTTTATCAAATGTGTAAAGCTCTTTATCTCTCTCATTTTGAGATAAATTTTCCCATCTTGCACGATCTGATCCTGATGTAGAAGTAAAATCTTTTTCCGGAATAATGGCAACCCCTTTTCTCCAGTTAAATCCTTTGTGACTCACATCGGCACCCCAGGCAATAGTATATCCATTGTTGATTGCATTTTCCATGATAACCATCATCTCATCCAAAGGTACATTGTAGGATTGTTCCAATGCCCAATTATCGGGAATCTCAATCGCAAATTTGGTGTAAAAAGGATGGTGTGTGAAGGAGGTGATGCTGATATAATCATCCATGTTCAAACCCAACTCTTTTCTAAAAGATTCCGGTGTATATTTTTTGCCTTCATACTCAAATTCGGATGGAATTTCACCCAAATAGGTGTTTACAACCGCTTCAAATCCTTTTCTCCATTGTGGAGAAAGTTTCTTTTGAGGATTTTTTACAATCACATCCACATACGCTTTGGTTAATGCATCCAACTCACCATGTACGTGTCCGGCTTCCTCATCAAACAAACCGGTATAAGCAGATTCCGGAACAATACCATACATTTTTATCATATTGAATACATCAAAAAAGGCACCACCGCCACCAAAGTTAAAATTACCGTGCATTCTAACGTAAATATCTGCTTTGTGCAAATAAGTTCTGTTGACAATAAACATCTCCGACAAGTCATACTCACCCTTACCCATCCGAATCAATTCAGCTTCCAAAAAGCCCAAACCGGAAAAACTCCAGCAGGTACCGGATCGGTTTTGATCCTTAACCGAAGTAACCGGAATCGATTTCTGTGTTGTAAAAATATAACCCTCCTCTTTTTCTTGAGCAAACAGAGGTTGAAATGAAAACAAAATAATCCCTGATAAAAGGAGTAATAATAATTTTTTATTCATAATTAAATAATCTTTTTATAATTTTTAATAAATATTTATATAAATTTTCTTCTTACCAAGTCACAAAATGTTAAATAAGCAGGCGCTGTCGTATCCCAGAAATAATAATTTTTCATCTCATCAATATGTCCAAACGCTTCATCCATATTGCTGCTATTGTTGATTTTCTGGATTGCACTGCTGAACTCCTCCCCTTTTCCTTTAAATAACTCCTTGATAAATAGAAACTTATCATTAATCGTAATCGCTTTGGTCAAATCATGAATTTTGGACTGTTGGAAATGAGACACCACTGAGTTGTCCTCTTTCTTATCGGAAAGCAGATCATGCAATGATCTTTTCTCTTTCTTGGGTTCCTCTTTCTGTTCAAAATAGGGAATAGTTTGCGGTTTTGGCGACACAGGTTGCGTTTCTTTCGGATCATCCTGACGAATAAACTCCACAATATCGTCTTCCATGAAAAGATCTGTCTGTAAGCCGGGTTGTGGTTGTGGTGCTACTTCTTTTGTTTCCTCTTTAGGAGTTTCAGTAGCAGTAGGTTTTTCTGTTTCTTTTGGGATTTCAATAATTTTGGGGGGATCCTCCCGCATTTCCTCCCGCTCTGGGGACACCTGTTCGCTCACCGGTTCTGAAGTAGCAGCCGCTTCTTTTTTCAAGCTCTCTATTTCGGTTTGCAATTGCGAAATAGTGTCATTCTTCTGCTGTAGTGCATCCATCATCTGCTGATGCTCTTCCTTGGAGCGATTCACTTCCGATTGCAATTGCTGAAGTTGAGTGGTGAGGCTTTTCTCCCCCTCATTTTTTATTTCTAACTGATTACGCAAATCTACAACCTCTTCCTGAGAAGCAGTACCTGCTTGCTGCAATTCTTCCAACTGTTTGGTTAACGACTCAATCTGTGCTTTGAACTCTTGCTCCAACTGCTGAGATGCCCCATTCGGTTCCGCATCCAACGAAAATCTGACCTCATTGGGAAGCTCATCTGAGACCGGAACATTAATCAATTGAATGTAGGCTGCACGAATATAATGTAGGATGATCTCCTTCTCAATAGGAGTATAGGGAACATCAGCTTCATTAATAACACTCAGTGTTTCAATAACTTTTGCAATTAAACGGGTAGGCTTTTCCATAATGAACCGACAATTTTTAATGGTTTGAATTTTTATCAATTATTGAAAAAAGATATCAAAAAAAAATGTAATTTTGTTCTTTCATAATCAAACGTCAAAAATACAAAAAAAATATCATTTATATTACAGATGTTTCTTGAAAATAAAGCCGATAAAAAACTAAAGCAAGGGTGGATTGAAGTAATCACCGGTTCCATGTTTTCCGGAAAAACGGAAGAGCTGATTCGACGCATTAAAAGAGCTCGTTTTGCAAAACAAAAAGTAGAACTTTTTAAACCCAGTATCGATACGCGTTATGCGGATTCGGAGATGGTTTCCCACGACAAAAAAGCAGAAGAGGCAACACCTGTAGTCAATTCCGCTGAAATTCTGCTCTATGTCAACAGCGAAGATGTGGATGTCGTAGGTATTGATGAGGCTCAATTTTTTGATGATGGACTCATTGAAGTGTGTCGCACCCTGGCGAATCAGGGAGTTCGTGTCATTCTCTCCGGTCTTGATATGGACTTTCTCGGCAGACCCTTCGGACCCATGCCCGGACTGATGGCGATTGCCGAATATGTTACCAAAGTGCATGCCATCTGCGTTCGATGCGGCAACCTGGCTTCTTTCTCTTTCAGAACTATTGAAAACGATAAACAGATTCTACTGGGAGAAACCGAAGCGTACGAACCACTTTGTCGGAAATGTTACCACGCTGCAACTAAAAATTAAATCTTTTTTTGTACCTTTGCAGCCGTTTTAGGAAACTGCAATGACTCTCTATTTGAACGTTTTAAGTTTTATTCAATTCAAAATCACCGACCTGATTGATATTCTTCTGGTTGCGTTTATTCTTTTTCAGTTTTACAAATGGCTGAAAGGAACCGCTGCCGTGAGAATTTTTATCGGATTGATGATCCTTTTTGTGATTTGGAAAGCAGTCTCTCTCTTCCAGTTGAATATGCTGAACGTGATCCTCGAACAGTTTCTGAGTGTCGGGGTGATTCTGTTGATTGTGGTGTTCCAGCCGGAATTGAGGAAGTTTTTACTCTATCTGGGCAATACTGAAGTCTTGAAATGGGCACGTTTCTACATCAAAGGGAAAAATATTCCCGCAGACTATGCAGAAGATGTGGAAGCTATTACACGTGCTTGTGAAAGAATGTCAGCAAGCAGAACCGGTGCTTTAATGGTGTTTGCAAGAAAAAATCCACTGGATGAGTTTTTAGCTACCGGACAAGAAATTGACGCTGTGGTATCCCAGGAATTGTTAGAAAATCTCTTCTATAAAAACTCACCGCTTCACGATGGGGCTGTCATTATTGCTAACCACCGTATCGCCGCTGCACGATGTATTTTGCCGGTATCGGAGGATGAATCAATCCCTTCCGACTTAGGTTTACGACACCGTTCCGCCATCGGAGCAACCACCCATACCGATGCCATCTCCGTCATTGTTTCAGAACAAACCGGTCACATCTCCTGGTGTAAAGGCGGAAAACTCACCAGAAACATCTCCCCCTCAGTCCTCAAACAAATGATGACCGACGAAATTTACGCCGAAAGAGAAAAGAAAAACTAAAAAGATTTCGGATTTCGGATTTCGGATTTTTTTCATTCCGCCTTCCGCCCTCCGCCTTCCGACTTCAAAATTACTTCTTACTTCATATTTCTTATTTGGAATTTAAAATAAATGGGGGGCAGGATTTGGGGTGTCTTTTTTGTTAATCCATCACCCCACTCTAGAATGTTTGACCTTTTTGGACATGTGTGATCAATTACGAATTACGAGAGTTGAATTATTTGAATATCAGCAAGATAAATGCCATTTTCAATTCTCAATTTTCAATTCTCAATTTATAATAAAAACTTTCGCCTTTCGTCTTTCGACTTTCGACTTTTTAATAACCCCATAGAGATAACATTATAATAAATTTGGGCTAATGCCCTTGATATCTTGGGGGTTAATTCCCAACCATGCCCTAAAGGACATGGCTATTGATATGAATATCAATGAGATACGATAGATGTTTGACCATTTTCAATTCTCAACTTTCAATTTTCAATTTATAATAAAAACTTTCGACTTTTTTATTATCTTTGCAGTATCAAATCCCATTTGGGGTTAGAATTTAAGGATAATTATATTTGGAGTTTAAAATCCTTTGTTCGAGATGGAAAAGATATTTTATCGATGCATAATCCTTTAAAAATATAGAATATTTTTACAAAAATGAATCAAAAACAACAGATAAGATGAAATATCAACTATTGACAATTTTATTATTTTTTTGCATTCAACAAAATGTGCATTCAATTAATAATCAAGAAGTAAGAAGTGAAAATGATTCTACATTTTTGCAATTAATAGAACCTTATTGTAGAACAGATTTTCCGTTGTATTGTACGGATCTGGATTATGGAGATAATACGGATGAACTGGAGCCAACAAACTTTGAATTACAAATGAATTTTTTGGTAAACATATCTGCAATTTCAAAGTTATCAAAATTCTTAGTTTATGTTGATGGGAATATTGTTGGAAGTTCTTATGCTATTAATAAATTACGAGCATTTAAAAGGCCGGGAACATCAAATTTCGTTCTCTTATTTTATATTAAGGGATCATGGGATCTGAGTCGTTCCCTTGTTTATGCTGTTTTAGATTCCTCCGGGAAGGAAGTTTTTTCTCAAGTCTTGGTAACTGAGGATCCAACGATTGAAGATAACCCACAAGATATCTATAAACAAACTTTGTGTAAGATAGATGAATCACATATAGAAATATCACTATTTAGAAGTACAAATTCTTATGGGGATTTAAAAGCAGAACGAGATTACTTCTACTATCTGATCAATGAAGATGGATCACTCACAATAAAAAGTAATTGAAAATGAAAAATCTAATAAAACTTTTAGTCTCTATTTTGTGTATGATCAGTACGAGCGGAAATCTATTTTGCCAGGAACCGGTTGATAGTTTGAAAATAGGAGAAGAATATCGGGAATATAGGTATTTGTACGCAGATAATCCGGATCGTGCAATTGCATTGTATGATTCTACGAAAGAAATAATAGATACTTTTATTACGCTTAAGATTGATTCGATAAAAAGATTATATAAAGTACTCAATATTGATAGTTTCGTAAATTTTAACGATAAAAAGTACAATCTGATAGCAATAACTGATCACTTAGATAATTGGGATTGGACAATTATTTCTGAATATGCAACAGACTCTTGCGATGATAAATTGGAGATCAATAAATCCTATTATATGACCATTTATTACTTTGAAAATGAAGACTTTGCTATAAGGATACCTTGGAACTCTTTAGTTGAAATTTTTTTCGATGGTGATTCTGTGTTCATCGACAAAAAACACGAAAAAACACGTATAGTGCATTCACCAAACATCAAAGGAGGTTGTTTTATTCCAACTGATTAAGACCAAAACACATTGTATTAGTAATAATGCCACCCCTTCGGGGTTATCTCGAAGGCGGAAGGTTGAAGGCGGAAGGCGGAATGAATAAATTTAGAATTTAGAGTTTAGAATTTAGAAATATTTGAATATCAAGTATTTACATTTTTAAATAGATCTATTTCATATTTCTGATTTCTTAAAAGACTTATAAACCGAAAAATGTATTTTAGAGAATACAAAAATGAAAACATATTGTATTATTAAAAATACATATTATATCTTTGCAAAAAAGAATTCAAAGATATGAAACAGTTCCTTGCCCTAGTTGACAGTATCGAACTTATGCACTACCCGCTGTTATAGGAGCAATTACTGGCTCTACTGGTGTTGTTGGTAAATTAGGTAAATGGATTAGTAAATTATTTTAAAATTATGGCAACTTTATGTGATATGCTTATCATAATAATTTCTGGTTTGGTAGGTGGAGCAGTAGGTTCTTATATTTACAAAAAAATCTTTGTAAAGAAAAAGAAACCTTAAATAATATCTAATAATCAATTGTATTTGCCTGACCAGAGACAGTTAGAAGAAAAAGTAAAAGAAATAATTGACGATAAAAAAGGGTGACCGCACAACAAGCAGTTTGGCAAAATGGCAAGTTTAGTACTAAATTAAAAGTAAGTAATTATAAATCAGCCACTTCTCCAACCTGAAAACCGTTCCACCATTTTCCCACAAGGAACAACATTCCAGAGTGGGGAATAACCACCCCGCCCTTCGGGCTCCCCTCCTTCCCCGAGGAGGGGAGTTAAAATAACAAAGGAGGAAAATCTATGCTGCCCCCCATTATTTGAAGGTAGAAATAAGAAGGTAGAAGATAGAATTAAAGGCGGAAGGTTGAAGGGGGAAAGCGGAATGAGAAAAAGTCGAAAGTCGGAAGGCAAAAGTATTGAAAATTGAGAATTGAAAACCATTTATCATATCTTTCTGATATTCAAATAAATACAAAATCATTCTACCTTCTACCCTCTACCTTCTACCTTGTAAAATCGTAATCCGTAATTCGTAATTGAAAAAATCACTTGATTATCACCTTCTTAACCCCTAACACCGCTTCTTTGTTTCGGAGCGACAAAAAATAGATTCCTGCAGGATTATTCGACAAATCAATGGTCATGCTTTCGGAAATTGTTGTTGAATAGACTGAAACGCCCAACAGATTAAACACCTCTACATAATAATCTGTGCAATTTTCCTCCAAATCGAGATGTATGAATCCATCGGAAGGGTTGGGATATAAAGTGAATTTTATGTTCTCTACATCCGGTATGCCAACATGATTGTCCTGATAGCAACCCAGACTATCATGAAGCATATATTCCAATTGCCCATTTTGAGTGGAGCAAAGAAGTAATGGTAAAAAATTCTCCGACATAGTGATATAGCCGAATGGACCATAAGTCGGACCTATCCCTTCAATAAATTTCAAACCAACATTATAGTCAGAAAAAAGTCCGATATAAAAAAAAGAGAACCCGATACTAAAATCAATATCAGGAAAGTGAATGATTTTTCTTCCATCCTCATAAGTTACACTATCAACAACAAGTATATAGCCTTCTTCAACATAATAAGTCTCCATGGATGTCCATTCTCCCAAAGTAGGTAATTGAAAAGTATCTCCCTGATTTAATGACATATCACAAATCAAAATCTCATCCTCAATGGAAGGATAATAACGAAAAATTTTACCTGTGGTATCCTCTCTTACTATTAAAACCTCATCATCCAAATATCCCGGAGTATAGCTGGATTGTACCACATAATAAGTTTTTTCATTAAAAGTAAGTTGATTTGTTTTTGTAATAGTGTAAACATAAGTCGCTATACTGCCTGTAAAAGGATCTCCCGTCAGATCATTTTTAGAAGTTATGGCATGAACAAGATTATATTTATTGGTATCCGCAAAAAACGGCATATAAGTTTGACTCAACAAACTCAATGATGAAAGAATCAATGCTGCTATAAATAAAACTCTTTTCATGTCGTTTGTTTCTAATTAATCCCGATTCCGTAATTCGTAATTCGTAATTCGTAATTGATCCTGCATATCCAAAGCGTTTAATGTTTCCGAGTGGGGTGAAAAAACATCTACAGCGTAGTGAACCCTCTGCCCCCTAATTTTTTTATTTCCAAAAAAAACAACTAAAAAATCAACTCTCAAAGATATAACTATTTTCGATAGATTCGGCCAAAAAAGAAAATAAAAGTTGAACGAAACACGTTATAATTGGATAATCCTTTTGATGATGAAAAAATTGCTGCCTTTTTTCGCTTTTTTGTTCCTTTTGAACTCTTGTGGAGAGTATGTTCATCCCACAATTCCAACGCGAAAGGTCGATTTTTATATTTACCTCGATGATATTCGGTATCAAAACCTGCTCAATTACGGGGGTTACGTTTATTTGACCGGAGGGGTGAATGGATTGGTGGTTTACCGGGTTTCGGAGGATTGGTTCGTATGTTATGACAGGGCTTGTCCCCACGACTGGAGGCATCCGGATTCATGGATTTGGGTTGAAGAGAGCGGACTCACCCTTCAATGTACACTTTGTGGCTCCCGATTCAATATTTTGGACGGAAATATAGTCAACGGACCGGCAGTCAATCCGTTATATACTTATCGTACAGCCTTTGATGGTTTTCGATTGCGAATCTATAATTGAGGCAACATATTATACACCAAATCAACCATTCTGGGTCCGGCTTCTTTGGCGGCTATTAACACCTCTTCATGGGATACTTTTTCTACTTGTCCCACAACACCCAAATCGGTAATTACAGACAAAGCAAACACTTCCATCTTTCTGTGACGGGCAACTATAGCTTCCGGAACGGTGGACATGCCGACTGCATCTCCTCCTAAAATATAAAAAGCTTTATACTCGGCAGGCGTTTCAAAACAAGGACCTGAAACTCCTACATAAACGCCCTGTTGTAGATGGAGTTGTAGCGTTTGTCCGGTTTCAAATGCAATTTTTTGGATTCTTTTCGAATAGGGTTCACTCATATCCAGAAAACGAACTCCCATGCGGTCATCGTTAGGACCTAAGAGAGGATTATCACCCATCATGTTGATATGATCTTTAATAATCATGATATCGCCCACCTTGAAAGAAGGATTCATTCCTCCGGCAGCATTGGACAGAATCAATATTTCAACGCCCATCTCTTTCAAAACCTGGATGGGATATGTTACCTCTTTCATAGTATAGCCTTCGTAGTAGTGAAATCTACCGGAAAGCACAACAATATCCACTCCGTTCATTTTTCCAAAAACCAAACTGCCTCTGTGCCCTTTGACAGTGGACACCGGAAAATGTGGAATTTCAGCGTAGGGAATCTCCACTTCGATATCAAGATGATCAACCAAACCGCCCAATCCTGAACCTAAAATAATTGCAATCTTGGGATGAGTATGATATTGTGGTTTTAAAAAACTTACACTTTCTTTAATTTTTTCGTACATATTCTTCAATTTTTGATTTAAATAGTTCCTCTTCGTACACAATCTTAACCTCTATCGGCTGTAAAAAGAGCGGGAGCAAAGATAAACAATTTTGTTGAATTCCCTTCAACCTCATCCAATCTTTCTCAGTTGTGACGATAATTGCGTTTTTATTGCATGATTTTTGGTAGAAATTACAGATCTTTTCCAGATCCTTTTCGGTGTATATGTAGTGATCCGGAAAATCAAACAATACGATTTTTGAAAATGAATTTTCCAGGTATTTCAATAAGTTTCTTGAATTGGCGATACCTGTTACAACAACCACTTCCTTAATCGTATCCATTTTTACATTATCGGCACTCTCTGTTAAAGGAATTAACGGGTTATATTGAATAGTTGAAAAGAACAACAACTGATTCGATTTGAGTTTCAATTTCTCTTCAACCACCGATGCTTGTACTTTATCCATATTTTGTGGAGATTTGGTTACCACCACCATATCCGCATGGCGGGCAGCCCTTCGTGATTCTCTCAAATTTCCGGCAGGAAACGGAACATCGTTGATATAAAGGTCATCGTACTCAGTTAAGAGAATTTTATGGGAATAGTTCACTGCCAGATGCTGAAATGCATCATCCAGCAAAATAAGATCCAGGTCCGGATAGGTTTCCAGCAATCTTTGAATTCCAACAGCTCTCTTTTCCGATACCGCTACCGGTATAGAAGTAAATTTAGTAACATATTGCAAAGGTTCATCCCCCAACATATCGCTATTCTTTTCATTTTCTGCCAGCTGATTGGACAAATTATACCCTTTACTTTTCCTTCTATATCCTCTGCTCAAAATGGCAATTTTATAATGTGGAGAAGTGAGTTTCACTAAATATTCAATCAGAGGGGTTTTTCCGGTTCCCCCAACTTTTAAATTCCCTACACAAATGGTTGTAACCGGAAATGAAGCGGATGAGATCCATCCCTTTCGGTATAACCAACGTCGAATTCCTACAATTGCAGCGTATATCCAGCTAAAAGGCAATAATAACCGTCTCCCTCTCATTGATCTTCCTTTTTCTCCTCTTTGTGTGACCATTCTTCAAAAGCATCAATAATTTTTGTCACCAGCGGGTGTCTCACTACATCCACTTTTTTCATAAATATAAAATCGATTCCCTTGATGTTTTCCAATATTTTACAAGCTTTCACCAAACCGGATTGTTGATTTCTTGGAAGGTCTATTTGGGTTAAGTCCCCGGTAATGAACAACTTGGCATTTTTTCCCATTCTCGTTAAGAACATCTTGATCTGCCCTTCTGTCGCATTTTGTGCTTCATCAAGAATTACATAGGCATTATCCAGGGTTCTACCGCGCATAAAGGCCAACGGCGCAATCTCAATGGTTTTGTCTTCTATATAACTCAACAGTTTGGACATGGGCATCATATCCCACAAAGCATCATACAAAGGTTGTAAGTAAGGGTCTAACTTATCTCTCAAATCGCCGGGCAAAAATCCCAGATTTTCTCCTGCTTCCACTGCGGGACGGGTTAGAATAATTCTGCGAATCTGCTTGTTTTTCAATGCCCTAACTGCCAATGCTACAGCAGTATAGGTCTTTCCCGTACCGGCAGGACCAATCGCAAAAACAATGTCATTAACTTGAGAACTCTCAACCATTCTTTTCTGATTGGGCGTAATCGCCTTGATTAATCTTCCTTCCCTTCCGTGTAAAATCACGTCGTCAACAATACTATTTTTGTCAAATTGATAAAAAGCGTACTCATCTGATGAAGTGATATTGAGAATATCATTCTCGTTAATGGTTCCAAATTTTTCAAAATGAATGATCAACAGTTCAATCTTCTTTTCGACATTTTCAATCTCTTTCTCCTCGCCGATCAATTTGATTTCATTACCGCGAGCGGTAATCTTAATTTTGGGATAGATTGCGGATAATAGATTAATATGAGCATTGTTTCTGCCGAAAATACTCAATACAATGGTTGGATCTATAATGATTGTTTTTTCCATAATCTATTTTAATTGATCGATAAATACTCCAAAGGATTAATGGGAACTCCATGAAACCACAGTTCGAAGTGCAAATGGGGCATTTTGGATTCCGGTCCGCTCTTCCCCATTAAAGCGATAGGTTCGCCGATAGTTACAGGATCCCCTCTTCGTTTTAAAATGGATTCTACACTTTTGTAAATCGAAATAATCTCTCCCGGATGTTGAATTATGATATAGTATCCATCCTCCGGAGAATAACCGGTGAGCAATACTTTACCATCTGCCACTGAACTGATGATCGTTCCTACCGTATTGTAAATATCTATCCCATAATGTTCCTCTGTAGGCGAATAAGGTCTTGTGACAACTCCCATAGAGGGTGGACTGATCATCAAAGAAGCAATCGAAGCCTTTTGACTGATTGGAATAGATGATCTTGTACTTTTGTCACTGATTTCCATGAGTATCTGCTCAACTTCCTGTTCCAATTGAGCCGATGCTTTGTCCAGCTGTTTTTGAGAAACTTTCAAATGTGGTTCTACTTTTTCCGCTTCCTCTTCAACTTCAACCACATCAACATGATCATTCATGACATTAACGAAATTGTCAAGGTATAGCTGATTTTGTCGCAAAAGGATCTCCAAAGAATCAACACGATATGCCATTTTCTTGTAGGTTCTATACTCATCGGGATTGGTATACCCCGGAACATACACTCGCAATGGTGTAAAAGCAATCAGCACTGTAGTTAAAGAAATCAAAAAAAACGCTGCCAATATGACTACAACGAAAAGAGTTCTGGGATTCAGTTTAAAATCAAACACACGTGCATGTGTCGATTCATCCAAAATGACCAATCTATGATTGACTTTCCAATTCCTTCTTATAGCACCCCAGGCTTTCTTGATATGTCTAAATCTAAATTTCATAATCCCAATTTAAGAAAGTGCTTGATTAATTTTTTTGGATGATTCTAATATCGCTTCATACTCCTGAGGGGTAATATCGCTGAAGAAATAGTGAACCGGATTAACGGGAACTCCACCTTTCAAAACCTCATAATGCAAGTGAGAACCCATAGAGAGACCCGTATTTCCAACATAGCCAATGATTTCCCCCCTTTTTACTTTTTGTCCCGGTCTCACTGCTCTTTTAGACAAGTGTGCATATACTGTTTTGTAGGAGTAGCCGTGATTCAAGATCACTGTAATCCCATACCCCGAACCTGCTGCTTCTCTCGAAACCACACCATCTGCCGTGGCATACACCGGCGTACCCCGTGGTGCTGCAATATCAATTCCGGTATGCATTCGGAGTATCTTTAAAATAGGGTGAAAACGTCTTCCAAAACCGGATGTTACATTGTACATATTCTTAATCGGACGAATTGCAGGTATCGCCTGCAACATGTCACTTTTATTCTTAACCATCGACATGACCGTATCCAAGGACTTTTTCTCCAAAGCAACTTGAAGCGTCAATAAATCGACCTTTTCCGAAATAATATTCAGCAATTCGATGGTTTCTTCCTCAGCAATATATTCATATTTCCTGTTTTGACTCAATACAGGATTACGGAGCTCAATCGGTACCGGTTCCGCCTCAAAAATTGATCTATATACTTGATCATCACGGTCTTGAATATCCTGAAGAACAATTTCAAGCATATTTATTTTTTTGGCAGTTTGTTTTAACTGTTGCTTTAACTCATTATTTTCTCTTTGCAGCATCCTCTCTTTGGGTGAGTCGATGACATAAAAAGAGATCCAAACAAACACCAATGCAAAAGCGAGCGCAGTAGCAATTAGCCAAAGGGTTCTTTTGATGAAATCTTTGAACTTAAACTCCGCTTTTTCAAAGGAAAGTGTTGATGGATTAAAATAATAGAAAGTTTTTGCCATACTTTATTTTTTACAAGAAATACATAAAATATAGCCAACACCAATGTTGCTACTTTCATTTTTATCCAATATTTTCTCCAATCTGATGCCGTACAACTGAGAAATATAGCGCAATGACTCCCCATATTCAATCGTGTGAAACTCAACTTTGCACTTTTTTTTCTTTTTTTGAATGTAAACTACTTCTCCCTCAACCGGTTGGTATTTATAGTCGTAAATATCATTATACAATCTCAAATGCGTTTCCGGAAGCTGTACCGACTTGGAAATCTTGGCAAAAGAATCTCCCTTGATGGCAATTACGAACTTTAAGCCATCTTTAGAATACACTTTACGGTCAGAATAGGGATAATAAACCTCCTTTAAATCACTGGGATCTGTGATGGTGTACACTTTTGCCTGAACCGGTTTCTGACTTGGTGTATCTACCGTTTCCAATTGATATTCTTGAATTAATTCATCGTCAATCACGACTTGAATCTGCATTTCAACTTCTTTTGGTTCTTCTTTTTTTGAAGAAATAAAATCAGGGGGCAGGACAGCCTCACCTCCCTGGTCATTTTTTAACCCCTCTCGATTCTGCTTTTGTTCCACTTTAGTTTTGGTCTCCATTTCTTCCACCACCGGCTCATAACCTTTATCAAAGCGATACAAATGATATGTTTCAATTAAAGAGATTAATGAAGCACCATATTGTGCCCGTTGCGAGTGTCCGATTCGTTGTAAACCCTCTGCCCATCCTCTGTAATCGGTTTCCGATAATGCAAAAAGAGGATCATATAAGCTGTTTTTTTTTATTCTTAATGCATAGTCGGTATAAGAATCTTTCACCAGATCATACTTACGAAAACAAACATTTTGTGTGTTATTGTCCTGATGGTAACGATTACCCACATCTCCGGCTGTACAGGTTACCGCCAAATGATTATTGGCAACCTGAGCCAGGTGATTGGTCCCCGCTTGAGTATAAATCATAGCCTGAGCCAATAAAATACTGGAAGGAATATGATGATCTCTACCGGTTTCGATAGCAATTGTTGAGTACTGATCAACATAGGATTGAACAGCTTCAGGATTCAACGGCTGAGCAATTAATCCGAATTGAATAAAAATCAATACAAATAAAGACAATATTATTCTTTTCATAACTCACTTTTTTATTACTATTTTTTAAAGATAGAAAACCTCTCTTTTTTTAAATTCACTATCATTCCGGGTTCCAATACCGTTTTTTCTGAAAATGAGTTCAATTTCATCAAAGAAGCAATCCTGACTCCATATCTTTGAGAAATAAAATGCAGGGTTTCACCCGGATTAACCCGATGTGTCGCCTGACCGGCACGAGTTCTTTTTTGCTCAATATAAACGATTTCACCCGGCTCTAAACCTTTGGTTATCGGCACATCATTATAGTAACGTATCCGTTGTTCATCACTTTGAATATCTGCAGCTATGGATGCATAAGTATCTCCCTTTTTTGCGACAACGAACAGTACTCTGTTATTTTCATACACCGGTCTGGTTGAAAAAGGATACCTTACTTGTTTATATCTGGAAATTCTTGGAATATACACACTGAATCGGATAACCTGATCCTCTCCCTGTTCTAAAACCTCATCATGACCATCATCTACTTCATCATCCACCTCCACCTGATGAAGTTCAAACCAACCTATTTCATTTCTTTCCTGATACAAAGTATCCAATCTGGCCAGATTGAATCTTTCAATTAAACTGATTAATCGATCTGCATACTGAGGATTGGTAGCATAACCTGCTTCTTTTAGACCTCTCGCCCAGGCTTTGTAGTCCATAACATCCAGCGTGAATAAATTGGCATAGCGTGGTCTGCTGGTTAAAAAAAGCGAATGATCATTGTAGGAATCCTCAACCTTTTCATACCTTCTAAAACACTCTTGCAGTGCATCGTCATCAACCTTGATGGTATCGCCAACCCACTCTTTGTGACATTTTATACCAAAGTGATTGTTCCCTTCCCGGGCTAATCGACTAGTACCACAAGCACTTTCAAAAACACCCTGTGCCATTGTTATACTGGCAGGGATCTGATATTCGTACATTTTGCGAATAGCCAATTCCTGATATTGTTCAATATAGTTTCTAATATCTTGTTCTGTATACTGAGCAAAGGTAACAAAAAAATTCGACAATAATAAAACAACAACTACTACTCTCTTCATACTATAAAAACTTATTAAGAATGTAATGCTTCCATAATTAAAGATCCATAAAAATCGGTCAAATCGATTCCATTATATTTCAATTGCCGTGGAATTAAACTTACCGCTGTCTGACCCGGAATGGTATTGATCTCTAAAAAATAGGGAGTTCCATCCTGTGTAACAATATAATCCATTCTCACAACACCCTTACATCCTAATCGTTTATAAATCAATTCTGAATATTCTTTGATCTTTTTTTCTAATTCAATATCTATCTCAGCCGGTGTTACTACCTCTAAAAAGCCGGGAGTATATTTGGCTTCAAAGTCATAAAATTCCTTTTTGGAAAGAATTTCAGATACCGCCAAAGCACTGATCTTCTCTTGATACAATGTCACTCCGCATGTCATCTCTCTTCCCGGAAGAAACTGCTCAATCATAATTTGATGATCTACTTCGAACGCCAATTCAATAAATTGCTTGAGTTCTTCTATGTCATGAGCTTTATTCACCCCCACACTGGAGCCTGAATTACAAGGCTTCACAAAACAGGGCATACCGCATTGTTCAACTACCGCGTCATAATCTATTTCCTCTCCCTGATAAAAATGACACGATTTGCCAATAGGTACTCCCCATTGTGAAACAATGCTATTGCAAAAATACTTGTTGAATGTCAAAGCAGAGACAAAGCTGTCACATCCGGTGTATTTGATGTTCATCATCTCAAAGTAAGACTGGAGTTTCCCGTTCTCTCCGGGATCTCCATGGATAGCATTAAAAACCACATCAAAAAACACGACTTCTGTTTGTGTGGTCAAACAAAATCGGTCCTTATCAATCTTATACTGGTTTCCATTGGGATCCCGATAGATCCAATCTATACCCTCTACATAAATCAGGTAAGGAATAAATTGATTTTTATCCAGTGTTGCCTCAATATTTAACCCTGTTTTAACTGATATGTCATGTTCTCCGGAGGTTCCTCCGGCAAAAATTGCAACTTTTATCATAATACAATAAGATTTAACGTACAAAGATATTGGAATAGTATGATTATTCTTTCAAATTCAACCTATTTTTTTAACAATCGATTGTTAATCATGCTATTGATTCATTACACTTTATGACTCAAAATCACCCTACTACGCCCCCATTTTTATCCGAATATTCCATTTTTGGAATTATAGTTGTAAAGAAAAAATATTTCATCAAGAAACTCAAATCATTCTATCTCCATAATTATCAGTATTTTAGCTTAATTTTCCTATTTGAAAATATTTTTGCAAAATGGATCATTTTTTTTCGTACTTTTGCACCCCAATTTATAGTAAATCAAGTTGTTTAACAAACAAGAAAGGACTAACTTATCGGAAAGCAAATTCAAAGATCGCGGTTTCAAAGAGGTGGTAAGAAAGAAGCGCCTCACAAGATTAATCAATTTATCACTGCTCCTACTATTAGAATAGTTGGTGATGATATTGAGTCTCAAATTGTATCTCTTAGGGAGGGATTAGCCATAGCTGAGCAGATGGAGTTGGATCTCGTTGAGATCTCCCCGCAAGCTACCCCTCCGGTGTGCAAAATAATGGATTATCAAAAATTTCTTTACGAACAAAGAAGAAAAGCTAAAGAGATCAAAGCCAAATCTGCCAAAGTTGTAATCAAAGAGATTCGCTTAGGGCCTCATACTGATGATCATGACTTTCAGTTTAAAGTTAATCACGCTGAAAAATTTTTGAATGATGGCTTTAAAGTTAAGGTTGATGTATTTTTTAAAGGAAGAACCATCGTTTATAAAGATCAGGGTGAGTTAATGCTCCTTAAATTTGCAACAGCTTTGGAGGATGTAGGGAGGGTTGAGAGTATGCCTAAATTGGAAGGAAAAAGAATGATTATGATTCTGGTTCCTAAAAAATAGAAATTTACCTAAACTCAAAATATTAACATTTAAAACTACTAAAAAAATGCCAAAATTAAAAACCAAATCTGCTGCCAAAAAGAGGTTTTCTCTTACCGGCACCGGAAAAGTAAAAAGACAACATGCGTACCATAGTCACATTTTAACGAAAAAATCTAATAAGAGAAAACGTAATTTGTCCTATAGTACATTAGTCGATGCATCTCAAGAGAAAGCTGTCAAAGGGATGTTAGGACTTCGTTAATCAAACTAATTATTAATTTACCATCAGCCCATTAAGAGTTTCTACGAAAGAAAACGCTGACGTAAAAAGAAAGGAGAATTTATGCCAAGAGCAAAAAACCGTATTGCATCAAGAGCAAGAAGAAAAAAGATCTTGAATCGTACCAAAGGGTACTTCGGTAGACGTAAAAATGTCTGGACCGTGGCTAAAAACACATGGGAAAAAGGACAACTGTATGCTTACCGTGATCGCAAAAACAAAAAAAGAACATTTAGAAGTTTGTGGATTACCCGTATCAATGCGGGCGTTCGCGAATATGGCATGTCGTACTCAGTATTTATGGGTAACCTCTCAAAGAAGGGTATCGAATTAAATCGTAAAACCCTCGCCGACCTCGCAATGAATCATCCAGAGGCATTTAAAGCCATCGTTGATTTGGTGAAATAGATAAATCTTAATAACCAAGAAGAAGAGTTTAAGGTAAAATAGAAAAAGGGATTCATAT
>DIRT01000002.1 GCA_002427605.1 Bacteroidales bacterium UBA5429 | reverse complement strand
TTATCGGACGGCAGTGATTCTAAATTCTAAATTTAAGATTCCGAAATCTTTTGTATCTTTGTCGTATCATTTAAAACATAATAAAAATCAATAAATAATTGACTATGAGTATTTTATCAAACAGAGTTTTGACCATGGCAGAATCAGAAACGTTGGCCATGACCCGTATTGCACGTGAATTAAGAGATAGTGGAAAAGATGTGATCAGTTTAAGTATTGGTGAACCCGACTTTGACACTCCTGAAGAGATTAAAGAGGCCGGTAAAGTAGCGATCGATGAAAATTGGTCTCACTATTCTCCGGTTCCGGGATATCCTGATTTGCGTAGGGCTATCAGTCAAAAATTCAAAAGAGATAACGGACTGGATTATGCTCCGGAGCAAATCGTGGTTTCTACCGGTGCAAAACAATCTATATATCAAGTAGTTCAAGCTTTGGTGAACCCCGGAGATGAAGTGATAGTTCCTACTCCTTACTGGGTTTCTTATAAAGAGATTGTGCATTTGGCAGATGGAAAGAATGTTTTTATTCCTACCACATTGGAAAATAATTTTAAGGTTACCGCTGACCAATTGCGTGCTCATATTACCCCAAAAACCAAACTGATTATGTTCAGCAGTCCATCCAATCCTACCGGAATGCTTTATTCCCGCGAAGAGTTGCGTGCTATTGCTGACGTTTTGGTTGAACATCCTCACGTTCATGTGATGGCAGACGAGATTTATGAGCATATCAACTTTATGGGCAAGCACGAAAGTTTGGCTCAGTTTCCGGAGATCAAAGATCAGGTTATTACCGTGAATGGAGTTGCGAAAGGGTATGCGATGACCGGTTGGAGAATCGGGTTTATTGGTGCGACTAAAGAGATTGCGAGTGCTTGTCAAAAATTGCAAGGACAGATTACATCCGGAACCAACTCGATTGCTCAAAGAGCGACCATCACAGCGATGGAGCTTTCTGAAAATTTACAAAAAGATATTGCAGCCATGCGAGAAACTTTCAGAGAAAGAAGAGACTTGGTTTTCAAGCTGTTACAAGAGATTCCAGGCTTTGAAACCCGTTTACCTGAAGGTGCTTTCTACTTCTTTCCTGTTGTAAAATCGTTGTATGGAAAACATGCACCCAAAGACTCGCTTTACGCTAAAACTTATAATAAAACTGTCATCGAAAACTCAACTGACATGTGTATGTATCTTCTTTATGATGCTAATGTAGCTCTTGTTCAGGGGGTTGCATTTGGAGATGACAACTGTATCCGCTTATCCTACGCAGCGAATGAAACTCAACTGATTGAGGCATGCCGCAGGATTAAAGAAGGTATTGAAAAACTAAGTTAAATTAGATGCAAAAGGTAGCCATTGTTACCGGTGCCAATGGTGGAATAGGCAAAGAGATCTCTCGTGGGTTACTCTTAGTCGGATATGAGGTAATTATGGCTTGTCTGAACCTGACCCGCTCGGAACCTGTTCGTCAGGAATTGGCTACGGAAACGGGCGGGAAGGTCACCTTGATGGAGTTGGATTTGAGTTCTGTTGCATCGATTCTTGCTTTTGTGGAACAGATTGAATCCCAATCACTTTCGATTGATCTTTTGTTTAACAATGCGGGCATCATTCCTCCTAAACCGGAAACAACTGCTGATGGCATAGAGTATACGATGGGTGTGAACTACCTGGGACCCTATCTGTTGACTCAGAAAATAATCCCTCACATGCCGCCTGGCGGAAGAATTGTCAATACTTGTTCTTTGGTTTACAAATATGGAAAAATTGGTCCTGACCTGTTTAAGCCGATAGATCCAAAGTCATACAAACCGATTCGGGTTTACAGTCACAGCAAACTGGCGGTTTACCTGGGAATGCTCAATCTGATTCCTGTTTGTGAAGAAAGAGGCTTGTTGATTAATAGTTATGAGCCGGGGATTGTGAATACTTCCATCCTGACCATGCACCATCGGTTGATCGATTTTTTGGCGAATATTTTTTTCCGTCCTTTTGTCCGCACACCCCGTTCCGGAGCCGGTCCGGCGCTCTATTTGGCACTGGACCCATCGATTCAAAGTTCGGGGGGACTCTATTCGCGAACCAAGCGCAAAATAAAGCGATCAGAAAAAATCCCGATGGAGTGGAAAGGGCAATTAAAAGAATACACTGAACTGATACTCAACGAATTAAAGAAAAGACAATGAAAATCGCACCTTACTTACAACCCGGAGATCAAATCGCCCTGGTTGCGCCGGCACGAAAGATTATCCATGATGAGATTGCCGTTGCTATCCGTAAGATGGAGTCGGCAGGCTATCGAGTTGTGTATGAGGAGGATCTGTTTGCGGAGTTTCATCAATTTGCAGGAGAGGATCCGATTCGCATTGCTACTTTTCAGCGTTACCTCGACGACCCTGCGACTCGGATGATCTGGTGTGTCAGAGGTGGGTATGGGTCGGTTCGCATCATTGATCAACTCGACTTCACTGCGTTTCAAAAAGCGCCCAAATGGATTGCCGGTTTTAGTGATATCACCGTGTTTCACAGTCACATACACCAACTTATGGGCATCCCTACTCTACACTGTGCCATGCCGGTCAATATTCTCGCCGATGATGATGATTCCGGTTTTCTTTCTTTATTAAAAATAATAAGGGGGGAAGCAATGTCATACCGCATTGATTCTCATTCGCTCAATCGGACGGGTGTGGCTCACGGCAAACTGGTGGGTGGGAATCTCTCCATTCTATACTCTTTAATGGGCAGTCCATCCTCTTTGGATACAGCAGGAAAAATCCTTTTCATCGAGGATCTGGATGAGTATTTGTATCACATCGACCGCATGATGATGCAGCTCAAAAGAGCGGGGAAATTGGAGTCCTTAGCGGGGCTGATCGTGGGTGGAATGAGTGATATAAACGACAATACGATCCCCTTTGGGTTTGAGGCTGAGCAGATTATCCGGGCACACTGTGAAGGGTATTCGTTTCCTGTCTGCTTTGGATTTCCTGCGGGTCATATTCCTGACAACAGAGCCCTTAAACTGGGAGTTGAGGTAGAGTTAAAGGTTGACAATGAGGGAGTTACTCTTAAAGAGATTGCAAATTAAACCGAACAATATAAAAGGAACGGAATGAAAAAGAAAGTATGCAAATTTTTACTCAAACTGATGCGTTATCAACCTGATTTTGAGAGTACTCGTCATGATATTCCGCAGTATGTTTTAGTATTTGCACCCCACACCAGTTGGCGTGATTTCGTCATTGGCAAACTGTTCCTTGTCGCTATGGGAGTTAAGACCTCCTTTTTAATTAAAAAAGAGGCATTTTTTTTCCCTTTAGGTCCTATTTTGAAAAAATTGGGAGGAATGCCGGTCACACGTACCAACTACCACAAGTTTACTGACCAGGTTGCCGCTCTATTCAAAGATCCTAATTTGAAGAGCATTTTGGTTTGTCCTGAAGGCACCCGTCGTTGTGTATCAACCTGGAAAAAGGGATTTTACACCATTGGGGAGAAGGCGAATGTACCTTTTGTTTTGGGTTATATCGACTACAACACCCGTCGCTGCGGGATGGGTCCGATATTCTATCCCACAGGTAATTACGAAGAGGATGTACAGCAAATGCAGGAGTTTTTTTATGGCATGCGGGGGCGGAGAAAGGGGCATTTTTATTGGGAAACGTTTGGAAGGGAGAAGGGAGAAGGGAGAAGGATGAATTGATTTCGGATTTCGGATTTCGGAAAAATTACGAATTACGAATCTGACCTCCCCCTGCCCCCTCCAAAGGAGGGGGTTTAACATTCTGGAATACAGTATGTTATAATCGAATATCGTAAAATAATATAATTATGGAATTAAAAATCAAAATTCCATTCGCCGGTGTCGTTTTCGATGGTGAAGTTGATAAAATCGACCAGGGGTTTTACCTCTTTCATTCCTTCATACAGGTAGTCGGCAAAGTCGGGTTTGAGAGCATCATCTAACGTGTAAACCGTTGAGGCACAGTAATGTTTGTGTTTCAACAGATCGACATCGGGAAAATCTTTTGGAAAACCGAGGGGTGGATTTTTTAGCACTTCGATCGGTTCAATGCCGTTGTAAAACTTTTTAAATCCGGGGTTGTTCAGTATTCCTTTAAATTCGTCGATTTGGTAATAGATCTCTTTCCGCAACATTTTCAGGTGTTCCGGCTGAGGGTTATAGAGTCCGCCTCCGAAGAAAGAATCATAGACTCCCAGATGAAGATAGTACCCTGCGAAGGGCGATGTTCTTCTTCCATTTTTGACAATATAGGCTCCAAAGTGTGTTTTGTAAGGCGTTTTATTTTTTGTAAAACGGATATCCCGATAGATGCGATAGACGGTATCTTTCACTTGCAAAGTAGCCAAGGAAGGGTCAATAGAGGATAAATAATTGAGTAAATCTTGGACAAATGCATCAAAATTTTGCTTTGCCAAAAGGTAGCGCTCTTTGTTTTGATTGAACCACTCCCGATTGTTGTTTTGGGCGAGTTCTTTAAGAAAATCAACTGTATTTTGTTCTATTCTATTCATAGTTATTTTGTTTTCAGGGGTGCAAAAATAATAAAAAAGGCGGAAATCGGAAGGCGGAAGGCGGAATAAACAATTACGAATTACGAATTGACCTCCCCCCTGCCCCCTCCAAAGGAGGGGATTTTGATTTCGGATTTTTTTTGTATTTTTGTTGGTTCTAATATCATGAATATGAAAAGAGGTTATATATTTACGGTTATTTTATTGATTACCTTTGCTTTAGCGGGTTGTAAAACGCATCAAATGAATGTTTCCAATGACCCTAAAGGGGATCAGTTTGTGGTAAAAAAGGGTGAACAGTTTGAGATTCACTTTGTTTCCAATGCTTCTACAGGGAGAAAGTGGCAATATGTCAATAAAAATGAGGTGACCATTGTGGACTCTGTTTCTCAGCGGATGGTCAATAATGCTCCCGAAGGAATGGTTGGTAAATCTGTGGATCTTTACCTTACCTTTGAAGCTAAAGAAAAGGGGACAGACACCTTGCTTTTCAAATTTTCCAGAGTTTTTGATCCTGCAGATGAGGGGGTTACTATTCAGAAAATCGTTACTGTAAAATAGCATGGCAGGACCCCACTTGTACATTGCCATTCCGGTGATTAATGAGTTGGCTTATCTTCCGGCTACTCTGGAATCGATTGCAAAACAGAGTTTTAAGGGTTCATTTTCAGTCATTATTTGTGTCAATCAGCCGGAGGAGTGGTGGCAAGATCCTGAAAAGGTTGCCGTTTGTGAAAACAATCAACAGTTAATCCAATTTTTAAAACAATATAGTGGTTTTCGTATCACAATTTTGGATTATTCCTCACCGGGGAAAGGTTGGATCGGAAAAAAACATGGTGTGGGTTGGGCGAGAAAGGTCTTGTTTGACCATATTATGCAAATCGCTGATGATCAGGATATTGTAATTAGCTTAGATGCGGACACTCAATTTAAGGAGCACTATTTTCAGTCGATTTATGAGCGTTTCACTCAAGAGGGAGTACATGCCCTATCGGTTCCCTACTATCATCCTTTAGGGGAAGATGAGCGAGCCAACCGGGCAATTTTGCGGTATGAAATTTATATGCGCAACTACCTGCTCAATCTGTTTGATATTGATTCGCCGTACAGTTTCACGGCTGTCGGTTCTGCGATTGCCGTGCTGGTCGGCAGTTTGAGAAAGATCGGGGGTATCACTCCAATGAAGAGTGGTGAGGATTTCTACCTACTTCAGAAATTGCAGAAGATGGCGCCCATTTCCAACTGGAATAGTGAGTCGGTTTATCCCGCTTCGCGATTCTCTTCCCGAGTCTATTTTGGAACGGGACCCGCTATGATTAAAGGAGATCAAGGGGATTGGAGCAGTTATCCGATCTATCCGCAAAAACTATTTGAGGAGGTTGCCTTTTGCTATAGAGCGCTACCGCAGTTATGGGAGCGAGACATTGTCTCCCCCCTTATTTCTTTTTTACAAAAACAGTATAAAACAGAAGATTTATGGGGACCACTACGTAAAAATAGCAAGAATTTAGATCAGTTCAAGCGTGCTTTTCATGAAAAAGTTGATGGATTGCGGATTTTACAGTTTTTAAAACTGCAATTTGCTGAGATTGGAGGGGATGAAACACACTATTTGCGCCAAAATATGCGTTATTTATTTGGTGATGAGGCTCATTTTATGGATCAATTTGAGTGCCGGTTGGATGAGATGTCGGTCGAACAATTGGCTCAAATTCGGGATTTTATGTATAAAAAAGAGCTAAAAATAAGATTTATTAAAAAATAAGAGCCTCTGATATTAAAAAAGTTGTATTTTTGCATAATTAAAAAACAGAGAATTATGAAACGGATCATTTCGCTATTTGCTTTTATTTTTATTTTCACTTTAGGTTTTGCACAAAGTCAAGGCACTCCTTCTGATGTTGAAGTTTATACTGAAGTTGATGAGTTGGCTTCCTATCCCGGAGGTTTAGCAGAGTTGCACAAATTTTTAGGAATCAATACCACTTTAGGTAAGTATGGTATTGAAGGTGAAGAGGCTCATTTTGACATTCAGTTTGTGGTTGAGAAAGATGGTTCTATCCATGATATCAAACTTTCCAAAGAGAATGGAAATGTATCGGAGGAGATTTTCAAAGACTATGTTCAGGCTTTGGAAAGAATGCCCAATTGGACACCTGCAAAAAAGGATGGACAAGTGGTGAGAAGTTTATATACACTTCCTATCCACATTAAATTCCACGAGGAATTAAAATTTAAAAAAGCGAAGAAAAAATAAAGCTTAATAAACGGAGGTAGGAATTCCTTTATCTCTTAAGATTTGAGCAATTTTTTCCATCTCTTCGGTGGATAATTTGGTCAAATTTTCTGCAGGAGTTTCTCTATCCAGTGAATACAACATCACCTTTTGGGGTTTTAACATCAGAACCACATCAATCCATTGAGAGAGATGTGGTTCTTTTGCGTTATCAAACTCTACACCTCCAATTTTTCCGGAGAAAAAGAGCGTTTGCAGTACAAATTGACCTTTAAAAAGCTTCAACCACTCTATGATTTGTGCTACTTTCACATCCTGCACCGGGGCATTGATCATTTGATAGAGCTCTTCCGTAACGGCATCCAGCTTCAATACCGGGTTTTCAATTTTCATCAGCGCCTCACGCACATCATCACGATAGAGTTGTGTCGAGTTGGATAAGCAGGTGATGATGGCATTAGGATAGTATTGGTCTCTCAATCTGATCAAATTATCCACAATTGCTAAGAAATCGGGATGAAGTGTCGGTTCTCCATTCCCTGAAAAGGTGATGCTGTCAATAGGGATTTTATCTTGTTGACACTGAATCAGTTTCGTTTCAATTGCCTGATTCACTTCCTCCAGAGAGAAGAAACCTGAAGTATCCATATTGGAGTCGAGTGTCCACCCACATTCACAGTAAACACAATCAAAGGAGCAGATTTTTTTCACAATTGGAAGCAGATTGATTCCGAGCGAGCTGCCCAGTCTTCTGCTTCTAATGGGTCCGAAAGCGATTGATTCCCAAAGCATAATTGTATATTTTATTCGTTATTAATTGATTACCATTTTCCATCGAAGGTGGTCCAGATCAGATCTCCTGTATCCCAAGCTTTTTGCAAAGCGCTATTGGCACAATCGTTACTGTATTGTGTTAAGAAGCGGATTGCTTGTTCTCTTTTCCCCTCTTTCATCAATTGCATGGCATGTGCTTCAACTTCAGCTTGTTTTTGGAGCATCTCTTTTTGCATTGGCTCCCATGTTTCGTTGACTACCAGACTCATCTCGCCCCATCTTTTGGCGGCAAGTGTACCCAAGCGATTAAATCCCCACCAGGCTGCTTTTTTGCTAAAACCGGTCATTCTGCCATCTGTTTTGTATTCCTCCGGAAGTTCTGTAATGGAAGCATAGAGCGGTACGTAGATTGAGGAGGCCACATTATCGAGGGCGAACCAGCAAACGGGTCCCACCTCATCGGGTAAGAAATTACGTGATTGTAAGATTGTTGCGTAAACAGTAAAGTGAACAGCAATGGTTCTCTCCCCTCTCCAGTGCCATCCTCCGTTGATTTTATTCAGTTTTAATTCATCGGCTTTCATAAATGGGTTGGCTAATGGGGAGATGACGGTTTTGCCCTCTTTATCTGTAACGGTGAGATTTTTTCTCATATCAAACTCTGTTCCTTCGTAATAATCTTTAAAGATAGAGATCATTTTTTCGAGTGTAACCAGGGTATCCGGTTTCACGGAGAAGGGATAATTTTCCGCATTGGGGTCCAGTTTGAGTGATGGTGCCACCAAATCAAACACGCGCCATTCTCTTCTTCTGCACGCCAGCATGGTTCTGCTTTCAGGAGCATAAGCATAAGCGAAGCTGAAAGGTCCCTCTTTCGGATCCCACCAGCCATTCTCTTTTGCCACATCAAAAACATTATCGGAAGCCATAAAGAAATCTTTATCTTTGAGGTTGATTTCCCGTATGGTAGAGGCATTGGCATTCACCGCCACATGATCATCGGGGACTCTTTGTGCTGCCCATACAGCACCTTTTTTGCCCTTCCCGGGACCCACGATTTCGAGGTGCCACACCTCATTTTTATCAGAAATGGTAAGTGCTTCACCTCCATCTATCCAGCCATATTTTTTCAACAATTCTCCGGCAATCGTGATTGCTTCTCGTGCTGTCGATGCTCTTTCCATCATCAATTGGCAGAGGCGTTGGCAGTCGATCAAGCCCTGATCAGATTGCAACTCTTTTCTGGGAGAGAATGTGGATTCTCCTACAGCCACCTGCTTTTCATTCATACAGGGATAGGCTGTTGCAAAATATTTATAGGTATGGGGAACCTGCGGAATTTCTCCGATTTCAACATTTTGATAGTGCGCCATTTTACCGGGTTGTTCCTTGGCATTTTGTCGTTTATACATCTTCACGGTACTTCCTTCAGGGTGATCTTGAGCGGGTACAATCAAAATATTGGTTCTGGTACGGTGACTATCATCGGTATGGGAAGTAAAGACAGAGCCATCGGCGGTTGCTTTTTTCCCCACTGTGATGGTAGTACATTCCATAGAGCCGGTGATCTCATCCACCTGATCTTGTTGAGCAAAACTGTTCCAATTCAGTAAAAAGAAGCTTACAATAAGCGTTAAAATCCTGTAATTCATGTGATTTATTTTTATTAAAAAGAATCTGCGAAGATACAAAAAAGAGGTGGAATAATAATTTTTCAAAAAAAAGTGTAACTTTGTTGGCTTATTTGATACTAATAGAGAACAAATATATATCAAATATTTTTTATTATGAATTATTATAACAATCAACGTGTGCCTGCGCCGGAGTCCGGAAGTCGTAAATTCTGGAGAATTGTATTTGGTTCCATGGTAGGATTTCTTCTCTCTTCCATAGTGATGTTTATCTTATCCATTATTTTTATGATCAGCATCATAGCCAGTGTTGCAACATCATCAACTCCGGCTGTTCCTTCCAATTCCATTTTACGTATTGAATTAAGCGGGCTTATTGCCGAGCGCGGTGAAAAGAATCCATTTGAAGATACCGGCTTTGCAGAATTTACAAAAGCCAATTTAGGATTGGATGATATTCTTAAATCGATTGATAAAGCTGCAACTGACCCTAAGATTAAAGCAATCAGTATTGAGGGAGGTGTAGCCAACACAGGATTGGCTTCCGTTCAGGAGATTTATTCTGCATTGGAACGTTTCAAAGAGAGTGGCAAAAAAGTGTATGCTTATTCAGACTACTACAGTCAAAAGGGATATCTATTGGCCAGTGTTGCCGATCAAATCTACCTCAATCCTCTCGGGATGATCGATTTCAAAGGGATTGCCATGAGAACCGTCTTTTTCAAAGGGTTGCTTGATAAAATGGAGATTGATGTTCAGGTGATCCGCCACGGTACTTTCAAAAGCGCTGTTGAGCCATTTATATTGGACAAAATGAGTGAAGCGAATGCAGAACAGATGAGCTTGATTGCCAATCAGCTGTGGAGTGTTATAACTGAAAAAATAGCTGAGAAAAGAGGTATTTCCGTTGATTCGTTGAATCAAATTGCCAATAAATTACTCTGTTTTGAAGCTGATCAATGTCAATCTTTAGGAATGATTGACAACCTTGTATATCATTCAGAATATGAAGATCATCTAAGAATTATTTTGGAAGTAGAAAAAGATAAAAAGGTCAACTATATTTCTCTTAATGAGTATAAAAAGCAGGTTTCCAGCAGACAAAGAGCAAGTGAAAACATTGCTGTCATCTATGCTTTCGGTGATATTGTAGATGGTGATGGTACCGGACAAAACATTGGTTCTAAATCGTTATGTAAAGAGATTCGCAAGGCTTATACTCAGGATGATGTCAAAGCGATTGTATTGCGTGTGAACTCTCCCGGTGGTAGTGCCATGGCTTCCGAGGCAATCTGGAATGAGATTGAATTAGCTAAAAAAGCAGGCAAAGTGGTAGTTACTTCCATGGGCGATTATGCTGCATCCGGAGGATATTATATTTCCTGTAATTCAGATTGGATTGTTGCACAGCCTACCACATTAACCGGTTCAATTGGTGTATTCGGCATTGTCCCCAGTTTACAAAAGATGATGAAAAATAAATTGGGCATCACTTATGATGTAGTGAAAAGCAATGATTATGCTGATTTTGCAACCGGTCGTTTGATGGATCCTTATGAATTAAACATTTTACAAAAATCCGTAGAAGATGTGTATACGTTATTCACCCAACGTGTTGCTCAAGGCAGAGGTTTAGATCAAAGTTATGTTGATGAGATTGGAGAGGGTCGTGTTTGGAGTGGTATTGCTGCTATCGAGAATAAGTTGGTAGATCAATTGGGAAATATTGATGATGCCATTGCCAAAGCCGCTGAATTGGCAGAACTTACTGATTATGGAATTATTGAGTATCCGGCACCGGTTAACTTTTTGGATAAATTCTTTAAGCAAAACAATCAAACCAAGATTGAAATGTTGCTCAAAGAACGTTTTGGAGAGTTATACTTTGCATTTGATTCCATGCGTTACGTTACAGAAATGAATGGTGTACAAGCACGAATTCCGGTGAGTATTACAATTGATTAATCATGTTATATAGTGCATTCAATATATACTTAGGGGTGATGACTGTCATAGCGGTCATCACCTTTATTGCTTTATACTACGTTGAAGCGGGTTACGGGATGCTAATCTCTCCCCGGTGGGGTAAGACGATATCCAATCGTTGGGCGTGGTTTGTGATGGAAATCACCATTTTCATCCTGATGTGGATTATGTGGGCTTTATCACCTCATCGCTTTGAGACGGTTCCTCTCGTTTTCCTGCTATTTTTCCAGCTACACTATTTCCAGCGGGCGCTTATTTTTCCGTTTCTATTCAGAGGAAAGGGTAAAATGCCGATTGGAATTATGTCGATGGGGGTTGTTTTCAACATCTTAAATGCCTGGATGCAAGGTTATTGGATCTTTTTCGTCGCTTTTGATGAAGCCCATCCTGCACCTTTTGTACGTGCCGGAATCGATTGGTTTTCCACTCCTCAATTTATTATTGGTACGATTCTTTTCTTTGCCGGAATGGCGATCAACTTACACTCGGATCATATCATCCGTAATTTGCGAAAAGATGATCAGGATACAAAGCACTATTTCCCCAAAGGAGGTCTATTTCGTTATGTTACGAGTGCGAACTATTTTGGTGAGTTGGTCGAGTGGTTAGGGTTTGCGATTTTGACCTGGTCACTGTCCGGATTGGTTTTCTTTATATGGACTTTTGCCAACCTGGTACCTCGTGCTGCAGCGATTCACAAACGATACCGTGCGCGATTTCCTGAGGAATTTGCCACACGGAATATCAAAAGAGTATTCCCGTTTATTTATTAAGCGATTATTTTGCGGGGAGACACTACCCTTCCGTCCCCCCTTTTTTATTTTATTTTCAAAAAGAAAAAAAACAGAATCCTATATGAGGGAAAAAATTTAACTTTGTGGATTGTATTCAAATGTTTATATCAAAAAGTTATAATATGAAAAAATTAGGATTACTATTGGGTTTACTTCTGTCCCTGACGATGCTCAAAGCGGATGAAGGAATGTGGCTTATGATGCTGTTAAACAAGAACATAAGTCAGATGCAAGAGATGGGATTGCAATTGACTGCTGAAGATATTTACAATGTCAACCATAGCAGTATGAAGGATGGAGTAGTAGTTTTTGGACCCGGTTGTACCGGTGAAATGATCTCCAAAGATGGGTTACTATTGACCAATCACCATTGTGGATATGCTAACATTCAGGCTTTATCGTCTGAAGAAAACAACTATTTAGAGGATGGTTTTTGGGCTAAAACCCGTGAAGAGGAGTTGCCTTGTGAAGGATTAAGTGTTCATTTTTTTATCAGTATGGAGGATGTAAGTGAAACTGTATTGGATGGGATTCATGACAAACTCTCTGAAACGGATCGGAATACCATTATTAAGAGAAGGGTGGATAAATTGATTGAAACACACAGTGAAAATGGGAAATATAAGGTTCGTGTTGTCGATATGTTTGACGGAAATGCGTACTATATTTTCATTTATCAGGAGTTTCCTGATGTTCGTTTTGTAGGTTCGCCTCCTACTTCTCTTGGAAAATATGGTGGCGATGCTGACAACTGGACATGGCCGCGTCACACTGCTGACTTTTCTTTATTCCGTGTTTATGCGGACAAAAATGGAAATCCTGCTCCTTACTCAGAGGATAATGTACCTTATCAACCCAAATTTTACTTTCCCATCTCTTTAGCGGGCAATGAAGAGGGAGATTTTGCGATGATTATCGGATTTCCGGGCAGAACCGATCGTTATGCCAACTCTTACGAGATTGAGATGAAGATGAAAGAGGTTAACCCGGTGATTATTGGCGGCAGAGGAAGGAAACTGGATGTAATTACTGCTGCGCGTCAAAAAAACAGCAAGACTAATATTCAGTATGCAGACAAAGCGGCGAAGGTATCCAACTATTGGAAATACACTATTGGACAGACTGAGCAGATTGTCAACAATCGTGTGATTGAAAGGAAAAAAGAGGTTGAAGATCAATTTGTTCAGTGGGCTAATGCGAGTCCTGACCGTGAAATCTACAGAAATGTTATTGGTGAATATGCTGAAATTTACAAGGAATTATCCAAAACAGCCAAAGGCAAAGAGTTATATGATGAAGTTATTTTTAGCAGTACTGACTTATTTGATATCTGGAAACCTTTTTATGAGTTGGATACTCTTTTACAAAAGAAATATTGTCAGCCCGGAACGAGGAATTATCAACGTCTTATCATCTATTTTAAAAAGAAGCTTAAAGATTATGATACTTTTTTTAAGGATTACGATGCTGCTGTAGACCAAGAGATCATGAGCACTTTATTAGCCTATTTTTATGAAGAAAGCACTCCTGAACAGCGTCCTGATTTGTTTAACAAATTAGCTAAAAAATATAAGGGAAATTTTAAGAAACTCACAGCTGATCTGTACAAAAAATCGATATTACACGACCAGGATGCGCTTTATAAATTCCTTGAAAAACCGAATGTAAAAACATTACAAAATGACCGTTTACACCAATTATTAAAAGCGTTCTATGAGCACTTTTTTGCGAATATGAGTGACGAAGACGAAATCCGTGATCGTTTAGATAAAAATGATCGTTTGTTTATGAGAGGTTTAATGGAAATGAACCCGGACAAGCTGTTTTATCCCAATGCCAACAGCATGATTCGTCTTACATACGGACAGGTAAAGGGTTATAAAATGAGAGATGCTTTAATGGCAAAACATTACACTACTTTAGAGGGTACTATTGCCAAGTACGAACCCGGTTCCTGGGAGTTTGATTTGCCTGAAAAGTTAATTGATCTGTTCAATGCTAAGGATTATGGTCCTTATACAGACAAAGAGGGCAGAATCAGAGCTTGTTTTTTGACCAACAATGATATCACCGGTGGCAATTCGGGCAGTCCGGTTATCAATGGCAAAGGGGAGTTGATTGGTTGTGCATTTGATGGCAACTGGGAAGCGATGAGTAGCGATCTTTTCTTTGAAACTCATGTACAAAGAACCATTGCGGTGGATATCCGTTATATCCTTTTTGTAATTGACAAAATTGGTGATGCTCAACATTTAATCGATGAAATGAAGATCGTAAAATAGTTTATTTATAGTAGAAAAAAATCATATATCTTTGTAGTTTGTATTTTAAAATTTATATCAAAAATAATATCATGAAAAAATTAGGATTACTATTGAGTTTACTTTTATCCTTTACGTTCCTGAGAGCGGACGAAGGGATGTGGCTTATGATGCTGTTAAACAAGAACATAAGTCAGATGCAAGAGATGGGCTTACAATTAACCGCTGAAGACATTTACAATGTCAACCACAGCAGCATGAAGGATGGTGTGGTGATTTTTGGAGGCGGTTGTACCGGTGAAATGATCTCTAAAGATGGGTTATTATTGACCAACCACCACTGTGGATATTCCAACATTCAGGCTTTATCTTCGGAAGAACATAACTATTTAGGGGATGGTTATTGGGCCAAAACCCGGGAAGAAGAGTTGCCTTGTGAAGGGTTAAGTGTTCAGTTTTTAATCAGCATGGAGGAAGTGACTTCTATTTTATTAGAAGGGATTACTGATGAAACCAGTGAAGCAGACCGAAAAGCCCTGATTAAAGAAAGATCTGAAGAATTGGTTAAATCACACAATGAAGATGGCAAGTATTTTGTTCATATTGCCAATATGTTCAATGGAAATGCATACTACATGTTCATTTATCTGGAGTTTCCAGATGTACGTTTTGTAGGTGCACCCCCAAGTTCTCTAGGAAACTATGGTGGAGACACTGACAACTGGATGTGGCCTCGTCATACTGTTGACTTCTCCTTATTCCGTGTTTATGCAGACAAAGATGGTAACCCTGCTCCTTACTCAGCTGATAATGTTCCTTACCAACCTAAATTTTACTTCCCCATTTCTTTGGCGGGTCCTGAAGAGGATGATTTTGCTATGATTATTGGATTTCCAGGAAGAACTGATCGTTATGCTTGCTCCTATGCGATTGAGATGAAAATGAAAGAGGAGAATCCGGTAATTATTGCCAGCAGAGGTAAAAAGTTGGATGTAATCACTGCTGCACGTCAACAAAGTAAAAAAACTGATATCCAGTATGCCAACAAAGCTGCGATGGTTTCCAACTATTGGAAATACACTATCGGACAAACCGAGCAGGTTGTTAATAATCGCGTTATTGAAAAGAAGAGAGAGATTGAAGATCAATTTATTCAATGGGCTAATGCAAGTCCTGATCGCCAAATCTATAGAGGTGTAATCGATGAATATGCTAACATTTATAAAGAATATTCCCAAATTGCAAAGGCAAGAGTTTTATATCATGAAGCGATATTCAGTAGTACTGACTTATTCCTTGTATGGGGTCCTCTCTATGGTCTTGACGCTCTGTTAGCCAAGAAAGAGTACAAGAAAGGAACTGATAAATACCAAGGTATTGTTGCCTATTTAGAATCTTTAAGTGAAGATTTTGAAACTTTATATAAAGATTATGACATTGCTGTAGATCAAGATATTATGAGCACTATGTTGGCTTATTTCTATGAAGAGAGTACTCCCGAACAGCGTCCCGACATGTTTAACAAAATGGTCAAAAAATATAAGGGGGACTTTAATAAACTCACAGCTGATCTGTACAAAAAATCAATTTTACATGACCAGCAGGCTATCCATGATTTTATTAAAAATCCAAATGCAAAAACATTAAAAAATGACCGGGTGTATCAATTGTTACAAACGTTCTATTCTTTTTATTTGCAAAACATGGTTTTTAGTAATGAAACACAGGAACGTTTGAGCAGAAATCATCGATTATTTATGAGAGGTTTAATGGAAATGAACCCAAACAAACTGTTTTATCCCAATGCAAATAGCATGATGCGTCTCACTTACGGACAGGTAAAGGGTTATGAAGTAGAAGATGCTTTAACTGCAAGATACTACACTACTTTGGAAGGAACTATTGCAAAATACAGACCCGGTTCCTGGGAGTTTGACTTACCTGAAAGGATAGTTGAATTGTTCAACAGTAAGGATTATGGTCCTTATGCTGACCAAGACGGCAAGATAAGAGCTTGTTTTTTGACCAACAATGATATCACCGGCGGTAACTCCGGAAGTCCGGTAATCAATGGCAAAGGGGAATTGATTGGTTGTGCTTTTGATGGCAACTGGGAAGCGATGAGTGGTGACCTTTTCTTTGAAACCGAGGTACAAAGAACCATTGCAGTGGATATCCGTTATGTCCTATTTGTGATTGACAAAGTTGGAGGTGCGAAACATTTAGTTGATGAAATGAAGATTGTAAAATAGTTTCTGTATGGATTCTATTAGTTCACTAAGTAAGAAATATTTTGAGAAGATGGTGTCGATTCGGCGCCATCTTCATCAATATCCTGAACTCTCCGGACAAGAAGAGTTGACTGCCCGTTTTATCTGTGAACAGTTGGATCTTTTGGGGATACCTTATCAATCCAACTTTTCCGGACATGGTGTTGTGGCTCTGTTGCAAGGAGATCTGGAGGGAGATCGTTGTGTTGCATTGCGTGCCGATATGGATGCGCTCCCCATTCAAGAAGAGAGCCAACATGAGTATTGTTCCAAGCACCCTGGCGTGATGCATGCCTGCGGACATGATTTTCATACCGCTTCTCTTCTCGGTGCTTTAATGATTTTGAATTATAAAAAAAATAAATTTGGGGGGATGATCAAAGCAATTTTTCAACCTTCCGAAGAGGAGTACAATGGTGGCGCAAACTTCATGATTGCCGATGGAGTTTTGGAAAATCCAAAGGTCGATTACATCTTTGGACTGCATGCCGACACAGGATTTGGTCCTGAAACCGTGGGGTTTCGTCCCGGGAAATATATGGCCTCTGCTGATGAGCTGCACTTCACCATTGTTGGAAAAGGCGGTCATGCCGCCTTAATTCATGAAACCGTCAACCCGATCTATATTGGAGCCAGGTTATTGCTGCGTTGGGAAGAACATTTTAAGGAATTGCGTAATCAAGATGAACCTTTTGTACTCAATTTTGGGAAGTTTACTGCCGGCAACACAAACAATGTTGTGCCGGAAAAAGCTTTTATGTCAGGTATATTACGTCTTTTTGATGAAGCTAAAAGAGAGCAGGCTTTAAAAGAGATTGAGCAGATTGCCCATGAGGTTTGTGAGCAACATGGAGCCCAATGTGAAGTAGATATCAGAAGGGGTTATCCTTCGCTTTATAATGATCCGGATGTTACTGCCAGAGCGATTCAACTTGCTGAACAACATTTGGGTAAAGAGTATGTTTTGCCTTTAGGGTTACGTTCTACATCGGAAGATTTCAGCTATTATTTACAGGAGATTCCCGGTTTATTTTTCCGCGTTGGAGTTGCAAAAACCAATCGGGAGGAGGTATATCCTGCGCACTCCAGTCGCTTTGATATTGACGAAAAAGCTTTACTGACTGCTTCTCAGATGTTCAGTTTGTTGGCTTTAGATTTTCTGAAATAGCAGTTAGATCCAAAAATTAGGATTGAAAAATAAATTTCTACGTATTGATTTAATGATGTAATATCACATTTTCATAAGCAAATTAATTGTATTTTTGCAGATGTTAAACAAATAAATAGAAGAACTATGGAAAACGAAAAAGTGAACTCAGAAAAACTAAAAGTGCTCAACTTAACTTTAGAAAAACTTGAAAAAACTTACGGCAAGGGAGCCGTAATGCGATTAGGTGAAACAGCTATTGACAATATAGATGTAATTTCCACCGGATCACTCGGCTTGGATATTGCATTGGGTGTTGGTGGATTGCCCCGTGGAAGGGTGATTGAGATCTATGGTCCTGAATCTTCCGGTAAAACCACTTTAGCCATTCATGCCATTGCTGAAGCTCAAAAAGCGGGTGGTATCGCCGCTTTTATTGATGCTGAACATGCTTTTGACCGTTTTTACGCTGAAAAATTGGGTGTTAACACAACTGACCTGTTGGTAGCGCAACCTGACAATGGAGAGCAGGCTTTAGAGATTGCTGACAATCTGATTCGCTCAGGAGCTATTGATATCATCGTGATTGACTCTGTAGCTGCCCTGACTCCCAAGAGTGAAATTGAGGGTGATATGGGAGATTCCAAAATGGGATTACAAGCTCGTTTGATGTCACAAGCAATGAGAAAATTGACTTCAACCATTAGTAAAACAAACTGCTGTTGTATTTTCATTAACCAGCTACGTGAAAAAATCGGAGTGATGTTCGGTAATCCTGAGACTACTACCGGAGGTAATGCTTTGAAGTTTTATGCTTCCGTTCGTTTGGATATTCGTCGTACTTCCCAATTAAAAGATGGGGATACTGCTTCCGGAAACAGAGTTAAGGTAAGAGTAGTGAAAAACAAAGTTGCTCCACCTTTCCGTTTTGCCGAATTTGATATCATGTTTGGAGAAGGAATCTCCAAAACGGGAGAGATTGTCGATTTAGGCGTTGAAAAAGGAATTATCAAAAAAGCCGGATCCTGGTTCTCTTATGGAGATAGTAAACTGGGTCAAGGACGTGATGCTGTTAAACAACTTCTTGCCGACAATCCTGAACTTTCAGATGAGATAGAAGGCAAGATCAGAGAGATGTTATAATAAAAGAGTTTATGAGAGTTTCAATTTGGGTAGGATTACTATTTCTTGCTACGATTTTAGTATTGGGTGGTTGTAAAAAAGGGAAAGATACTTATAAAGATCTCCCTAAGGAGTTGGCTGAATTAAGCCGACAAATTGACAAGCACCCAAAGAAAAGTGAATTATATTACCAGCGCGCGCAATACTACTATGCTCGCGGATTTATCAAAGAAGGTTTCCAGGATGCTGCCTCAGCAGTTAAACTGGATGAAAAAAACCCTGATTACAGGGTATTGATTTCTGACTTATATTTTGCAAAAAGAGAGACAGACTTGGCGGAAGAGAGTTTACTCAAAGCAATCGAACTGGATCCCAAACATAATGAAGCCAGATTAAAATTAGCTGAATTGTATTATCACTTAGGAATGTTGGAAGAGTGTAACAAGACGCTCGATGAAACTCTCAATCTACAACCTTTTAATCCCACCGCTCACCTCATCCGTGCTTTTTGTTTGAAGGAACAACAGGATACTACTGAAATGCTACGTATTTTACAGTTGGTTATAGACCAAAATCCTAATGAAAAAAAAGCATTTTTAGAGTTGGGATACTTCTATCAGGAGCGCCTGGATCCATTGGCTATTCAATATTATCAAAATGGATTGCGTGTTGACCCTAAAGATAAAGAGCTCAATTTTAATTTAGCCAGACTATATCAAGATTTGGGTGAATTGGATGCTGCTATTCAGCAGTACAATACCATTCTCACTTTTGATCCAAAAAACACCAATGTTTTCAATAATTTAGGGTATATCTACCTTTACTATTATGATCAATATGATGAGGCTATAGCCTATTTTACACAGGCTATTGAGATTGACCCCAACTTTATCAATGCGATCTGCAACCGCGGAGTTGCATTTGAATTGAGTAAACAGTATAGTAATGCGCGTCAGGATTTTGAAACATGTACTACACTGGATCCCAATTTTGAACCTGCTATCAAAGGATTGAACCGACTGGATAAAATTAAGAAATAAACGATGCGAAATACGAACACTGATCCTGACTATAATCGACTATCCTCTGCTGATAAAGAGTATGAGCAACGGATTCGTCCTACCGATTTTTCCAATTTTTTTGGTCAGGAGAAAGTAATTGACAATATTATCATCTTTGTGAAAGCTGCCCGTGGTCGTGGTGAAGCATTGGATCATGTATTGCTTCATGGTCCTCCCGGTCTTGGGAAGACTACCCTATCGCATATTATTGCCAACGAGATGGGAGTGAATATCAGAATCACCTCCGGACCGGTTATTGACAAACCGGGAGAATTGGCAGGTTTATTGACTAATCTGGAAGCCAATGACGTATTGTTCATTGACGAGATCCATCGTTTATCCCCTGTTGTGGAGGAGTATCTTTATTCCGCCATGGAGGATTACAAGATTGACATCATGATTGATACGGGTCCGAATGCACGTAGTGTTCAGATCAATCTAAATCCTTTTACTCTCATTGGGGCAACTACACGTTCCGGATTGTTGACAGCTCCATTGCGTTCCCGTTTTGGGATCAATCTCAGACTCCAATATTATGATGTCCCCACGTTAGCTAAAATTATCAATCGTGCCGCAGGCATCTTACAAGTTAGTATTGATAAAGATGCAACCCTTGAGATTGCCAGACGCAGCAGAGGAACACCCCGTATTGCCAATCTGTTATTGCGTCGTGTTCGTGACTTTGCACAAATTATTGGTGATGGACGTATCACGCTTTCGATTACCCAAACCGCTTTAACTGCTCTCAATGTGGATCAGCACGGATTGGACGAAATGGACAATAAAATCCTGGATACTATTATTGAGAAATTTAAGGGAGGACCTGTAGGATTAACCACTATTGCTACTGCTGTTGGTGAAGATCCCGGTACAATAGAAGAGGTCTATGAACCGTTTCTTATTCAAGAAGGATATCTAATGCGTACACCCAGAGGCAGGGAAGTTACTGAAGCAGCATACAAACATTTGGGAAAATCAAGATATCCGGATAATTTAACTTTGTTTTAACTTTAAAAAATAAAATATCATGAAAAAGTTTTTTTTATTCACATTATTGTCACTATTTGTAGTTAATAGTTTTGCTCAAATCAATTATGCTCCCGAACCCAGAGGATATCGTGTATTAGTTTCTGTTTTTGCAGGTCCTACCATTGATTGGGTTCAACCCAGCACATCTGATTACAGCAGAATCGGTGTTGCACCCGGTTTTCGTGTTGGAATTCCCGTTGAAATCAATTTAACAGATCGTGAAAACTTCTATTTCACTACTGGTGTCCAGTTAAAATTTGACCATACTGTCCTCAACTTACCGGAAAGATATACCATTCTTGAAACAGAAACATCCAGTACAAACATTTCAACTATTGCTGACCGTCACTTCTCACGTCTCTATTTGACTATACCTACAGGGGTAAAAATGAAAACTGCTATCAGCTCTAGAAATATATTAGGATTTAACGTTGGGTTATACCATTCACTTTTTTTCTGGGGTAAAACTTTTGACCAATTCAAATCTGAAACTTTATCTCCAAAATTTTCGGTTACCACGGATAAAGAGGATGACCACTACGCTGCCATGTTCAAAGAGTCTTTATACGCCGGAATCGGATATGAGTATAAAATTCTACACAATCTTCGCTCCTACTTTTATGTAAATTACGTGTTTACTTTCACTAATTTCTTTTCTCCTAACCAACTCAATCAGGTGAGTAATCTACCTGAAAAGGCATTATCTCACGGATTAGAATTTATTATAGGAATTGGATTATAAGCTGTATTAGATGAAAATCATCTGTGTCGGACTCAATTATCATGATCATATTGAGGAGCTAGGCTTTAGTGCTCCAGACGAGCCTATCTTCTTTATGAAACCGGAAACTGCTTTACTGGTTCGTAATCGTCCTTTTTTTCTACCTGATTTTTCTCAAGAGATTCATTATGAAGTGGAACTATTGGTTCGTATCAACAAACTTGGGAAACATATTCAACCTAAATTTGCTCATACTTACTATGATGAGATTGGATTAGGGGTTGATTTTACCGCACGGGACATTCAGGAAAGATTGAGAAAAGAGGGTCTTCCCTGGGAGCTGGCCAAATCATTTGACAGCTCAGCAGCAGTGAGTCCATTTATCCCTAAAGATCAGTTTCCAGATCTATCCGAGATTTGTTTTTCTTTACAAAAAAATGGAGAAACTGTGCAAATTGGGAACAGCAACAACATGATTTTCAATATTGATCAATTGATCTCCTATATTTCACGATATATCACTTTGAAAATCGGTGATATTATTTTCACCGGTACGCCTGTGGGTGTCGGTCCGGTATCAATCAATGATCGGTTAACCGGCTATATCGAAGATCAGAAAATGTTTGATTTCAAAATTAAATAAATAGATTTATGAATATAAAATTCCGTTTAATAGTGATGAACTTCCTGCAATTTTTTGCATGGGGTTCCTGGTTGATCTCCTTGGGAAGTTACTTAGGAGGAACTTTAGGTTTTGGAGGAGTTCAAATCGGAAGTTTTTACGCCACCATGGGAATAGCCTCTCTTTTCATGCCTGCATTGTTAGGCATTGTAGCTGACCGGTGGATTCCTGCTCAAAAGGTGTTGGGATTAGCACATTTCACAACAGCTCTTTTTATGATTATTGCTGCCTCTCAAACTACTTATACTCCTTTATATATCAGTGTGTTATTGGCTGTCATGTTCTACATGCCCACCATTGCACTTTCCAATTCAGTTGCCTTCTATGCACTGGACACAAATAATTTAGATACTGTAAAAGATTTCCCTCCTATTCGTTTTTGGGGAACTGTCGGATTTATTGTGGCCATGTGGATTGTTGATTTAACCGGCTTTAAATCAACCAATATGCAGTTTTATCTTTCTGCATCAATCAGCATTATGTTGGGATTTTATGCCTTTACATTACCTCACTGTCCTATTAATTCCCAAAAGAAATCGAACTCAATTATTGACTTATTGGGGTTGAGAGCATTTACACTGTTCAAAGAGAGAAGAATGGCTATTTTCTTTATTTTTTCCATGCTATTGGGGGCTGCATTACAGATCACCAATGGTTTTGGTGCTCCCTTTCTAGAAAGTTTTCAGTCAGTCCCCGAATTTGCAAATAGTTTTGGAGTTAAACACCCTATCATATTAAGCTCTCTATCACAAATGTCTGAAACTTTCTGTATTCTACTCATTCCTTTTTTCCTAAGGCGATATGGAATTAAGAAAGTGATGCTAATCAGTATGTTTGCCTGGGTATTACGATTTGCTTTATTTGGTTTGGGAGATCCCGGCAGTGGAATCTGGATGCTAGTACTTTCCATGCTTGTATATGGTGTTGCCTTTGATTTTTTCAATATTTCCGGAGCACTTTTTGTCGATCAGGAAACTGATATTTCAATTCGTTCCAGTGCACAGGGTTTATTTATGCTGATGACCAATGGTTTAGGCGCCACTATCGGATCCTACGCAGCAGGTGCTGTTGTAAATCACTTTGTACCTGATATTACTCAAAATGAGGGATGGAGTGATGCCTGGTTTGTTTTTGCTGCTTATGCCTTAGTTGTTGCCATTCTGTTTATCTTCTTGTTTAAGTACAAACACGAGCCTAAAGAAGAAGAGATCAGGCAAGTTATGTAGAAAAAAAAAGGGACCCAAATAGGTCAATATTATGGGGTTAAAATGAATAATTAGATGAAATAATCTTTTTCTCCATGGTGTATTCAAAAAAAATGTATATTTGCAGGCTTAAATTCAAAGTGACTAAAATCATTTAATATATTAATAATCAAATAATTACAAAATGCGTAACAAAGGTTTATTTTTATTTTTCTCAATACTTATTGCCCTTACCTGTTTGTATTGTTTATCATTCTCGTTTGTAAGTTGGAAAATTGGGAAAGACGCCCGCAATTTTGCTAATGATCCTGCTGTTATCGAAGAGGTTATCAAACAGGCAGGTGGAGATAAAATGTTAGAGCAACATTTACGTGACTCTGTTATCAGTGCGAGAGAGACTCAATATTTAGCAGAAAAAGGGGATCAAAAAGTATTTTTAGGAGAAACTTTTAAGAAAGTTCAGAGCAAAGAGATTAAATTAGGATTGGACTTAAGGGGAGGGATGAACGTGCTGTTAGAGGTCTATTACCCTGATGTTGTAAAAGGATTGGCGGATAACACAGACGAACTTTTTGAATCAGCTTTTAAAAAAGCTGAAGTTGAATACTCAAAAAGTTACGGCAACTTTGTTACAATTTTCAAAAACAAATTCAACGAAGAAAAGGAAGCGATGAATATGCCTAATGCTTCTCTATACACCTATTTTGGAGAAAAATTAGGAACCAAAACTCGTTCAGATGATGAGATTATTTCTTTGTTGAACAGTAGATCTAATGATGTATTGTCAACTGTTTCAGGTGTTATCAGTGCTCGTATTGATAAATTTGGAGTATTGCAAGCTAATATTCAAGAGTTACAAGGTGGACGTATTTTGGTTGAGCTACCCGGTGTTAAAGAAACTGATCGTGTAGCTGAACTATTAAAAAGTACTGCCAATTTGGAATTCTGGGAAGTGTACAATGATATTGTTAATGGACAAACCATTCAACAAAGATTTGCCATTGCCGACAATTTGTTGGTTGAAGAGTTAAAGATGAAGAAGCTTGCAGCACAAAAAAATGCTGTTGACTCTGCTGCAACTCCGGAAACAGAGGAAATCAGTAATATAGATGATGTGGATGTGAAGGGTATTTTAGCACAAGCTGAAATTGTTTCTCCAAACGGTGCAGTTCCTGTTGCTTACTTCAAGGAAAATCAAATGAAAGAGATTGACCTGTTACTACCCGATATTACCCGTTTAATGAGCGATCGTAATGTTGTGTTCATGTGGGGAAAACCTGATAGTGATCAATCCAGTCTTTATCCTTTAATTGCATTAAAGAAGAAAAGTGAGAAATATGGTCCACTATTAAGTTCTGAAACGATCAATGGAGAGAGAGTTGTTAGAAATGCAAGACAAGACGTAGACCAAAACAATAGAATTGTAGTTAATATGTCAATGGACAGCAAAGCTACTGAAGAGTGGAGAAAGATCACCAGAGCTGCTGTTGACAACCAAAACGTAAAAATGACCTTCATTGCCATTGTTTTGGATGACTTTATTTACTCCTACCCTCGTGTTGCAGTTGAAATTCCTAATGGACATTCTGAAATTTCCGGATCATTCACTATTGAAGAAGCAAAGGTGTTAGCTACAGTACTTAACTCCGGAAACTTAGATGCCAGAGTGGACATTGTTCAATCTGAAATAATTGGACCAACCTTAGGTAAAGAATCGATCAATGCCGGACTTATTTCCTTTGCATTGGCCTTCTTGCTGGTTTTAATTTATATGGCTCTATATTATGGACGTGCAGGTTTTATTGCTGATATTGCCTTAATTACCAACGTATTCTTTATGATGGGTGTGTTGGCTTCTTTGGGTGCCGTACTAACCCTACCCGGTATTGCGGGTATTGCTTTAACCTTGGCGATGGCCATAGACGCCAACGTACTGATTTACGAGCGTATCAGGGAGGAGATTCGTGCAGGCAAAGGTATGAGATTTGCCGTTAGCGAAGGTTTCCAAAATGCTTACTCAGCTATTTTTGACGGTCAGATTACGACCCTGATCACAGGTATTGTGTTGTATAATTTTGGATCAGGTCCGATTAAAGGTTTTGCAACGACTTTGATTATCGGTATTATCACCTCACTATATACCTCTATTGTTATTACTCGTTTAATTCTTGAAAGGGAAATCAATAAAGGGAAAGAGCATAAATTTGGTAATAAATATACATTGCATTTATTCTCTAATACGAAATTTGACTTCATTAAAACTCGTAAAATTTTCTATCCTCTCACTCTCGTTTTTGTTGCCATTACGTTTATTTCATTCTTTACATTAAAACTGGAACCAGGCGTTGAGTTTACAGGTGGAAGAAACTATGTAGTACGCTTCGACCAGAATATCAAGACTAATGAAATTCGTGATGTTGTTACAGCAGAATTTGGTGGAAATCCTGAGGTTAAAACCTTTGGTAGCAACTCTCAGGTTAGAATTACCACAAACTATAAGATTGACGAAAAGGATCCTGCAGTTGACAAAGAGTGTGCAGAAAAATTGTACAATGCTTTAAAAGGTTTCTATGTTAAATCAGATATTACCCTTTTAGACTTTACTGAACAACAAGACCCTCGTGGAATTCAAAGCTTGCAAATTGTGCAACCCAATATTGCAAAAGAATTACTTAGGGATGCTGTTTGGGCGGTTTTAGTTTCTCTGGTTCTTATTTTCGTTTATATCGCTATTCGTTTTAAAAACTGGGAATTTGGTGTTGGTGGTGTTGTTGGTTTGGCTCACGATGCCTTGTTAACAATTGGACTTTTCTCGCTACTGCACAAAATCATGCCCTTCTCCATGGAGATTGACCAGTCCTTTATTGCAGCGATTTTGACGGTAATCGGATATTCTATCAACAACGTGGTGATTATTTATGACCGTATCAGAGAAAACGTAGCTCTCTATCCAAAACGAGACCTATATCAAAATATTAACAACTCTGTAAATCAAACCTTAGGACGTACCGTTAATACCAGTGGAACTACTATTGTTGTATTATTGATCATCTTTATTTTCGGTGGAGAGGTAATTCGTGGTTTTATCTTTGCTATGATGAGCGGTATTTTAATCGGTACCTATTCCGGTCTCTTTATCTCAGCTCCTTTAGCATATGACCTATTGAGTCGTAGAGACAGAAAAGGTAAAAGAGTTAAGAAAGCTAAAGTTGAACTCATGAAATAGTTCTTCAAATAACAAAAAAAAAGAGTTGGTGATTCATCAACTCTTTTTTTTATTTTTCAATTAATGGATTTACGATTTTTATTCTGATATATCTTCCAAACGTTCTTTGAGATAGATCAGATTAGGATTATTCGGATAATGAGCATTTAACGTATCATACATGGATTGAAGTAAAGGAAGATGTTCTTTTTCTTCAATAAAGATCCTACGATTAAAGCGTTGATAAAATGCAATCAAAGTAGCTAAAGAAGTGCTATTATTTTGTATTAAACAAAGTAAAAAATTTTGATGATTGAGAATATATTGATTGTAAGTTTTCTCTATCTCCATTTTTACAGAGTCACTGTAGCGATGTTCTTCATAGATTGTCTGTAATGCTTCAACCGAATCAATAAAGAGTTTCAATTGATGATCCAACTCCCACATTAAAAGAGGATCTTTTGGTCCTGCAACCTGGTAGGTTTTAACCCAATTGGAAGCATCTCCCTGAAACACTATTTTATCTCCTGGTGAAGCTAAGGTTACGATATAGTTCATTTCAGAAATGACTATTTTGTAGAAAGAAGGAAATTGTTCCGATTGTTTTTCAGTAATCCCCTTATGTTTAAGAGTAAATTTTCCATTTTTTATATCAGCCTCCATAATTTTCTCTTCATAGTCAGGAAACAGCTGATAAAGGGTTATTTTTTGCTGTGTACAATTCGTGAGTTCTCCTTTAAAAGAGATCTCTTGAGTAGAAAAATTACATCCTGAAAAAAGCAATAGAACAGAGAAAAAAAGGAGCGTTCTAAAACCATCCCAATCTCTATTCCATTGTTTTTTATTGATCAGTTTCATTATAGGTTATAAGATCTAAGGTTTGATTAGAGGGTTGAATTAATTCACATCCACAGTCTCTAACTCTTCTTCTTTTATTTTGACCATAAATTTTAGGTTGACAGGAGCTGAATAGAAAGCCTGCTAGTATAAGAAGAATTATTATGTAGTTAAACTCTCTTTTTTTCATACTTATCTTATCAAAGTTTCATCACGATCAGGTCCAACGGATACGATTGATACTTTCACCCCTGTTTCTTGTTCAATAAAATTGACAATCTGCTTCAATTGTTCAGGGAGTTGTTCATACTTCTTAATTTTTGTAATATCCTCATCCCATCCTTCAAAAGAGCGGTATTGTGGTTGAATTGGGGCTTCTGAATCAGCAGGAAAGCGATCGGTGATTTCCCCATTAATTTCATATTGTGTACAGATTTTAACTGTTTTAAATCCTGTCAGAACATCTGCTTTTGTAAGCACTATTTCAGTCACTCCATTAATCATAACAGCATATTTCAGAGCAACCAAATCGAGCCAGCCACAACGTCTTGGTCTGCCGGTTGTAGAACCAAACTCAAACCCTTGTTTCCTCATCTTTTCCCCATCCTGATCAAACAGTTCTGTAGGGAATGGTCCACTTCCTACACGAGTGCAATAGGCTTTCACAATTCCTATTACTCTACCCTGATGGGAGGGATTAAGACCTAAACCGGTGTATGCTCCTGCTGCAACGGTACTGGAAGAGGTAACAAAAGGATAGGATCCGAACTCTACATCAAGAAGTGTACCCTGAGCACCTTCAGCTAAAATTGATTTTCCTTCTTTCAAACCTTCATAAAGCTCATATTCGTTATCAATAACCCGGAATTGAGTCAGTAGTTCTATTGATTCTACAAATTCCTTCTCCATTTGATGGAGCGTATCTTCGTACTTAAACGACATTTTATCGAGAATATCACGATGGCTATCGGTCAATTTTTTGTACTTTTGAACAAAGTTTGGAGTAAACAGATCCAACACTCTTAAACCCACCCGCGCAGTTTTGTCTGTATAGGTTGGTCCAATCCCTTTTAACGTTGATCCAATTTTTCTTTCTCCCTTTTGATTTTCCAAAGCCATATCCATTAGTTTATGCGTAGGCAAAATAAGGTGTGCTTTTTTGGAAATAAAGAGGTTTCTTTTGGGATCAACATTCATCTCCAGGAGACCATTAACCTCTTTTCTGAAGATAACAGGGTCAATCACCACTCCATTTCCAATAATATTCACCTTATCGGCATGAAAAATACCGGAAGGTATGATATGCAAAATGTGTTTAATACCGTCAAACTCTAGAGTATGTCCCGCATTTGGACCTCCTTGAAAACGTGCAATAATGTCATACTTAGGAGTTAACACATCAACTACTTTCCCTTTTCCTTCGTCACCCCATTGCAATCCTAATAAAATATCTAATCCCATTTTAAAAAAAATAATAATGTTATGATTTGCAAAAATATGAAAAAATTTAGTAATTTTGCAGATTAGTTATCAACAGTTTAGATATGCGGAAATTATTTTCTTTTTTAGCATTCCTGCTTATTAGTTCTTTTCTTTTACTTTCCTGTAAAAAAACGTGTACCTGTAAGCAATGGAATAATGATGTTGCCGGTACAAACTACACTGTAGATTTGGAAAGTGATGGTTCCAAATGTTCTGATTATACTCGTTTGGATACCATCAATGGTATGATTTCCGGTATTGAATGTCGTGATGAGTAAAAATAAATAACCACCTTTTAAATAAAAAAGATATGAAAAAAAGATTAATTTTAGTTTCAGTTCTCTTTGTAGTAGTAGCACTATTCGCTTCATGTAAGAAAAACTGCAATTGCACTGTAAAATCAGATGGTGCTGTTATAGATGGATATGAGAACATAACTGTAGGAGAGATGTCAAAATCTGATTGTGCTGCTTATCAAGATGATACATGGGATGGTTTGGGTTACACCTATGAGTGTGTTTCAGAATAATCTCTTAAAACCCCATCCTCATTATTTGTAAATTTTTATACCGGATATTTATCCCGGACTTTAATTTATATTACACTAACCTGAAAAAAACAAACTTTTAATTTATTATGAACAACGCACTATTTAGTTTCAGAGAGCCCCAAAATGAGCCTATCTATTCCTATGCTCCCGGATCTCCTGAAAGAGCTTTATTACAAGAAGAATTAGAAAGACAATACAATCAAGTTATTGAGATTCCAATCATTATTGGAGGAAAAGAGATCAAAACCGGTAAAATGGGAAAAGTGGTAATGCCTTGTGAGCATGGTCATGTTCTGGCTCACTACCACATGGTTACCGAAAAAGAGGTTAAAATGGCGATTGATGCTGCCATGGAAGCCAAAAAAAGCTGGGAACAAATTCCCTGGATTGAGAGAGCATCTATCATGATGAAAGCGGCTGAATTGTTGTCCAAAAAATACCGCTATATCCTGAATGCTGCTACCATGTTGGGACAAGGAAAGAGTGCATATCAAGCTGAGATTGACAGCGCTTGCGAAGCGATCGACTTTCTCCGTTTTAACACTTACTACGCTTCTCAAATTTATGCACAACAACCCATTTCTGACAACACAGCCATCAATAGAAATGAATATCGTCCATTAGAAGGATTTGTGTACGCAATTTCTCCATTCAACTTTACTGCTATTGCTTGTAACTTGAGTATTTCTCCTGTTTTGATGGGGAATGTAGTGGTGTGGAAACCTGCAACTACTGCTGTTTTATCCAACTACTATTTGATGCAACTTTACAAAGAAGCCGGTTTACCTGATGGTGTAATCAACTTCTTACCCGGTAGTGGAGCTACCATTTCCGAAACCGTTTTTGCTTCTCCAGACTTTGCGGGCGTTCACTTCACCGGAAGTACAAGAACTTTCAATGCATTCTGGAAAACCATTGGTGAAAATGTGGGTAATTACAGAACATATCCGAAGATTGTTGGAGAAACAGGTGGAAAAGATTTCATTTTTGCACACCATTCTGCTGCAGTGAAAGAGTTGGCTGTTGCTATTGTCAGAGGAGCATTTGAATACCAAGGACAAAAATGTTCTGCTGCTTCCCGTGCCTATATCCCTAAGTCAATATGGGGCAAAACTTTTGAGTATATCAAAGAGATGGCTCAAACCATAAAAATGGGATGTAGCCGTGATTTTTCCAATTTTATTACTGCTGTAATCGATGAAAAATCATTCGACAACATGGCAGGATATATTGACCGTGCCAAAGCTGCATCAGATGCTGAAATCGTATTGGGTGGCGGCTATGATAAGAGTAAAGGATATTTTGTTGAGCCCACTATCATCCTCACTACTAATCCTCAGTATGAGTCAATGGTTGAGGAGATCTTTGGACCTATCATCACAATTTACCTCTATGAAGATGACAAATATGAAGAAACACTCGCATTATGTGATGCCACTTCTCCATATGCTTTAACCGGATCAATCTTTGCTCAAGATCGTTACATGATGTACAAAGCTTATGAAATGCTACGTTATTCAGCCGGAAACTTCTATTTGAACGACAAACCTACCGGTGCAGTGGTTGGAAATCAACCTTTTGGAGGTGCCCGCGCATCCGGAACGAATGACAAAGCCGGTTCAGCATTGAACTTATACCGCTGGATCAGTCCACGTACTATTAAGGAAACATTAGTCCCAGCGACTTGTTATAAGTATCCGTTTTTAGGATAAGAGCAATGAAGGCGGAAGGTTGAAGGCGGAAGGCGGAATGAACAATTACGAATTACGACAAACTAACAATTCGCAGTTTTTGAATTTATGTGTTTAATTGTAGAGATAGGAGCATGTCCTGTCTCTACGACTGCTTTCATTTAAGTTTTTTGAGTCCGTAATTCCTTCTTTCTTTTTGTTTTTGAAATAAAAATAAATGGGGGGCAGGACGCATTTTCCTTTTAGGTTATCCCTTTCCCCCACTCGGCAAAGGGCAGGGACAAGCCCTGCCCCTACAATCGCGGTTAATCAAATTTTGCGATTCATACTTCCTTGATTATCAATTATTTATTGTGATTTTAATGTGTCGCATAATAACATCATGGAGACAGGGCATGCCCTATCTCTACAACCATTTATTCCAGAGTGGGGAAACGGAATAACTGAAAAGGGATATCCTTTCTGCCCCCTTTTTATTATAAATTCATAAAAAATTTAACTATTCTAAAATTTGAGAGTCTAAATTGGAAATGGAAAACGAAATTAAGAATTAAATTTTGAAAACTATGAAAAGAACAATTTCATTCCTTATTTTGGTTCTTTTATTCTCTTTCAATGGGATGAGCCAAAAAGGTAAACCTGTAACTCCTCAAGATTCTGTCATTTTAGAAGCGTTAAAATTTGCTCCTAAACAAGAGAAAAAAGCAATTCTTAAAGTTTATAAAAAAGCGGATGCCAAGACTAAAGAGGTGCTGTACAACGCATTAGTTAATCCCTCTCCCAAAGTACCGGCAAATTTAAGTGGAGATTCTCTATTTGATAAAGCGATCAGACATTTTCCAAAAGATGCGAAAAAGAATATTGGAAAAATTTACAAAAAAGCGGACGCCAAGACTAAAGAAGCTCTACTCGCTTCATTAATTACACCAACAAAAGAGGTTAAATATCAAAATGAACAGGATGCTACAGTTTATAAAGAACTTAAAAAGCTTCCTAAAGATGCACAAAGTCAACTTTTAAGGATTTATGAAAAGAGTGATCCGACCACTAAAGCCTTACTTTACAACTCGATAGTTGGAAAACCAAAGAAATTAAATCCCAAGATCAATGCAGATTCTCTTTTCCAAAAAAAGGTTGCCCATATACCTAACCCAATGAAGAAAGAGTTGACTCGACTTTATCAAAATTCTGATCGGGAAACGAAGGAACAATTGGTGATTGCGCTCAGTATGCCTACATGCAGCAGAGCAGATTTAATTTCTAATTATGAAAAAAACAGAGTGCAGATAGAAAAACTCAAAAAAGAGTTTAACTCAATTGTTCCCAACGGTTATATTCTCTCCATCGCTTTTAATCCGGCCTGTGAGATTATAAACACTCCTGCCGGTATCGATATCAAAATCTTCAGAGCAGAACAAAATCAAAAGATGGGGCTGATTAAAGAGGCTTACAACTTGGATCTTAAATCTCGTGAATTAATAGAAATTTTGAAGATTATTGAATGGAGTGATGATATGCTTATGAATATCAAAAACAATCTGGATAAAGTAAACTGTTTCAGCATTGAGAATGGTGAATTTACCACCATCGGCTTTGCTAAAAATGGATTAACTACTTATGCTTATAAATTAGCGGAATCCCGTATTCGTCCTGAAGAACAACAAAAGTTTACCAATGGATGCAATCTCATGTTCTATAAAGAAAATGTTATTCTTGAGGCTATTGGAGAAGCAGGTGGAAACCCTTGTTTCAGCAATTAAATATGAAGGTAGAAGGTAGAATTAAAGCGGAAGGCGGAATGAGTCCAATTACGAATCTGACCACCCCGCCCTTCGGGCACCCCTCCTTCAGCAGGAGGGGAGTTGATTTCGGATTTAAAAAAGGGGAGTTCTGGAGGGACTCCTCTTTTTTTTCAGATTATCATGAATCGATTTTGGAAAAATAAAAAAGCACCTACCGGTTTTTAGTAAGTGCTTTATGTTTTTGCTCCCCCTCTAGGACTTGAACCTAGGACCCCCTGATTAACAGTCAGGTGCTCTAACCAACTGAGCTAAGGAGGAATCTCATCTCATTTTGAGGGTGCAAAAGTACATAAATTTTTTAATATAACACCACTTTTTTAAAAAAAATTTTTATTTAATATTTATCGTATCTTTGCATCTTCTTAATAATAACTCTAAGAGCCTGAAAAACAAAACTATAAATTTAAAAAACAAGAAAAATATGCCCCCTTTAAATCGAAAAAAAATTTTTAGTGAATTAAAAAATTATTTCATCATCTGTATTGGTTTAGCTATTTTTGCTTTCGGGTGGACTGCTTTTTTGATTCCTGCACAGATGACCGGAGGTGGAGTGAGTGGTATTTCAGCTATTATTTATTTTGCTTCCGGGATTCCAATGGGGACCAGTACTTTAGTCATTAATGTTGTTCTTTTAGCCATTGCCTGGAAAGTTTTGGGACCTCGTTTTTGTTTGAATACCCTTTTCTGCACTATTGTTCTCTCCACTTTTTTTTGGATTGGTCAGAATATATTTACTGAACAGATTGTTCACGATTCATTTATGTCTGCCATTATCGGGAGTTCATTAGCGGCTTTTGGATTGGGCATGGCGATCAACAGTGGAGGAAACACCGGAGGTACCGATATTGTCGCGATGATGGTTGGGAAATACCGCAATATATCTTATGGAACCGTAACGCTCTACACCAACTTGATTATCATCGGTTCTTCCTACTTTGTGATTTGGGATGTCGAAAAATTGGTTTACAGTATGGTTGTGATGTTCGTTTACATCTATGTTTCCGATATTGTGATTGACGGATACCGACAAACCTTTCAGTTTATGGTGTTTTCCGGCAAAAATCAAGATATTGCTGACCGCATTAACAATGAACTCAATCGGGGAGCTACCTTCCTAAAAGGCTATGGTTCATACACAAAAGCCGAATCTGACGTTTTACTCATTATTGCACACCGAAATGATAAAGCCAGAATTATGAGAATGATCAAAAATATTGACCCCAATGCTTTCGTTACTATATCTAAGACGACGGGTGTGTTCGGTAAAAATTTTGATAAAATTAAGCTATAGCCCAAAAATTTAACACTGAATTTTAAGATCATGCTTGAAAAATATGATGAAATAAGACCTTATACTGATCAGGAAGCGGTTGAAGCAATTCAACGTCTTTTTCGTGACGTTGAATTTGTTCGAAGCTTATCCTACTTTGAAGATCAACTTAACATTGATCAACTGGTAAAAGATGCACTGGATTGCAAGTCAATTATTGAATTTCAAAAAAGATTTTCTGCAAAAATATTATACTACTTTCTCAATAAATCGACTACCGGGATCGATTTCTCAGGTATTGAAAATGTAGATCCGCATCAACCTCATCTTTATATTGCCAATCACCGTGATATTGTATTGGATTCCTCCCTATTGCAAACATACCTGTTCCAAAACAACTTTCCCGGTACCAAATCAGCCATTGGCGATAATCTGATTTCCGGACCTCTCTTTGTCGAGCTGGCAAGAATCAATAATATGATGCTGGTTTTACGCTCTTCCAATATACACAATAGAATTGCAAATGTCAAATTGCTGTCAGACTATATCCAGCACTCTATCGTTGAAGATAAAGAGTCGGTTTGGCTTGCACAAAGAAGCGGAAGAACTAAAAATGGTTATGATCAAACCCAACAGGGATTAATCAAAATGGTATCGATGGCTGAACGCAAGAATCCGATTCCACACCTCAAATCTTTGAATATCATTCCGGTAACTATCTCTTATGAGTACGAATCTTGTGACCAGCTTAAAGCCCGTGAATGGGCGCTTTCAGAAGAGGGGAAATATGTCAAAGAACCGGGTGAAGATTTTAAGAGTATTGTTCAGGGAGTAACCCAATTTAAGGGAGAGGTTCACATGCAAATTGGAACACCGATCTCAGATCAATTGGATCAAATCGACCTATCAATGAATATCAACGACCAGTTGACTAAAGTATGTCAAATCATTGATCAGCAGATCCATGAGCATTTTTTTCTGCACAAAAACAATTATATTGCTTATGATTATATGGAGCAACAAGGACGATTCCAGGATCTGTACAGTTTAGAAGAAAAAAATCATTTTATGGATTACCTTGAAAAACAGGCACATATTGAGGAGGTAAGCTATGAAAAGATGTTCAAAAACTTATTGTTGATCTATTCCAATCCGGTAAGAGTAAAATTGGGAGAGGCAATCCCTTGTAACATTAAAGAAGAAGAAGAATAGCATGGAGACCCCTACTAATCCCGCTAAAGAAAAATATTTAATCATCAGATTCAGTTCTATCGGGGATATTGTGCTGACTACACCCGTAGTAAGAGCTCTTCGTGCTGCCAAACCGGAAGCTGAGATCCATTTTTTAGTCAAAAAGGAGTACCGTTCCATTCTGGAATCAAATCCTTACATTACGCAAATTCACACTTTTCAAAAAGGGGATCAGGAGGTATTAAAAGAGCTTAAAAATCTCAATTTTAACTGCATTATTGATCTTCAAAAGAATGTCAATTCCCGAAAAGTTTCCCGTTTTTTAGGTGTTCCGCGATATAGTTTTCCTAAGCTCAACATCCGAAAATGGTTCTTAGTATACCTGAAAATCAACAGCTTACCTCCTTTGCACATTGTAGACCGCTATGCCCGTGCTATAGCTCCTTTATCGGTGGAGTTGGATCAAAAGGGTCTCGATTTCTTTATCCGTGAAGAGGAGCTTCAGTTTTGTGACACGCTCCCTACCCCTTTCCGAGATCGATTTGTTGCCATCGCTCTGGGTGCCAATCATAAAACCAAGCAGATTCCCTATCATCAGCTTCAACATCTTTGTTCTCTTCTTCATTTGCCAATAATATTATTAGGGGGGAAGGATGTCCTTCGCATGGGGGAGCAGTTAGCGGCTCAAAATCCAAATCAAATACTCAATCTATGCGGTTGTATCAATCTGCATCAGTCTGCCGCTGTAATTAAAAGGAGTCACTGTCTGGTCACCCCTGACACCGGATTGATGCATATTGGTGCGGCACTTCGGACTCCCATGGCGGTAATCTGGGGCAATACCGTTCCTGAATTGGGAATGTATCCCTACAATCCCGGTCAAGATGCCGTTCCGGTCAGAAATTTTGAAATTGCATCGTTAAGTTGCAGACCCTGTTCCAAACTAGGATATAAAAAGTGTCCTTTGGGGCATTTCCGCTGTATGGAACGGATTAACATGGAGGAGGTAGCTTACTTTATAAATCAAATCTAAAATGAAAAGAGCAGTTTATATACTATTTTTGATTCTTTCTTTCTCTTGGGTACAACTCTCGGCTCAAAGTTCATCCCTTACCGATTCCAATGGGAATATGGAGTGGCAATACCACCGCTCCGCTTTTAAAGATCCTGACAATCCCAACAGAGTGATCGTGATTCTGATTTTTATCAATGGCAATCACCACAGTGCGATTTCTTACAGACAGGAGATGAGTCCCGGAGAAGCGCAATGGATTGAACTGGATGGAGGAGTAGTAACAGAGAAAAAAAATTACACCACTATTACCTACAAATTGATTCCCAACCAAGCTATATTATTAAAATACAGCATTCAATTAAACAGAAAGAACAGGAATAATCAAGATTGTATCGGTAAAAGTGCACTCTTTGTTTTGGATCCTGATTATAACGTCCGGAAGGAGAAGTTTAATGATTGTGAATTTTTGAGGTGATTTTTAATGGACAGGTCGCGACCTGTCCCTTGCAATAAAACGCAACCGTCCCTTGCAATAAAACGCGACCTGTCCCCTACAACGTTGATAAATCCCCCGTTCCGCCGACCATCGGGACAAATACAAAATAGCCAAAATCCTCGATTTTGTACTCATTATTATCCAATTTTGTGACTCTTTTCATCACCTGGGTATCTTCACCAACCGGAACTACCATATAACCACCTACCTTTAGCTGATCCATCAAAGTTTCAGGAATATTCGGTGCACCGCAGGTAATGATAATTTTGTCGTAAGGGGCATATTGAGGAACGCCTTGATAACCATCGCCATAAAAGAGAAAAATTTTATGATCTATCGTTTCCAGTAGTTTTTTGGTTCGTTTGTACAATTCATAGTGTCTTTCGATGGAATACACCTTTGCCCCCATAGCGCTGAGGATGGTTGCCTGATAGCCGGAACCTGTACCAATTTCCAATATTTTATCACCCTTTTGCACTTCCAGTAGCTGAGTTTGAAAAGCGACAGTATAGGGCTGTGATATGGTCTGGTCGCAATAGATTGGCAAAGCGATATCTTCGTAGGCACGAGACCATAAAAAAGACTCCAAAAAAAGATGGCGTTCCACCTTGCCAATAGCATCCAACACCTTCTGATCATGAATTCCTTTACCTTTTATAATCTCTATTAAGCCCTTTCTGGCACCCTCTAAATAATTCATTTTATCCTGATTAGGTTATTATTCTACAAAATTATAAAAATAGTTTGATCTGACACCCTACCCTTTCAGATATTTCTACTTTTTTAGCCTAAAATTAATTCCAAAAAAGAAGTATTCTCTCAAGAATGAACATTTACGCCACAACTTTTGCTCTCTTGCGACAATATTCGCTTCCCCCTTTTTATTATAACTCCAAGGAAAATAGCAACGAATATAATTCACCGAATCATGATCCAAACTAAGATCAGTCTGCTCAACCAATTTTAGCCACTTTTTAAGCGAACGGGTGTTTTCATTGCCAAATTGGATCTCTTTCTTCAAACGTTGATCGTAATAGGAGGAGATCCGCTTAAAACCCCTTTCCTTAAAATGTTTCATCTGTGCAATCAGATTGTTCCCATTCTCTTCACTGATAATCACTTCTCCCGAAGGGGTCAACAATTGACTCAAATGGTTCAATCCTTGCGGCATGGGTTCAATATGATGCAATGTATCGATTGCCACGATATAATCATACTGATGAATTTGAGGATCCAAATTAAAGAGATCCTGATACTCAAAAGTGAGTTGTGATAGGTCTCCGAATTGGGACCAATAATCTTTCCTTAATTCTATCTGATCAAAGTAATATTCCAGGGTAATTCCATGTACCCGATACCCGTTGAGCGCCAAAAAGATAGAAAAGGTTCCAAACCCACATCCCAGGTCTAAGATGTTTGCACCCTTCTTATCCACAGAATCGATCACAAATTGCAATCTTTGAGCTAAATAAGACTTTCTGTAAATATATAAATAGGGGGAGTTAACAAATCTATGATACTTTGCAATTTCTTGATTATCAATCAATTCCTTTTCAAAGAGATCTAAAAAGAGTGATAAATCCATCGATAAAACGAGAGTTTATTTTTTTGAGACATAAACTACAAAGATATATAAATAATATTTAACTAAAAACTGGATTATGTCGAAAAAAATCGGTATTTTTGCAAACCAATTTACATAAGATTTATTAACCTTAAAATAAAAAAAAATTTATGGATCTAAAGAAATTAATCGCTGATTTAGAAGAAAAAAACCCCGCACAACCATTGTACATTCAAGCTGCGAAAGAGGTGTTAGAAACTATCGTTGATTTTGTTAACGAGAATCCAAAATATGACAAATATTCTATCGTTGAAAGACTTCTTGAGCCTGAAAGAATTATCCAATTCAAAGTTACTTGGGTTGATGATGCAGGTAAAGTTCAAGTTAACAGAGGATACCGCGTACAACATAACATGGCTATTGGACCATACAAAGGTGGAATCCGTTATCACAAAAGTGTGAATGTTGACTCAATGAAATTCTTGGCATTCGAACAAACTCTTAAAAACTCTTTAACTACACTTCCAATGGGTGGTGGTAAAGGAGGTTCTGACTTTGATCCAACAGGAAAATCAGAAGGTGAAGTAATGCGCTTTACTCAATCTTTCATGACTGAATTACAAAAATATTTAGGACCAGAAACTGACGTTCCAGCTGGTGACATCGGTGTTGGTGCACGTGAAGTTGGTTATATGTATGGTCAATACAAGAGAATTCGCGGAGAACACGTTGGCGTTCTTACAGGTAAAGGTTTGAACTGGGGTGGATCATTAATCCGTCCTGAAGCTACCGGTTTCGGTTCAGTTTATTTCCTACAAGGAATGTTAGAAGCTAAGAAAGACACCATTAAAGGTAAGAGAGTAGCTGTTTCAGGATTTGGTAATGTTGCTTGGGGAGTTGTTCTTAAATTAGAAGAATTAGGTGGAAACGTTGTTGCTATCTCCGGACCTGACGGATATATCATTGACGAAGAAGGAATTAGAGGTGATAAGATTGACTATATGAGAGAACTACTTGCTACCAGAAACAACGTAGTTGCTCCTTATGCTCAAAAATATCCTAATGCAAAATTTGTTGCAGGTAAAAAACCTTGGGAATTAAAAGTAGACGTTGCTATGCCTTGTGCAATCCAAAACGAGTTGAACTTAGACGATGCAAAACAATTGGCTGCTAACGGAGTTCAATATGTTGTTGAAACTTCTAACATGGGATGTACAGCTGACGCTATTACCTACTTACAATCCAAGAAAATCTCTTTCGCTCCCGGTAAAGCAGCTAACGCCGGTGGTGTAGCTACTTCAGGATTAGAGATGACTCAAAACTCAATGAAATTATCATGGACAAGAGAAGAAGTTGATGCTAAATTACATCAAATTATGAACAACATCCATGAAAATTGCTTGAAATATGGAACTGAAGAAGATGGTTACATTAACTATGTTAAGGGTGCTAACATCGCAGGATTTATCAAAGTTGCTGATGCTATGATTGATCAAGGTGTTGCTTACTAATCTTCGAATAACATACTGATAAAAAAGCTGTCTCAAAAAGGCAGCTTTTTTTATTTAACTTTTTTCTTTACTTTTGTCTATTATATAAACAGCCCGAACTGAATATGAAAAAACTAACTGTTGTACTTTTCTTCTGCCTCCTATTATCCCCAACGCATCACATAAGTTATGCTCAAATTCGTTGTGGTGCTGAACGAACAGAGTTGTACTTGCCGCTACTCAAAAATCAACGTGTTGCCATCTGCACCAATCCTACCGGAACCATTGGGAAGACCCATATTGTGGATTCCCTCAATGCACTGCAACTCAATATTGTGAAGATCTTTGCACCGGAACATGGTTTTAGAGGAGATGCTGAAGCAGGCGCTGTCATTCAATCGGGAATTGACACCAAAACAGGGATTCCTGTGGTCTCTCTGTACGGAAAAAACAAAAAACCATCTCCCAAACAATTGGAAGATGTCGATTATATCTTGTTTGACATTCAAGATGTGGGATGCCGTTTCTACACCTATATCTCGACCCTGCACTATATTATGGAAGCAGCTGCAGAACAGGGTGTTAAGGTACTGATTCTGGACCGTCCCAATCCTAACGGTTACTTTGTGGATGGACCAATCCTAAATATGGAGTATCAATCATTTGTGGGGATGCACCCCATTCCTGTCGTACATGGTATGACAATTGGGGAATATGGAATGATGATCAATGGAGAAAAATGGCTGGCTAACGGGATAGAGTGCGACTTGCAGGTGATCCCTGTTGAAGGGTATGATCATACCATGCGCTACTCCTTGCCGATTCCGCCCTCCCCCAATCTCCAAACCGATGAAGCAATCTACCTCTACCCTTCCCTCTGCTTGTTTGAAGGCACCGATATCAGTGTCGGACGCGGAACGCCTTACCCTTTTCAACAGTTTGGACATCCCGACTTGAAGGTTGGTGAAGATTATTTTACTCCTGTATCGATTCCCAAAGTATCTGAAAATCCGCCTCAAAAAGGGAAGAAGTGCAGAGGAATCAATCTAACGCAATATGCTCAAAAAGAGCTCCTTAAGGGGAACTCTTTTAATGTTGAGTATCTCCTTTTAGCTTACCAAAACTTTCCTAATAAAGAGCAATTCTTTACCAATAAGAACTTCTTTGATAAGTTAGCCGGTTCCGCCACTTTGCGTTGGCAAATCATCAATGGAAGGACGCAAGAAGAGATTGAGCAATCTTGGCAAAAGGATTTGGAAGCGTTCAAACAAATCCGAAGTAAATATCTGTTATATCCTGATTTTGAATAACATGGAGTCGATCATTCAATTTGACCAGTCCCTATTTCTCATCCTCAACCGGTTGCACGCCGACTGGCTGGATCCCATCATGAATATCATCTCCAACCGTTGGACCTGGATTCCGCTCTACTTGTTCATTTTGATCTGGACTTTTATGAAATATAAAAAAAAGGGGGTGCTCATTACTCTCTCTCTGATTCTGTTGTTGACTCTAACCGATCAGACATGCAATCTAATCAAAGGCTCGGTACAGCGTGATCGTCCTTCCCATGAGGTTCAATTGGAGCAGCAGGTTCACCTTTTCCAACGCAGCGATGGCACTTTCTACAGAGGGGGACAGTTTGGCTTTCCCTCCGCTCATGCTGCCAACTCCTTGCTGTTTGCACTTTATGTGATTCTTTTCCTCGCTAACCGCAACCGTTGGATCATTGCAGCAGCCTTACTCTGGTCGCTTTTACTCAGCTACAGCAGAATCTATCTGGGCGTGCATTATCCGGGAGACCTCATCGCCGGCTGGGGTGTCGCCCTAATAATAGGATACCCACTTTTCAGATTAACCAAAAAGTGGGTACTCCATCCAAAAAAGGATTCAATTACTCCACAAAAGCAATAATATCTCCCTTATTTACTTTATCACCATGTTGCGCCACAACCGCACAGAGTTGACCGGCATAGAGCGTTTTTACCTCTTCATTACCATAATAAGCGGTAATAAAGCAAACCGTTTCATTCTCTTGATATCGAGTTCCCAAAGGTTTAGGCATCGATGGTTCATTCACAGTCAATTCCCAGATTAAAATACCGGCCACTGGAGCAACCACTTGTTTAGCATTAGGATTAGTCTCTTTCACTTTCGCGATCAGTTCCTCTTTTATCACTTCCGGGGCTTTGATCACTTTGGTAATCACCTGAATATTGGATTTCTGTTTAGCTGCTTCCAATTCCTCTTCAAATTTAGCTTTTGCTGTTCCAGCTTTATAGTCACGATATTGTCTGTCGTGCATTGCAAACTCGAACAACTCTTCATCGTCCTGACCATAATCCCAGCCATTCTCATCCATCTCTTTTCTGTACTTATCTAGCTCATCGGGATAGAAAGATTGTGGATTTTCGGTTGAGAACTCTAAATTATTCGCTTTTACTAATTCCACGATTTCAGGTGCTAAAGTACCCGGAAGTTTTCCGGTTTTACCCAAAATCATATCCCAAGTATTTTTATCGATAGTAGAATATCTCTCTTTGCCTTGCGCCAACTGCAAGATGTTCATCAACGCAATATTTTTAACGTACTGACTGAACGGAGTAACCAAAGGAGGATTACCCAGTTTAGGCCATACATACCTTACCTCATCAAAGAGTGCCACCAAGAGTTCATCCTCATTCATCTCTTTCTTTCCTGCATTTTTCAAGAACATATTGATTGCATTGTGTACTCCTTTCAGGTCTGCCATCATGGAGCCCATCATACCGCCGGGTAAACCACAACCGATCAACAATGAAGAGAGTTGTTTATTTTTAGGATCCATAAAATAGATCAAGAAATCATCCATAAACTCCTGGGTCAAACTTCTGGCACGCATATAAGCGTTCATATTGATTTCAGGTACGTCAAAACCGGCATCTTTAAGCATCGCCTGAATTGTAATCACATCAGGGTGACTTGTACCCCAGGAGAGTGGTTCCATAGCCACATCCAAAATATCCACACCTGCTTTCGCCACTTCCAACATCGAAGCCACTGCAAAACCGGGACCGGAGTGTCCGTGATAATGCACTATAATGTGAGGATATTTATCTTTAATCGCTTTAACTAATCTGCCTAACATAACGGGACGACCTATTCCCGCCATATCCTTGACTCCAATCTCGTCAGCACCAAACTCAACTAACTTGTCCACTAATTCCATATAATACTCTACGGTATGAACCTCGGAATGAGTGATACTCAATGCAGCTTGAGAGATCATTCCGGCTTCTTTAGCATATTTTATGGAAAGTTCTAAGTTACGAGGGTCATTCAAACCACAGAAAGAACGTGCCACATCCACCCCTTGTGCTTTTTTCACTTTAAACATTAGACGGCGAACATCAGCGGGAACAGGATACATTCTCAATCCGTTCAAAGCACGCTCCAGCATCATCGTCTTGATTCCTGCTTCATTGAATGGTTTTACCCACTCTCTCACAGCTTTATTAGGATTTTCACCATATAATAGATTGACCTGTTCAAATGCGCCTCCGTTGGTTTCAACACGAGAAAAACAACCCATCTCCACAATCACAGGTGCAATCTTTTTCAACTGATCCACCCGGGGAACATACTTCCCTGATGATTGCCACATATCTCTATAAACCAAACTAAATTCAATTTTCTTTTTCATATGTTTCTTTTTTTTATATAATACTAACTTTCAACATCTTATATTTTATTTGTACCTTCCGATAAATTAGGCAAATATACTAAAAATTATTCAAAAATAAAAGGGGAAAAGGAGAAAAAAGACAAAATGTACAAAAAGAAAAAAAGGAAGAAAATATAAATCATATTGTTGATAAAATTAATAAAATAGAATATGTGGGCATGCGGATAGCTTTGTTTTATCTTGACTTTTTTGTAACTTTTTGTGTCAAGACAAAAAGTTAAGATCAAGAAAATCAAAATATCTGTATTATCAAAATTCTCAAATGGGAACACGGCTAACGCTGATAAATAAGCTCAATACGGATAATAATCGAAGAATTTTACCATTTAGATCCATATTGTTATTGTACGCATACATTCGAGCTCTCCGAGGTTGTGGAGTCATATTCCTTGCCTCATTTTTATAAACTTTTGACCTCTTCGAGGTCATACGCTGTGAATAGTGGAAATGGTTACTATTAACTGTTCACTTCGGTCAAACTTCTTTTTAAATTTTCTATTTTTTCGACCAGCAATGATTATCTCCCTCTTATTCAATAACATATCTATTGAAATTGATCTAAATATGAAATTAGTTGGCGAAAGTTATGTGGTTTATATTTACAAAAGTTGTATATTTGTTGCATAAATAATGAAGTTATAATCTTGGTTTTTGGTCGTTACAAATCTTCTTAAAAAAGAAAAGGATTGGATTGAAAAATTATTCCGCTACTTTATATCTTTTTTATCGGACAGTAAAAAAAATCACTATCAAAAATTTTAAGGAAGTATGAAAATTCAATTCATAAAGTTATAAAGGTGGGTAAATAATAATCCCGCCGCATGCGGCGAGATTATTTGAAAAAATGTCATATTTGCAGTTTCTATTCAACTGATCTATGACAACAAAGAACTCTTCTCAATATAACAATGCGTCACCCAATAGTGTTCAAAACCATGGATGACGCATTTCAAAGTTAAGAAATAACCTGATTTTACGGTTTATTTTCTACAATTCACACTTAAAACTGATAGGAATAACCCACTTTCAATATCCCTTGTGTCCCAAATCCCAATTCTATTTGAGAAGCATTTGCTTTTCCTATTCTCAATCCCAAAAGTGTCAATTGTGCCGATGGAGATAAAAAAGTAGTAGGGTCATTAGGATCAGGATTTTTGAAAATAAGTTCTGGCTGAGATAGCATATCTTCTTTAATTTTAGGATCAATGATATATAAAACCGCTCCTATTGAAAGGGCAGAGTATAAAGAACAATTAGCATATTGTTTATAAGTATAACGATAGTTCCCTTGTAAAATTATATAATGATTATGTGCTGTAAATTTTCTTTTATTTTCTGAACATACATTATAATTACGTAATACATAAGAAGTTGTTATACCAGCACTATGCCTATTATTAAAATGATATTGATACTGAAAACTTAAACTACCAATCTGTATTACATCATAAAGTCTATGTTTTTCATAAATAAGTATGGGTTCTAATGGAAAATGATAAGAAATAGGGGTTCCGTATCCAATGACCGGGAAAAAACCGTACGAAATATTGAGTTCATATTTAGGATGTGGTATGGATAAAGGTGGATCTTGTGCTTGAGCCATATTTGTAAAACTCATTATAACAAATATCAACGATAATAATATTGTTTTTTTCATAACTTTTATATTTTTTAAACGATTAATAATTAGTTTCATGTAGTATAATTTGTTTCTAAATCGTAATTTTAGAACATTTAGGGGAAATAAGAAAATAGATCTATCTCTCAATCCCCTTTTTTATATACAGTCTCTAATATGGCTAAAAAACATTCTTATGATCATTTAAAAATAGATAAAAACTTCGTACTGCGAATATACAAAAAAAAATAATAGGTTAAGCTATAGAAATTTATACAATTGTTATATCCAAATTAGATTATTATTTCATGTTTAATGTTTTTTAACATTCTTTATGTTTCTTAGATTCAACAAATAAATGCAACTTTTGGACAATAAATAAATTACATCAATGATGAAATTATCGTAAATTTGCATTTTCTATTCAACTGATCTATGACAGAAAAGAAGTTTTCATATTCTCACGATTCATCCATTTCTGATCTCCTTCATTTGGATCAGGAAAATCAGATATTTAACTTTGCTTTGGAGTTTATCTTGAATCATCCTCAGCCCGTTTTTATCACTGGAAAAGCGGGAACAGGAAAAACTACCTTTTTGAAACAACTGCGTAGATTGGCCGGTCCCAATACGATTGTTCTGGCACCAACCGGAGTGGCTGCCATCAATGCGGGAGGACAAACCATTCATTCCTACTTCAAGATAAAACCGGGGATATTTCCTCCCAACGACAAACGGTTGCGTTTTGAAGCGGAAATGATGGATGAAGACCGGACTACCATTTACGACCATTTTAAGTACTATAAAAATCAGATAGACAAAATCAAAGCTACTGAGCTGCTGATTATTGACGAAATATCGATGGTACGCTGTGATCTGCTGGATCTGGTGGATAAACTACTTCGCTACTATCGAAACAACTACTACGTTCCCTTTGGAGGAGTTCAGGTGGTGCTGATTGGCGATCCTTTTCAGCTCTCCCCCATCGCGGAACATGAACATTGGGAGATTCTGAAAATGAGCTATGAGACAGAGTTCTTTTTCAGCGCACATGTCATTAAAGAGCACCCTCCGGTTACTTTTGAATTGCAAAAAATTTATCGCCAGACCGATCCACATTTTATTCAGTTATTGAATAGAATCCGTGTAAATCAAGTAAATCAGGAGGATTTGGAGTTGTTGAATAGCAAATATAATCCTCATTTTACACCTCCTCAAGATGAAAACTACATCATTTTAGCCACACACAATCGCATTGTCAATCAGACTAATAGCGAGAAATTGGAGCAACTTACTACGCCGCTTCACCAATTTGAGGCTGTAGTGGAAGGCACTTTCCCGGAAAACATCTACCCTACCGAATCGGTTTTAAAATTGAAAGAGGGAGCGCAAGTGATGTTTATCAAAAACAACAATGCGAGCAACTACTTTAATGGAAAAATCGGCATTATTACCAAAATAGAGGATGAGACCATCTGGGTCAAATGTGATGGGGATCAAAATGAGATTGTGGTTGCAAAGGAAATTTGGGTTAATATGCGATACAAATACAATACCCGCAAAGGACGAATTGAGGAGGAGGAGATCGGCTCTTTTATTCAGTATCCGCTTCGGTTGGCGTGGGCTATCACGGTGCATAAAAGTCAGGGGCTCACATTTGAGAAGGTGATTGCCGATATTGGCGGTTCTTTTGCTGACGGTCAGGTGTATGTCGCCCTGAGCCGCTGTACCAACTTTAATCATTTGGTGCTGAAATCCCCAATTCCCCCTCGTGCGATCCGTGTCAACAAAGAGGTGATCGATTTTTTCAACAACCTGACTCCTCTTCAGCCCTCTTAGAATCCTCGTTGAGCTCTTTTCTTCGCCGGCACTACATCACCGCGCTTTCTGATGTTGGATGAGGCTGGTGTCGCTTTTGAACTTCCTTTGGATTGGGTTGTTTTTTGAGTTGTTTTTGTTTGATTTTTATCTTTTTGGGGGGTGGAAGTAGATCGGGGTTTGGCTGCTGTAGCAGGCTCTTCTCTGTCAACACTCCCCTTTTCAGCTTTTGTCTGCTGCGAAGGCTTATAATTCGTCAATGATTTGACCCTGGTGATCTTGGAAGAAATATTGTGCCCTCCCGTGGTGTACAGGTCGTTGTAAGTGATGATCAATGAGGGAGTTTTCAAATAGGGAGCGCCACTTTTAATCAATGAGTTGGAGAAAAAGTTCTTTACTTGCTCTAAATTTAACCCAAAGAGATCCAGATTGTTTTTCCCCACCATATTGAGCAGATCCTTGATCTTTCTAGAGTGGAGCAACAGTTGATATTGACTCTGAGAGTTTATCCTTTCCCCCCTTGGATAGGAAAGTAAACGAACAACATACTTAAAATCCGCATCGGAAAGTTGATTGAGTAACCGTTTAACCGACCGGAACTGTTTCAGGATATGATTCGTTTCATTGACACGAAAACGTTCATAAACATCCTCTCTCTGTTGGTCTGTGTAAGTAAAATTATGTTTTTTCTCTTGCGCCTGAATCTGCTCCTCAATCTTTCCTTTATGGAAACCCCAAAACTTACGCTCCACTACAGAATCTGTAACCAGTTTCATCTCCGCTTCCGAAAGATTCTTCAAAATATCCAGGAAAGAGCGCACAGGTTGTGAAAGCAAGTAAGCTTTATTTTTAGGATAATAGTGCGTAATCTCACCTTTATAGGTGATTTCGTTATCCATAAATAGCTGATATAGAGCTGTATACTGAACCACTCTGGCAAGATCGGTGTTGCCCACTGTTGCAAAGTAAGAGTAAGCTTTATTCTCGTAACTGCGTCCAATGCTTCTCCCCGATTCCGGAGAATTGAAATAGGAAACAGGCAACGATCCGGTTCGGTTCAGGGTGTAAATGGTTGCCGGCTCCATATCAATCGCAAAAAGGGCATTGGCAGTGTTCCAGTTATAGACTAACTCATTCAGTCCCAACATCCTAAAGAGCGGCTCTTTGAAAGGATAGTAAGAGGGATGTGGATAGCGGTAGTTGTACTCCCTGATCGTTCCCTTCTCAGACCAATCTTTTAGTAAAATATCGGTCAAAGTCATCAAACTGCCAAACTCGGTATGTTCCAACTCTTTACTCAAATAGGTCGGACACCAGTCGCGTCCGTTATTCATTTTGCCGGCTAAAAAGTCGTTAACATCCAAACTTTGCGAAAGCTCTTTTTCAGTGATGGAAGCCAACAAAAGGATTGTTTCCACCTGGAGCGGAGGCAACTCTTCCAGTGAAGATTCCCGCTCTCTCCCAATAATCACTAAAGTAGCAGTATCCGCTAAAGCTCCCAAAATCAGGTCGGCATCCAGCGTAAATTGGCGAATATGTTGTTTATATTTGTCTAAATCTGATTTTTTAGGAATCACCCACGCTACAAAACCGGGTTCTTTGCTAAAATAAACTCCTCCCTTATCATTTTTAAACAACGTTTGGATCGTGTATTCTTGAGTTGTATCTTTCAGATTAATAAAGGGTTCCTGATCTTCCAAAAACCACTGATTAAACTCATAGAGTGAGATCTGGTAATCGAGACTGTTTTCTGCAAAAAAGATCCGTTTTTGTTGGATTGGAAGAGACATTACAGCCGGTTTATAGTCGGAAAAAAAGAGCAATTCAGAGAGCTGTTTGATTCTCTTATCCATATTCTCAGTAGTGGCATTGGCAATCTGGATCACAATATCCTTGGCGTAGCCATCATATCCGATTTTGTGCAATTTGGTCTCCACACGATGGGTAAATTGACTGAAAATCTTCTGAATTGAGTCGATTTTTAAATAGGGCGGCGGATCACTAATCAGGATCATTCGGCTGCTGTCACTAAAGTTCGCCACACCAATCGTTTGATAGTGGTAAGGAAATCCTTTTCGAAAATCGAGATAGATGGAATCTGTTTGGGTTAACGCCAGCTCATGCTTCAAACTGTCGGGTTGGGAAGGAATATACTCTGTTTTCAAAATCTGTGTTGTTTGTTTTCTGACTGCCTCTTTAATGGGAGAACCATAATGATAAAGCAGCAGGGTTAATCCTGAAATAAGTAACAAAGCGATCAGTAGTAATCGAATCTTTTTGGACTTCATTTCATTATTCTCTAAAGAGTGACTCTATCTCTGCAATCGAAACAGGAACACCATGAATCCCCTTTCCAATTTCTGAGATCAGGCTCATATGAATCTCTCCATTTTTATTTTTCTTATCTTGTGATATAAAATGGATCAATCGGGATTGCTCCGACAGGTCAAGTTGTGGAATATCATACAATTTCTGAACTACTCTTTGTATACGTTTTTTCTGATTTGTTTCAAGAATTCCCTTTCGGGTTGCCAATTCTGTTTCATAGTAGATTCCTGCAGCCACAGCAAAGCCGTGAGGTAATTCTATTTCTTTCTCCAGATGAAGCGATTCCAGTGCATGACCGATTGTATGTCCAAAGTTCAACTGCTGGCGCACTCCCCTATCCTGCGGATCTTGTTGTACCAATCCATTTTTAATACTCGCTACCTGTTTAATAACTTGGGCAGAAATCCTGGATCTGAGTTGGGAAAGGGATTCCCCCAGTACCCATAATTCCAGCTTATACCACAGCTCTGTATCTCCGATTAATGCGGTTTTGAGTAACTCGGCAAACCCATTAAGCCACTCCTGATCGGATAATGTGTATAAAAAGAGCGGTTCAATAAACACTTGTTGTGGAAAGTAGATAGAGCCCAGCCCATTTTTCAGATGATGGAAGTTGACCCCATTTTTCCCACCATGTGCGGCATCCACCATTCCTAAGAGGGTTGTCGGCACATTGACAAAAGGGATGCCCCTTTTATACACAGCGGCTGCAAAACCACCCAAGTCACTGATTATCCCCCCCCCTAAATTTATTATTAAATGATTCTTATCAAAATGATGAATCAACAACTGATCCAACAATTGCATCACCATGCTCATCTCTTTGTGAGATTCAGTAGCCGGAATCGGAAAAAAGAAAAACTGAGTGTGTTGATTATCAGCAAAATGGATACGAACGAACTCTTCATGCAGCTGAAGAATCCGTTCATCACACACCACCATTACCTTACGAAAATTGCTATTTTCTAAGTAAGATTGAAGGGTATTATAGGGCGAGGGATGCTTCATAAATTAATCCCTACGTCCCAAGAAAATCATAATATAGTACAAAAGTGTAGCCAAAGAAGCCAAAGCGGCTACTACATAGGTTCTTGCAGCCCATTTGAGTGCATCTTTAGCTTGTTCTGACTCTTTTCCACTGGTAATTCCTACGCGATCCAACCAAGCCAAAGCTCTGTCGGAAGCGTTATATTCAACCGGAAGGGTGATAAAGGAGAAAAGAGTAGTTAATCCGAAAAGAATAATTCCAATCAAAAGTACCCACATTCCTATATTTCCCAAATTGGAGAATCCCAACAAAATTAAACCGGCTAAAAGAATCCATTGCGACCATCTTGACCCAAAACTTACCACAGGTACCAATTGAGAACGCATAGTAAGCCATTGGTAAGCAGTGGCATGTTGCACGGCGTGACCGCACTCATGGGCAGCAACGGCAGCTGCAGCAACATTACTCTGATTGTATACCGACTGACTTAAATTAACAGTTTTAGTTACCGGATTATAATGATCTGTCAAATGTCCTTGCGTACTGATTACCTTGACATCATAAATTCCATTATCGCGCAGCATCTTTTCTGCAATTTCTTTACCGGTCAGCCCGGAACTCAACGGTTGACGAGAATATTTAGCAAATCGGGACTGTAAGGTTTGTCCTACGATCATGCTCAATACCATGAAAAAAATAAATATTATCCAATACATAAACTGAAAAATTCAATTCAGAAAGTTA
>DIRT01000001.1:1727-46357 GCA_002427605.1 Bacteroidales bacterium UBA5429 | reverse complement strand
CCTAAAGAGACGTGGCAATTGATATAATTGAATATCAAGCAATTAAACAAATTTATCGCTAAATTTTTAAATTCTAAATTCTAAATTTATTCATTTCGACTTTCGATTTTTTATTCCGCCTTCCGCCTTCCGCCTTCAAAATAGCTCTAATGGGTGACATAAACATATTTACTGTATTTTCTCTTAAACCCCATAAATTGCATCTATAGATTAAATTTATAACTCTTCTAAAATAAAAAATTATACCTTTGTATTAACTTATTTTAAGCTAACTAAGAAAACAAAAGGAGTTACCGAAAGCCTATAAAAGTGGAGGTGAATTTTAAAATTGAGAGATTATGAAAAAATTTTTGATTTATGCAATGATGGGTGAAAAAATGTGTTTCTTACACGCATTAATGAACGCTTTGGATTTAAGTGAAAGCGGTCATGAAGTTAAGATTGTATTTGAAGGTAAATCAGTAACATTACCTCCTGTATTGGCCAATGAAAATAATCCCTTATACAAAAAAGCGTTGGAAAAAGGTTTAATCGACGGTGTATGTCTGGCTTGCGCAAGAAGTATGGGCGTTGAGGAAGAGATTAAGAAATTGGAATTACCTCTCCTTGCCGATATGTTCAACCATGCCGGCGTTAAACCCTACACAGACAAAGGATATGAGGTGCTAACCTTTTAAAGGTAGAAGGAAGAAGGTAGAAGGACCCAATTACGAATTACGAATTACGAATTACGTGTGTTTTGTCCCATCTAAATTGATAAATGGGATGGTTTATGTATAATCATTTTTTGTAGAGACGTTGCATGCAACGTCTCTACAATTATTATCTATTTGATAATCAAATAATTCCGAAATTAATTCTACCTCCCTTAAAAAAAACTTCCGACTTTCGACTTTCGATTTTATTCCGCCTTCCGCCCTCCGCCTTCCGCCTTCTCATAATTCGTAATTCGTAATTGATATCGGTTACTGCCATAGGGTTTTAACCTCAAACCGTACCTCTTCTTGCTGTTTTTTGGAAGGGGTGAAAATTATGGTTTTGGGTTCATTGGGTAGGAGATCAAAGTAGTTGTCTGAGTAGCTTCCTTGAACGGATGGAGAGGTCGAGAGCATAACACCCCGGGTTAGTTGGTCTGTGGTGAAGGTGATCTCGTAATGTTTTTCCGTTTTCTTTACTTCGTATTGAAACTGAGGGGATTGAGGTACCATCTCTGTCATGTCATAAATGATGATCTCCTGATTGATTAGTTTCCCTTTTTTGTCTAAGAAGGTGAGCTTTAACCATTCAGATTGAGCAACTTCGGCTCCTTGTTGATAATCCAGCGCCAGTGTCGATTTGTTGGCTTTGGCTGTTACGGGCGTTACCTGACGGTAGAGCGTGTCCCCACCATAAGTAAACTCCTCAACAATCAATTCACCCTCAACATCTTTTAATTTATCGGTAACAATGTAGATTTGATAATGGTCCATTTCAACCTGTTCGCTGGCAACAATAGTCGGTTTAAAGCGATCTTCCACCCGATAGTGTAGCGCTTTCCGATTACCGTAATAATCGATACTACTCCAGGATGCCACCGGCCAGCAATCGTTGAGTTGCCAGTAAAGTGTCCCCATGCAATGAGGTCGTTTCAACCGATGTTTCTCGATTGCTTCACCAATTCCGTACGCTTGAACCAGCTGACTGACATACACAAAATCCTCCAGAGTAGCGGGAATATAAGCATACTGCTGCATCGCTTTTTTGATGATTTGCACTCCACGACCATGTTTCTGGTGGTTTTTCATCACTATGCTGTTCAAATCACGATCCTCCGGAGCTGTAAACTGAACAATCGACTCCATCGCGGGGTAGGACTGGAATCCGTACTCCGACATAAAGCGTCCCGTTTTTTCTCCCCAAACTTCAAAAGGTTCCTCGCCCCACCATACTCCCCAATAGTGCGCGTCTCCTTCCGTAAAAGACTCCGGATGTCCCCAACCCCACTCCGGAGAAGAAGGGTGGTAGGGTCTTTTATCATGTTCGGCAACCAAATCGGAAAGCAACTTATTGAAGAGGTTTTTCATATTGTAATCAAGCTCTTTCTGCTGCTTGGTGGTATAATTATCTTTCCAACCCCAATCATCCCAACCATTTTTGACCTCATTATTGCCACACCACAACGCAATGGAAGGGTGATTTCTCAACCGACGAATCTGATACACCGCTTCATCCGTCACATTGTGCAAAAACTCCTCATCTCCGGGATAGAGCGCACAGGCAAACATAAAATCCTGCCACACTAAAAGTCCCAGCTGATCACACAATTCGTAGAAAATCTCATTTTCATAAATACCACCACCCCAAACACGAATCATATTCATATTCCCTTTTTTAGCAGCCTGCAACAGGTCGCGGTAACGTGCATCATGCTTTCCTTCAACAGGAAAACTATGCAGAGGAATCCAGTTGGCTCCCTTCATAAAAGTAGGAATTCCGTTGACAATAAACTCAAACGACTCTCCCACCTCATCCTTTTTCTGGCGCAACTCGACAGTTCTGAAACCCCATTGGGCTGTTTTTTCGCTTACGTCACGCGCACCTTCCACAACGACCCTAACCTGATACAATTTCTGACTACCCATTCCGGCGGGCCACCACATCTCGGGCTTCTGAACACTCAATTTTTTGCTAATCTTGTTTTGTCCTGGCTTTAAGCGATACTCTAGTCCCCCCATTTTTTTATTATCCAAATAAAAAGAGACCTTAACTGACTCATTTTGAGAAGCATAAACAGTAGTGTTCACCTGAAGAACCGCTTTCTGTTTGTTTAACGCCTGCTGTTGCAGATGCAGATCCTCAATCAAAAAATGGTTCCACTGCTCGATATAAACCTTTTTCCAGATTCCGGCAGTAATCAACCGCGGACCCCAATCCCAACCCGACTGATAAGGCGCTTTACGAGAAAAAACACGCTCATCCGGTAAGGTATAAGGCAACTTTTTCGCCGCTTTTTGTTCAAATGGAACAGAAGGTAAGAACTTGATTTTCAGCACATTATTAGAATCTCTCAGCACTGTATCGAGTGGGAAACGCCACGCTCTGAACATATTGTTAGTCATCGTTTTACCCTCTTCCGATTCCAACAAAACGCCATTCAAATAGACCTCCGCATAGGTATCAAGTCCCTCAAAAACTAATCTGCGATGCTCAAATTTTTTCAAATCGCCGACATGAAACTGGGTCGTATAAACCCACTCCTTTTCAGAAACCCACTGCACTTTCTGCTCATTATTCCGATAAAATGGATCCTCAATCAAACGGTGCCGCATCAAATCCGTATGAATCACACCCGGCACCTCCGCCGAATAATTTTTGTCCTTATATTGGAAACTCCACGAAACAAACTCAGACGTAAGCGGTATCTGCTCATACGTGATCGGCTGTTCCTCTTTTGTACTGCAAGAGCTGATTATTATGATGATGATTATTTGAAAAAAGAAAAAAAAGGGGGGAACTTTATTCATCGTTGTGCAATTAAAATTGTGACTCCGGAACCCAAACTGTAGCTACTTTGGCAACTTCCTTCTGCTCCTCGTTATAGATGGTGGTATTGAAGTTCAATGGTATCTCCTCGGTTTCGCCAAAGGTGTACAACTGATCTGCTTTCAACTGAAAAGAGTAGTTGATCGTCAGCTGTTTCAACTTGTTTTCCTGGTAGAAAGAGTATGGAAAACGGTCAATAATCCATCGGATATAGTTCACATTATTCACGTGATGATTCATGTCCAGATCGGAAATATGCACCCGTTGAAACGTTGGGTTTTCTGGAAACGGAACCCTTGGCAGTTTCGCCACGCGATATGATAATGCATCCCGCTGCTCGGGAAAATCAACCAAGATTTGCACCTGTTCCATGCGCATAATGCGGTTCACTTTATAGTTCACAATCATCCATTCCGAAAGAGCGGAAGCAAGGAGTTCACCCTCTTGAGAATACACTTCATAATCTCTCAAAAAGATCAGATTCTCCTTCTGTTTAGGCCAGGTATAAATCGTTATCTTCTCACCCCATTTCGGGTAGCGATGCATCACAATATGAAATTTGGATAAAGCCCAGAAAAGCCCCTCTTCATGCAGATGCTTCCAGCCACAATTGAGTTTGGTTGCATGTACTCCGGCAGCATCATGAAGCAATTCTATCAATCGGTAAACATTCATTTGACATTGAAAATCAACATCATAGCCATAAACCTCCATCTCGGTTTTATATATCACCTTCAAACTTTCCATAAGTTCAGATATTATAGATTGGTACAATTTACAAAATTACAAATTATTTTCGGAATGAAAGAAATAAGAAGCATAATAAAACAATGTATATTTGCATTATTAATATAGTAGTACACTTCACATTATGAGGAAATATTTCTTTTACTTTTCACTTGTATTAATCCTTACTCTAGGTTGTTCTAACAGAAATGAAACTTCTTTAGCTGAAGAAACTTCAAAAGAAGAGATTGGAGCAAGTGATAACTACCATGAACATCCTCTGCATGATTATTTTGAAGATTGTATTCAAACCATAATCAAAAGTGAGACTATCGACGATAAATATATCCTTTTAAATGAAACAACTCCATTATACCATTGTTATGAATCGCTTGAGCCCATTCTTCCCGATTCTGTTTGGGTAGATTATACCCAACATCAAAGTCCGGTCATGAGATACTATGCATTTCAGGCGTTGAAAAAAAGGAATTATAATAAAATTTCAGATATAAAAATGAGATTACTGCAAGACACAACCAGGGTCACATATAGAAGTGGTTGTTCAGAAATTGGAATTTTAAGAATTTGCGATTTGATCAATTAGATTTTATTACAAGACACTATTAAAAGAATTTTAATGTATGTTTGCAACTTCATTGGGAATCAGTCATTAATATATTAAAACATCATCTTTATGAGAAAGCATCTCTTCTTCATTTTAGGACTCGCATTGACTGTCATTTTCTTTGCTGTTTCTTGTACAGAACCGGAACCGGAAGTTCCTAATGCCAGTGTCCACGTCTATGCAGCGGGCAGTTATTTATCGGATTTTGGTCCTGCCGTACTTTGGAAAAACGGAACTGTGACCAAACTAAAAGATTGCTCCCATCCAAAGGATATCTACATTCACAGTGGCGACTACTATATTGCCGGATACAATAGAGTTGACGATATGCAAGAAAAACCTGTGGTTTTGAAAAATGATGAGCATTTGACCATCAATACTCTTTGGGGTGGATGCTGCTTCTCGGTTTTTGTTAAATAAAAAGGATACACACTAAGAAGTACCACTCTTTTCCCGTATTGCCAATCCAAACAGGATAAAGTTAAAGGCGGTTACAGTACCCGGTCCAAACGGCAGACTCGGTTCCGCCATGGAAATACCGTAAGGGATGAGCAGCAAAAGAAATCCCATTTGGGTAATCTTGGATAATGATGTGGTAAAACTGTTTTTTACAGCCAGCCAAAGTAGGTAAAAGTAAAGAAAAAGCACAAAGAAAGCCCCGACAAATCCGTAGTTGTACCACTTGAGTAGCGGATAGTTGTGAATATAGCCAAAATCCACCGGATGATGTCGCTGATTGCCAAAAAAAGGATAATCGATCAGAAATCGAATTGCCTTCTCGTTTCTAACCATTCTGTCCGTCATAACATCTTGCTCTTTATTTAGCAGAAAACTATCTGTGACAAACTGCTTAATCCCTGAAGGGAGAAACAGATAGGTCAACACCGCAACTACAAAAAATCCGATCAAAACTAAAAATATATGTTTGGATTTGAACTTTTTGAAGAAAATATAGAGCGCAACCACCATAAAAATTAACGCTGCGGCACGGGCACGAATGGTAAGCAAGGAAATAATCAACAATAGAGAAAGGAAGAGAAAAAGAATGGAAATCCAACGGGGTCGTTCGGGTTCCAGTCCCAAAACCAAGGCAATCGTAGCAGCAGTTGCCATCACAACGCCGAGTGCATTCTTATTTTCGGTTACATACTGCTCCAAAATCACAAACCCCCCGATATTGGTCGCTATTTGAGTTAATGCAACCCATAATACAACCCCAATAAAAAAGTAGAGCAACATTCTGTACTGTTCCATCGAAATCCGGAGTTGATAGCCCACAAGCATCGCCATCCAGGGAATCATCAACATCCTGATCTCCCTCAAAACCGGCACTTTAAACCCAAAGAAGAGCGATATCGAGAGGGTGACCCCATACAACAAAATAGCTCCCAGCGGAATTACTAACTCTTTGACACTGAACAACCTTTTATCATTGGCGGAGAGGAGAAAAAGAAGCAGAAACAAAATAATGATCACAGGAGACAATACAGAACCGTCCAGCACCCCCCAATTTTTTGAAATCGAAAAAACAAAAGGATGATAAGAGAAGGGGATTAAAAAGACCAAACCCCATAAAAGAATCATCGATATTTGCTGTTTCCGTGATCGGTCCATAGCTTATATTTTTTCTACTGCTTCGAGTGTGCGACAGTTTTTACCATAATCCAGATCAACCATCGATCCGAATAAAACGTTGGTTTTGTATAATCTGTTGGGATCAAATCCACCCGCAGGCGTGAAAGTCAGTTCTCCAAAAATTACTTTTCCTTTTTCCAGATAAAGATCTACCCGCACAAAAGGAAATGGTTTTGCCAACCGATTTGCATACTCAAACAGCTGTTCATAACCTTCCGGTTTAGGAACCTGAAATCCCTCAGGAGCCTCTTTCCCACTCCTGTTAAGCCGCTGTAACTCCCACTTTTCATCCACAAAATAGAAAGAGGGTTTCCCTGAAGCACGATTGCCGCATACCAAAACAAAACGTGCTACTCCATTGAAACAGTACACTTTATAATCAACAGGAAGGGATCCATCTTCCGTTTCTATATACTTTTCACAGATCAACTTGGGTTGAATTCCACGATAATGCAACTCTGCATACTGTTTGTAGAAATGACCGTAGGTTTTTCTCCAATCTTTCAGGAGTTGCATAGTTTCAGGAATCTGTAATGCCGATTTATCGGGACAAATTAAGTTGTGACCCTTTCCGAAATTCCACTTGAGCACAAATTGCTGCGGCAACTTTTCCCAATCAATCTCTTCCGGTTGATCATAAGAGCCGTACAACTCATTCAAAATCTCCTCCAATCCGAGATGAATAAGATACTCTCTGACACGGTACTTATCGGCACACAAAGTAACCAAACTGTTGTTATTGTAGGTGTTAAACTTCAACCATTGGATCTTTTCATCCAGTAAAACCGGGTTTTTGAAAGACAAACATTTGCGGTAATAGCGGTAAAGAGATAAAAACTTCACCCGTACACTCAATTTGGGTGAAATATCAAACAGAAAGGGTAATATTTTGGTTCTTATAGACATTTTTACCAATATTTTTTGCGTGAATTAACTTTTTTATAGGTTTCATTGAAAACCCGTTCCGTGTACTCTCCAAAAGCGGGTCCACCTGCGGTTTGGCTCAAGTCCGGATTGGCATTCCACTCAATACAGAGCGGTTCTCCTTGCCTGTCCACTGCAAAATCCCAGGCAACAATATCAAAATAGGGCAATCTAAAGTGCATCTTTTTGGCAGTTTCCACCACTTTATCGTAAGATGGTATCGGATATCCTTTCAAAGTCACGCCTCCATCACTCACTTCCACTTGATCATCACCGGGCGCGCCATACGCGTATTGTGCCAAAGTTCCATCATCATTGATCTTAGCACTGATTCCACCCGCACTTTCATTGTCAATCACAGCGTCCTTCTTGCCAATACGAATCACTCCGTAAAGCAGAATAATCTCCATTCCACTGCGGTAAGTCAATAGTCGAATGGTGTTGACTGAGCTCGGATTTAATTTGCTCATATCAGGATGTTGATCCACAAATTCCTGTACCAAAAAGTTCACTCCGTAAGAATCCAAAACTTCCTCAACACTTTTTCCATCGATATTGCTAACTCCTTGATTTGTAATCAGTTTCCGAACTCCAATCCCTCTTGTCGTGTGTGCCGGTTTGATGATTGCATTACTCAAATTGGAACAAAGTTCAACCGCTTTTTCTTTTGTAATCGGCTGATTATCACTATAATAGTATCCCCGAATATTTTGAATAATGATCCTGGGTTGATTGATATCCGGAAAAATTATCGGAAAAAAATTCTTATCTGCGTAAGCGTCCATAAAAGGGAAATGATTCATTCTCCCGATCATTTCAGAACGATACACAAACAACGGAATATAGTTGACATGATATTGTGCTGTTCTGGAGTACATAAACTTGTGCCAAATTAACGGAATTCGTCCTTTTACCCAAGGTTTAAAATAGGCTCTGATCTCCTTTTTCTGCTTTCTGGTCAGCGGACGTCTAATCTTTAATTTCAGATATTTTCTATGAATTTCTGAAACCAAACTGTGTCTGAATTTGAGCTTTTTGAGTTTTTCAATCCAACGTATTTCCATGTTTTTTAAACTTTTTAAATTTCGATCGCACTACATTCATAATAATCTCCTTGTAAGTCAGGAACCCTTCCATTTTGAGCAAAGCGCTGGCTCCAAAGTAGATCAGAGCAAATAAAATAATTTGCATGATCATAATGAGATATTCATTAAGGGGGGTACCATGCAACGCGAAATAGACAACTACTCCCGCTACAGCTGCCAAAAGGTAGCTCCCTATCACATCCTTAATCTGCTCCCACAAACCATATCCTATCAACTTGCCATTCACCACTGCATTGACAAAAAAGAAAACATATTGCATCGCCATGATAGTCCACAGCATCGCTTCAATTCCAAAACGGACACTCAATAAGATACAAACTACTCCTATCAATCGTTTTGAAAACTGTAAAATAAAGTAAATATTCCCTTTACCTAACGACTTAATCACATTGGTATTCACCGTGTTTAAGGTGTAAAGCATAGAGCCCAGGCAGAGAATCTGGAAATAGGGTACAGAAGTTTCCCACTTAGCAGTGTAGAGCAATATGAAGAGCGGATGTGCAATCACAATGAGCAACACCATCAGAGGAAAGTTGAGATATACTACCGATTTAATACTTTTTTGTACTCCTCTTTTGAGAATCTGTCGGTCATCCTGCAATTTTGAAAAAACAGGAAATGAAACTTCATTCACTATAGATGAAAGACTGGCTGAAGGCACCTCTTCCAACTTCTTTGCTTGAGTATAATAACCTAATTTAGTCGCTGAAAACGCTTTCCCTATGATCAATCCCTGAATATTCACATAGATTGTTTCCACTAATGTAGAGAGTAGAATCAATCCCCCAAAACTAAACAGACTTTTCAAAGATTCAAAACTAAATTCCCAGGTTGGTCTCCAGGAGCTCATTCTCCATAGTAAAATCACACTGGCAACTCCCGCCAACAAGTTTGAGTAAACCAAACTCCACACGCCAAAACCGGAATACGCCATCGATACAGCAGCAATCATCCCGATCAAAGCGGCGATGATATTTCGGACAGAGAGTTCTTTAAATCGTAGATTTTTTTGTAAATAAGTTGCAGGTACAAGAGAAAAAGAGTTGATTATCAGAATGATACTTTGAACCCGCAAAATATTTTTCAATTCCGCCATCCGATAAAACTGAGCAATCAGTGGTGACGTAAAATAGAGAATGATAACGAAAAAAATCGCAAAGGAGAGATTCCAATAAAAGACAGTTGAATAGTCTATATGAGTTGGTTCTTTGCGTTGTACCAAAGCTGTCCCTAATCCCCCATTAATAAAAGTTTGAGAAATCGCAAGAAAAATGTACAACATACCAATCATTCCAAAATCTTCGGGCATCAAGATACGTGCCAAAATGATATTGGATAGAAAAGAGATGCCGAGTGTACCAAACTTCCCGATACTACTCCAGACCATCCCCGCAATGGTATGTTGTTTCAAGCTTTTACCCATCTGTTTCTGCGTACTCTTTTAGATAAGAAAAACGAGGTGTTAACTTCCCTTTGCTGAGAATAGTTGCTCTTTCAATCATCGATTCCTGCTCATAATGTTCTTTCACCAATAAAGGAAACAGATGCTCCGTTAAAGTCTCCCCAAAATAGGTAGATGTATCCATCGCCAAAGCATCCGGAAGCGTATCCACTGCCATCATGGTAATATTACGCGGATTGGAAAAAGCAGGCTCTTCGGCAGCTGTCAACGGATTGTAATCATAGTATGGTTCATCATGAGTTGAGGCTCTGAGAGTAGATTGAATACTGCCCATAATGTCGCAAGTAACATCCCCGATGAAAGTGATTTTTAAATCCTCACGTGCCAACTCCTCTTTTGAAAGATAAACCGGATCCCCCATACCCCAAAAATGACAAGAAATAAAAATATTTGCCACTTTCGCAAATTTATAAAAATCACTCCTGAATTGATCTTTATGTTGAACATAATATCCTAAGTCAAAAGGTTTTGCAGGGTTCTCTTTATGTTTTAATAAAGCATCAATATCGGCAACAGTATAAATATTTTGCTCGGTTTCGGGCATATTCAAAAACTGCTCATTACTCACTTCCTGATAACCGGCTATTTTCAACACATGCTGCGCTCCCTGAGATACCCTCCCTGCTCCGGTGATGATGATTCTCGCTCCATAGTTCTGATCTTGCTTCACAATGCTCAACAGACGATCCAAAGTAAATTTACGATCCGGTTTCGGATAGGTAAATGCTCCGGTTTTTATGCCGAATCCTCTGAGTGTATTGTAAACCCCCACAACTCCTGCCCACCAGCCAAACGCAGAAACCCGCACTCCGGACTCATCTACCAGATACTCATAATCACTGAAAGTGATCTTTTGTCCCATCATTTTTTTAATCAAAGGACGATTATAGGGTTGCATTTTGGCTATATGTCCAAAAAATAGATAATGCTTATTGGGCAGTAAGTGATTCAATGCCACCTCTTTGATTCCCATAAGAAAATCACAATCGCTCATATCCTCTTTAACCTCAATCCCCAATTGCGCATACTCTTCATCATGATAAGCACGCACATCACTCTTTTGTACAGCAAATTGAAGTGTAGGATATTTCTTTTGGAGCTCTATAATCTGTTTCGGATCCAAAGGAGCTCTGTGATCAACCGGATTCTTTGTTTCTTTAATGATTCCTATTTTCATAATATAATCAACGAGAAAATTTATTTTTTTACTTTGTTTTTTAGTTTTCTGGAGCTACACTCTTTCAGAACAACCATACCATGTTCTAAGGATATAATTTCTTCTATACCACAAACTCTTTTTTGTGATGAAACACCTATCTTGAACACATAAAGTGAGAAATCAACCACCTCTTGTATCAATCGGGTATCTCCATAAGTAAGCAACTCCGGTGCTTCAATCACAATGTAGTCATACTCTTTCTTAAGATCCTCTATCAGTTGTTTTAACAATGGACTCCAAAGTAATTCTGAAGAATTGATATCGGAAAAACCAGCACTGAGAAAATCTAATTTAGAGTCAAAAATTGCTGATTGAACTAATGATGAAGAATCAGTCACTTCACCGGCAAGATAATTTGCAACTCCCTGAGTTTCAGGAGCGTAACGTGAAGTTAATTGAGGGTGTCTTAAATGCATGTCAATTAGCAATACTTTTGCTCCGCCAAAGGAGAGACTTTGAGCTAAGTTTAGAGCAACCCATGACTTCCCTACTTTAGGTTCTAACGATGTAACCAAAACAACTTGAGAATAACTCAAAAGTGCCAACTGATCCAATAATGAGGTTCTTAAAACTCTAAATGACTCATTCACAGGATCATCCTGATAGCGATCCACCACTAATTCCGAATAAATTTTATCTCTCTTACGGCGGGATAACTTCCTTTGTGGAATTTGAGCCAATAACGGCACCCCAACAACAGAAAGTTGACTAGCCGACAAAACTCTATGATCAAATTGATGAACTATAAACAATATCAAGGCCGGAATGAAAAAGCCCAACAACAGTGCAATGAAATAGATCGTGTTCTTCTTTGGATAAATCGGTATGGAACTTCCGGTCGGCGTACTGATAATCTGAACATTCTGGGCTGTAAAGGTTTGCATCAGCTCATTTTCTTCCCTTTTTTGTAGTAAAAACAGATATAAATCCTCCTTAAACTGCTTATGCTTCGCCACTGAAAAGGTAAGATTTTGTTGATTTTCTGCGGTCTGATTCTTAGCATCAAATTTCAAAATATGAGTTAATTGGAAATTGATTGTCTTCACATACCCGTTAATGGAAAAAAGGATCGACTGCTTCAAACTATTCAAAGCTTGATTCATCTCATGAATCTTTCTTCTGTTTCCTTTGGGTTGTTCCAATAATTGAGCCCTTTGCGATTCAGTTTCCCGATACAATTTTAACTTATTTTGGATCTGTTCGTGGCTGATCTCTGCATAGAGAGAATCCGGTTGATTTGCTAAGGTACCCAATCTCAAATCTTCCTGCAATTGATTGAGCAGTTGTAACTGATGATTTAATTCCTCTACCTTGTCAACTCCTTTTTGTGAAGATCTGAATTTGAAGTTGTTCATTTGCTCAATTAATGCCAATTCCAACTCTACCTCTTCCATTCTCTCTTCAATAAAAAGTGAAGTTTGATCAAAATCGAGATCATTATCCTCCATCAATTTTTCATAGTATAAATCTACAAGCCCGTTTAAAAGATCTATGGCTCGCTTTGGTGAAGAATCCTCTATAGTCAAATCAATTACGGATCCCTCTTTAGTATCCATTTCTACCTTTAAACAGGAAACATACTGAGAAACTGTTGATTTTAGTCTTTCTTTCACAAAACAGATCTGTTCCGGAATCTGTGCATTTGAAAATTGGTCTGTTTTTTCTATGGAAATAGAACCAAAGGGGGTCTCAATCTGTGTCCCATAAGTTCCTTCTACAGTTGTTTGAAAATTTTTCCCTTGCAGTTCAAATTGTGTCAACTGAAACCTGTTCTGATCAAGAGATTGAAAAAGAAAGGCACATTTTTCATGCTCCAAAACTGCTCCGTTTAAATCTACATGAATCGGACTCTTTTCGTAAAGCTCCACCTTTTTTAATCCTTTCTCCTTAACATAATAGTGCTGATCCAAAGACAGTCTCCTAACTACCTCTTCCATCATCATGGGAGATTTGAGTATCGCAATCTCATTTTTGTAATTGATTCTGGATTTAGGCGCATTCATAGTAACAAAAAGATCGGAAGTTGAGGAAAGCGTATTGGATTTCCGCTCATCTTTGATCATGATCGAGGTTTTATAAGAGTAAGTTGGGGTATATAAAAAGATTCTGACAAAAGCCAACAAAAGCATCACGCCAATTGAGATCAAAAACCACTTCCAGTTTCGAATCATCCGCAGTAAAAGAGCATTGGTTTTAATCAATTTATACTCTCTTTCATTTTGTGTACAAGAATCCATTGCACTCATAATCGTTAATAATCAAGATTAATACTCGTTTTCTTTCGCATTATCATCATGTTGAGATACACTGCACAACTTGACAAATAAGCTTAAGGTTCAACCTGCAAAGTTACTCTTTTTTTCTGATTTCAAGTATTTTATAAAAACACCTTGATTTTGAGTGAAAAAATTTAAAATAAACCTCATCAATATTAAAAAAAGAGTAACTTTGCGGGGTCAAAGATCAAATACTTTTTAAAATGAAAGGTCAAAAAATTCTGTTTGTCGTTTTAGTCTTTTTATGTAATTCGTTATTTTCACAGAATAATAACGATTCACTGAATATTAAAAAAATCGAATTTCTTCACTCTTTTTATTCTGAATATTTTATTGCTGCAAGTCGGGATCTTCCTGATTTCTCTAAAATAGATTCTTTACAAAGCCATTATTGTACAACCGAACTGTACAACAAGTTGTTGTATTTGTACGATGCAGAAGAAATTGATGCCGACCCCTTCCTCGAATCGCAAGATCCTCAAAAAGAATGGGTTGAATCGCTACTTATCAATGTGGACGATCAAGACAACTCTCTTTTTATCATTACATATAAGGTCAATGAACAGAAAACGAATCAAATTCAGTTAAGAGTCATTGAGGTCGCAAAAAACAACTTTAAAATAAGTTCAATTGTTTCAATTGAAAACTAGCCTTATCAGCAAAAGTGATAATAAAATTACAATTGATTTAAAATCTGAGATTTGATAAATCGTTGAATAGGAACCGGAAATGGTTTTTGTGTCAATTCTTCTATTGAAACCAGCAACTGATTAGAAGACAATTGTTTAGGAACCAGTTCTACATCATAAAAAGAAATGTGAAGATTTTGGTGCGTTAATTTATGTTCACACGTTTCAATTAATTTGACCTGTTTTTTATCCTCTACTCCATATTGTGCCAACCACTGAAGCATCCCTTTCGAACTCCGTCCCTTTGTTTCAAAAAGCGGAAATTGATATAGATGACTCCAAATATCATTATTTTCTCTTTTTTCTATCACTATTTGGTCATTGTGTGAAAAAATGAAGTAATGAAAGTATCGATTTTTTATTTTTATTTTATTAATCTTGAGGGGGAGCCTACTTACTTGCTCTTCTTGATAGGCATAGCACTCTCTTTGAAAAGGACAAGCTTCACAGTCAGGGTTTTTAGGAACACAGTGAATCGCTCCAAACTCCATCATCGCCTGAGTGAAAAGAGCCGGTTCCACCTCTTTCATCAATCGGGTTCCTATTTCATGTACCCTGTTTTTTGTACTTCTCAATTGAATATCCTCTAAAATCCCAAAAATCCGACAAATCACTCTAAACACATTGCCATCAATAGCCAAATAAGGTTGATTATAAGCAATGGAACAGATAGCTGCAGCGGTATACTCTCCAATCCCTTTTAATTGAATCACCTCATCATAATTTGTTGGGAAAACTCCCCCGTGACGACTCATGATCTGCTGTGCAGCCGTATGTAGATTTCTGGCTCTGGAGTAATACCCTAATCCTTGCCATAAGTAGAGTACCTCCTCTAATTGCGCAGAAGCTAAATCTTTAACAGTCGGAAATTGCTGAACAATTTTCAGGTAATAGTCCCACCCCTGATTCACTCTCGTTTGTTGTAAAATTACCTCAGAGAGCCATATTTTATAAGGATCGATCTCTCCACGCCACGGGAGATCTCTTTTGTGTTCATCATACCACAAAAGCAATCGGTGAGAAAAATCAAAAGATATGTTCAATTAATTGGTTTCAATCAATTTAAAGAGTTCGTCCAACTTAGGAGTCAGGATAATCTCTGTACGTCTGTTTTTAGCTCTTGATTCGGGTGTATCATTGTCAACAATCGGATAATATTCTCCTCTTCCGGCAGCAGTAACCCGTATGGGATCAATGGTCGATCCCTGAAGTAATACTTTCAAAACGGCTGTAGCTCGCATTACGCTCAAATCCCAGTTATCTTTCACCTGGGCAGATCCTCTGTATGGTACGTTGTCTGTGTGCCCCTCGATGAGTACATTGATTGTAGAATCTGCTTCCAAAACAGCGGATAATTCTTTCAAAGCATTCACACCTGCTGTGCCTACAACCCAACTTCCGGATGCAAAAAGTAATTTTTCATCCATAGATACATACACCTTCCCATTTCTTTCGGTTACGTCCAACCCTTGATCCACAAAACCTTTCAAAGCATTCAAAACCTTGTTTTTCAAAGCCTGAACCTCTTCGTCCTTCTGTCTCAAAATCTCTTGCAAGTCGTTAAGACGCTTCTCTTTATCTGATAATTGAGCTTCTCTTAATGACAACTCCGCTTTGATACTGTCAATTCCCTGCATGAGACTCTTCACCTCCTCACTACTGGAGAAATTGAGATTGGTAAAACTTTTCAATAGATCATCATAATCATTTTTAAGTTTGGCTAAACCTCTTTCCGATTGGTTTAACTTTCTGGTTAATGACATGGTATCTGACCTAAGTTGTGTTATAGCTTTGGATAATGCATCTACTTCTCTTTCCAATTCACGACTCTTGTTATCAAAGTCGATTTTTTCCGCAGTTACACTTTCCAAATCCATTGCTGTTGACTTGTATCGATTTTCCAACTCAACATATTTCGATTTGGTTACACAGCCCGTGAAAAAAAGTGCTAATAAAAAGACAGATACTATAGGAATTATTCTTTTCATAATAAAAAATGATGATTAATGATTTGATTCTTGATTAACTATCTATTCAATCTGCAAAGATACAATTTTCCTTGAACGTCAACAACAACAAAAAATTGTGTGTGTATTCTCAAAGAAATTATCTGTAATTCAGGATTAAGTATATGATTTAACTCTGTTTCTTTAAACTCTAAACGGTCAAAATAGTACTCTTTAAGGGAGGATTGATCCGGAAAAATGACTCTCTCTCCCAAAAATTGAAAATCATGAGGAATCTTTAATCCTATTTTTTTTTCAAAATTCCCAAAAGAGTCATAAAAAAAGAATCCTTCCCGTTCATCATATAATGTCACACTGTTGTCGAGATTAGCAACAATTTTTTTACAATTTTGCACTTCATGAGGTAGTTGAATCTGCTGTTTTATTTTCAAAAAGTGATCCATAACAAATAACTTCTCTTCTTGTTGATCCAATAAATAGAAGGAATTATTAACGTATGTCGCCAAAGAAATATTAAAAAAATCAAAATCGAATAATGAAATAGGTTGGGATAAAGGGACCATTTGATCAGTGAGAAGTAGCATCACACCGGCATCTTTATAAAATAAAAATATTTTTTCGGTATTACTGACAGAAAAAGAAGAAAGTTTTCCGTAAGCAGGATATGAAAATTGAGCAATAATTTCACCTTGAGAATCCAATTTATATAGATTTTGGTTCTGCACAAGCGCATAAATATTTCCGTGAATATCCACCTCAATTTGAGTTACTGTTTTATCTGTTAAAAGAGGTGTACAGACATGAGATTCATCCGTTTGCGCACTCATCCGTGATACAATCATGATAAAAGCAACCAAAATAAAAAACGCTTTTCTATGCATAATTTTTAAAAAAACTTGTTAAATAGAAGTGTTATTGACAAGATTCTGTTGATTCCATTTCAACTTTCAAAAATACAACATTTCTTTCATATAATTTTGTAGTTCGTTTTTTGTATCTTTGCAGTTAATTTAATTTTTTATTATGCAACATATTGAACAATACTTTAAGTCACTAACTGAATCCAGGACTCCCCATAATTTATATGAGCCTATTGAATATATTTTAAATCAGGGAGGAAAAAGAATCAGACCTCAATTAGTTCAATTGGGTACTACTGTTTTTGGAGGAGATCTATCTGCAGCCATCAACCCTGCAGCCGCTTTTGAAATGCTTCATAACTTCACTCTTATTCACGATGATATCATGGATAATGCATCCATGAGACGCGGACAAGAGACTGTTTTTAAAAAATGGAATACCAATATTGCCATACTTTCCGGAGATGCTTTAGCCAATATGGCTATGTTGGAGCTCCTTAAAACGCCTGTAAGTCATGATGTTTTAATAGAACTCATTGAGCTGCTTGGACAAACTTCCTTAGAGATTTGTGAAGGACAACAATTAGATCTTGATTTTGAAACCAACACTCATGTTACTATTAACCAATATATTGGAATGATCAGAAAAAAAACTGCCGTATTATTAGCCGGTTGTTTAAAAGCAGGTGCACTCATCTCTGACGCCTCTCCTGCAAATCTGGAAAATATTTATCAGTATGGTATTAATTTAGGAATTACATTCCAGCTTAAAGATGATCTTTTTGATGTTTATGCCAATGAACAAATGTTTGGAAAACAACTCGGAGGTGACATCAGATCTAATAAAAAAACCTATCTCTATTTGTTAGCTCTTGAAAAAGCAAATGATAATCAAAAAGAAGAGTTAATAAGATGGTTCAGTAGCTCTGATCAAGATGATACCCTAAAATTTAATGCTGTAAAAACCATCTTTGATCAACTCAATATTTTACAACACACTGAAGCAGTAATAGAGCAGTATATATCTAAAGCCACAGAATGTGTAAATAATTTAACTGTTGAAGCAGACAAAAAGGAGCTTTTAATTCATTTTGCCAATGAGTTAGCCAAACGCAACAAATAGATGAGTCAATTACTTCAAAAAAGACAATACACCATCATTGGAATCGTTTTAGTCACTTTTATAGTGCTTGCATTCCGTCTTTTTTATTTGCAAGTAATTGATGATTCATTCCGACAATCTGCCGACCGTAATGCATTACGTAAAATCATTGAACACCCTGCCAGAGGTTTGATCTATGACCGCAATGACTCTTTGTTAGTATACAACGATGCGGCATACGACTTGATGGTAGTTCCTAATGAGCTTCGTGCTTTTGATACATTAGAGCTTTGCAGAGTTTTAAATATCGATAAAAAAGAACTAATGAAGCGAATAGAAAAAGCAATGCGTTGGTCTAAAATGTTACCCTCCCTGGTTGCACAACAAATGTCAAAAGAGGACTACGGGTACTTGCAAGAAAAATTGCACCGCTTTCCGGGTTTCTTTGTTCAAAATCGTACTTTAAGACATTACCCTCATCCTATTGCTGCCCACATTTTGGGATATGTTGGTGAAGTAAGCCGGGAACAGATTGAAAAAGATCCATACTACCAAATGGGTGATTATATCGGATTAAGTGGAATCGAAAAAGCATATGAAAATGAATTACGCGGAACCAAAGGAATCCGTGTTGTTTTAGTTGATGTTCATAATAGAGAGCGAGGTAGTTATAAAGATGGATCTGAAGATGTTACACCTATACAAGGAGTATCTCTTTGGAGTACCCTGGACCTGGAACTTCAAAAATATGGTGAAGAATTAATGCACAACAAGAGAGGAAGTATTGTGGCTATAGAACCTGAAACCGGAGAAATCTTGTGTATTGTTTCCATGCCCTCTTACGACCCTAATCTATTAGTAGGAAACGTAAGATCCAAAAATTATGGGATTTTATCTTCCGATGAGGTTAACTTCCCTCTTTTTAATCGTGCATTAATGGCTCGCTATCCCCCGGGTTCTACTTTTAAACTTGCTAATGGATTGATCGCTTTACAAGAAGGAATTGTCACTTCTACAACCATTTATCCCTGTCCCGGAGGATACAGAATGGGATCACATACTATAAAATGTCACCATGCCGGAAGTACCAATCTGTATAATGCCATTCAAATATCTTGTAACACCTATTTCTGTAAGGCTTTTTATAATATTTTATCAAATCGTTCAAAATATCCTACTATCCAAAAGGCCTATGCCGCCTGGGAACAGCATGTCAATAGGTTAGGTTTTGGAGTAAAGTTTGATTCCGACCTCCCCTATGAATTAAAAGGATTTATCCCTGATACCACCTATTTTGATAAAAAATACAACAGAGCTTGGAATGGAAATACCGTTGTATCTATGGGAATTGGACAAGGCGAAGCTTCTGTAACGCCTCTCCAAATGGCTAACTTCATGGCTATTATTGCAAATAAGGGATTTTATTATAAACCTCACGTCATAAAAGCTATTGGATCCAAGAATTCTCCTAATACAAGATTTCAAAAACGCTATGAAACAGGAATCAAACCTGAATATTTTGATGCTATTATTGAAGGAATGGATATGGCTGTTATTGGAGGAACCGCCCGTTCGGCAAAAATTGACGGAATCCGAATTATTGGAAAAACAGGAACAGCTCAAAATCCCCACGGAAGAGACCATTCCGTTTTTGTAAGTATCGCACCTAAAGAATCTCCCAAAATTGCCGTTTTTGTGTTAGTGGAAAACGGTGGGTATGGATCCACTGTGGCTGCCCCAATCGCAAGTTTGATTACAGAGTTTTATATCAATAGAGAAGTTAAACGAAAAGATTTAGAAAAAAGAATTAAAGAGTTTCAATAATGAACCAAAGAACGAAAACCTCATTTAAGATTGATGTGCAACTCGTTGTATACTATATCATACTGGTAACTTTGGGATGGTTTACTATTTACTCTTCATCTAAAAATCAATTTGTAGATGAGTCCTTTTTTTCATTCTCTAATCTGTACACCAAACAGTTGATCTTTATTGGGACATCTATACTCTTGGCTATGATTATCCTATTGATAGATTCCCGATTATGGATTCATTATTCCACTCATATCTATATTGCTTCCCTGCTATTAATGATTTTGGTGTTTTTTGTCGGAACTGAAATTAATGGAGCACTGGCCTGGATAAAAATAGGCAATTTTAGTATACAACCGACTGAATTTGCCAAATTTACTACAGCATTAGCCTTAGCTAAGTTTTTTAATGAAGGAAAAACCAATAAAGAAAAAAAACTCTTGTGGGTTAACGCATTTTTATTCATTCTTATCCCAATATTAATTATACTTGCCCAAAAAGATACCGGATCAGCTTTAGTTTTCCTCTCTTTTGTTATCCTCTTTTACAGAGAAGGATTAACCGGATGGATCTTACTAATTGGTATCTTTGCTGTTGCTATTACCATTTTTACGCTATTCAAAAATGAAATTTATTCAATCATTATTCTAACTAACCTATTGGCATTATTTCTATTTCTTCACAGAAGGAACAGTACCTTGATAAAAAGAGATATTGTCTTGTATGTTATAGGTGTACTTTTTGTGCTTTTTACTAATATTGGATACCAACATGTCCTACAGGATCACCAAAGAATGAGAATTGATACTTTATTGGGTAAAGTTAAAGATCCACTTGGTGCAGACTTTAATAGTAATCAATCAAAAATAGCCATTGGTTCCGGAGGTTTTTGGGGAAAAGGTTACCTCAATGGAACTCAAACTAAACTCGATTATGTTCCTGAACAAAGTACGGATTTTATTTTCTGTGCAATTGGTGAAGAATGGGGTTTTGTTGGGAGTTTTATTGTGATTTCTCTGTACACACTGATGATTATACGAATTATTGTACTGTCCGAGAAAAATAGAAATCAATTTGTCCGGTGTTATGGATATGGTTTAGCCGGAGTGATTTTCTTCCACTTTTTTATAAATATCGGGATGACTATAGGACTTCTTCCCATTATCGGAATCCCTTTACCGTTTATCAGTTACGGAGGATCATCTCTTTGGGCTTTTACAATTCTTTTATTTATTTTTGTAAAACTTAACGAAAATTAATCTTTTTTTTGAAATAATATAATAGTTAATGAAGTTATATAACAAAATATATTGATTATGATAAATAAAAACTACTACTGTGTTATCATGGCCGGAGGGATAGGTGTTCGTTTTTGGCCCATGAGTCGAATGGAAACTCCAAAACAATTTATAGATATTTTAGGAGATGGGAAAACATTAATACAAAAAACATTTGATCGTTTTGCTCAATTTTGTCTCCATGAAAACATCTATATCGTTACTAATTCACAATATAGGGATTTAGTCCTCGAACAAATTCCAAACATTAAGGAAGAACAATTGATTCTGGAACCCGCACGACGAAATACTGCACCTTGTATTGCATACGCAAATTATAAAATCAGAGAAAAAAATAAAGATGCAGTTATTGTTGTTGCTCCTTCTGACCACATCATTCTGGATGAAAAAACTTTTCAGCAATCTATTTCAACAGGATTAGATGCGGTATCTAAAAATAATTGGTTATTAACCATCGGGATACACCCTACTTTTCCAAATACCGGATTCGGATATATCCAATTTGATGAAGATAAGGAATACTCACCAGGTACTTCTATATATCCCGTGAAAACATTTACAGAAAAACCATCTCTTGAATTTGCAATCCAATTCTTAGAAAGTGGTGATTTCTTATGGAATTCCGGGATCTTCATGTGGTCTCTCAATTCAATTCAAGAAGCCTTTGAATCTTATCTTCCTGAAGTAGATCACCTTTTTAAACAAGGAGAGGGTTTATACAACAGAGAAGGAGAAGCAGAATTTATATCCAGAATTTATCAGATTTGTAAAAATATCTCCATAGACTATGGTATCATGGAGAAAGCAACAAATGTTCATGTGATTTCTGCTGAATTTGGATGGTCCGATTTAGGAACCTGGGGTGCACTTCATCAAATAAGAGCTAAAGATAAAGAGAATAATGCAATCGTTGGAAATAAGGTTAAAACTTATTCAACTTCTAATTGTGTCATCAATCTACCTGATGATAAAGTTGCTGTCATTCAAGGACTTGAGGACTATATCATTGTAGATACAGACCAGGTATTATTAATTTGTAAAAAAGATAACGAACAACAGATCAAACAATTTGTTACTGATGTTAAGTTTGATTTTGGAGATAAGTTTGTTTAGAAAAGGAAAAAGGGCTGGTCATTAAAAACCGGCCCTTTTTTGTATTAGTTAGACTGATTTAAATCTATACAGAATATATCGGGAAAATCACTTCCGTATAGATATCCTTTTTGTTTATCAATAAGTATCCGTCCCATAGGATTTCGCAATACTTCATTATCTATCCACATCACTTTTCCGGTACTTGTGGATAAACAAATCAAGTGATTTCTTCCCTCATAGTATGCATTGAAAAGAAGTTTATCCTGATAAATTTGAAAGTTTGACCTTTCATTAGAGTGAAAATTATACTTGTCTTGTTTCCATAATTCTGTCCCGGTTAATAGATCCCAACAATAGACAATACCATCATCTGTCTTACAGTAAACACGACCATCTTCACACAAAACATCGGTTAAGTTTAAAGAAATTCTGATTTTATCCTTAATCCAATGAGTTGCTCCTGTTTCTACATCCAAACAAGCTACACCCCTCATTAAATGTACTACAATTCGGTCCTGAACTACAGTAGGTATCACCAAAGCCTGCTCAATATCTTCCGTGAAATCCTTTCTGATCCACTGCATTTTCCTTTGAGTAAGATTGTAACAATAGGTCCATACTATTCCATGAAATGTGTCAAAATTAAGATGGTTAATCAGACCTATCAACAAAACATCCTGGTTATTCGCTATATAACTTGTAGGAGGAGAAATAAAAAATTTATAATTATCATATTTTGCATCGAGAGTAAAAAGATCCTCTTCTTCACCCGTAATTAAATCAAAGCGGGATAATTTAAACCAGGTTGGACTATGTGGGGACACGGGAGTTATAGGAACATATGCATGATTCCCGACTATACTGATCCTCTTTCCCGCATAAAAAGGGGAATACGGCTTGTCCCACAGCTTATTTCCGGAACTAACAGAATAGCCACATATTCTAAATCCATCATTAGTAACCATATAATCGTTCATAGGTCCACCAACCCATAAGTCATATAAACGTAAACCCGGTGGTGAACTGATCTGATCCCAATGATCCGTCCAGAAACTGTTCATTTGCCCCGTTTCTCTGTCAAGAACCATTACCCCATTGGGTACCCGTTGCGGATCAAGTGCAGGAACTCCGACAACAACATAATTATTGGAAAAGAAATAACGAAGTGTTAAATAAGTAGATGTGTCAGAATGAACAAGCTTTCTCCACACCATCTCAAAGTTTTTCTTTGGTATTGTAGGGGCATTAATAACTTCATCCTCACAACTCCATAAACCATAAACAAGAGTAACACTCAATAAAATCAGTAAACTTTTTTTCATACAGCATTAGATTTGATTAATATTTTTATCAATTTGAATTTCCTTCAATGGGTGCCGTTTCAAAAAACATGCCCATTTCTCCTTCAAATAAACTAAATAAAAATTGTTTCAATCCTTCATCATTTCTAACTTGCATATGGGATGAACCGGCATTGTTATCCAATAATATCTGATTCCCTATCACAGGCATATGTGTAGCTCCAGGTAAATTTTCTGCACTCTCTCTTAACACAATCCCATCATTTTCTTTGTATATAGTAACAAGATTACTAACCTCACCCGGTAAGATGGTCGAGCATCTTTTATTGTAACAATCTTGAATATTATAACTAATAACCCATGTGGAAGCAACACAGTTTTTGCACACATAAATAGTGTCTGTTTCAATAGTAGTTACCCTGGCTCCAATAATAGCTTCCCACTTCTTATTCACGCCAGTAAGCCAGTCTACACCCTCTTGCCATGCATGTTTCTTATCTACCAATCTTTTTATTGATGCATTAAAATACATATGCCCACCCGGTGTTAGAAAAGGAAATAAACAAGCATACATCGTTTGATAATTTGAGATTTGATTATTATAATGAGCTACTCTATTAGAATATTTACTATAAAGTGGCTTCCCAACTGTATTGTAAAAATTCCAATCATCATTGGCTCCAAAAAAGCCTGCATTATTGACATCATTGACTACCCAGTTAAAAGTTCTCCAAAATAGATTTTCCCGGGGTTCAACACCTGTAAAAGCAAGTTTGGGCATATTGTAGTAGGCTAAATCATTTGTGTCCTGATTAAACAGATCAATGGCGGGAGCTCCAACAAAATAATCATTGGTGATATTCTCATAATAATCTGAGAAAAAAATAGACAAAGCATTATCCACAAAAAAATTGCAAATAAAACTAGGATCTACTCCTATATTAAAAAAGTTTGTCCAAAAATCCAAATCCTCTTCAAAATAGGGTCCTCTCGCTAATTTGGTACATCCTTCCTTTGCAAATTGCTCAATTTGAGTCCGATTATTCAAAATCTGAGCACCTTGCAACGGTGATGAAATGGTTACAAAACCACCATATCCTTTGCCTATATCATTGTTGAAAGGTGGAGTAATCAAGTCAAGATGAGCCAAAGCCCGTGTTACCAAACCTCCCTGACTGTGAGCTATTATAAATGCCATTTCAGGAGAAACTTGATACAGGTTTTGATCTATATATGCTTGATTTTGAATTTGTTGCCTTACATCATAGGCAGCACTCATCAATGTTGTTGAGGTTGACATAGTATATTCCGGTCTGCTAACCAACACCCTTCTTGCCGGAAATCCGGGAATATTTAATGTTACATCCCAACAAGCATCACTGGCTGCTTGCCAGGAACTGGCATTGCCCCCCAACCCGTGAAGAAAATAAAGTCTCCTGTATTGATTTGGGTTATGTATTTGAATAGATTGGGCGTTGATATTTAAAGTTTGACTATCATGTCCGGGTTCACGTTCTTCCAAAGTAACAAAATCTTGAGTTGTTAGTGGTTCAATTTGTGCATAAGAAAACGAGAAAATCATGCAAATAAGTAAAAATGTTATCTTTTTCATAGCTATAAATTTTAATTGAGTTATACAAGTACGATTAGTTCAAAATTAGGGAATAATTAGTTTACCACTCACAGTTTCCCCTGCATGGGTACATCTTACAATATAGGTACCGCTTTTCAGATCGGAAACATCGAGCTTATACTGATTTGCAATGACATGATCATATATTTTTATGGTTGATCCGATCAAATTGATCAGTTCAATCTTTATCTCTTGATCCCAGTAAAATGGGAAGCGTAAATTGGTGACTTTTTCTGCCGGATTGGGGTAGATACTTAGCTCTAATGACCTTTTTTCAATCGGTTCATAATATTGGACCTGAAGCCCTTTAGGACGATCATATTCCTCCTCACTTTGATAGAAAAGAATTGTTTTTCCATCCCTTCCAACAATTGAATACTCTACGTAATTTATTAATTCTGTTTTCCACATCGGAATTTGCTCATTGAGTTGATCTACTGTTATTGTAAGATCTTGCATCGGGAAGATAATACCCCTGATCTCTTGAAAGTATCTGGTGTTTGAAAACACAAATTCTCCATGATCAAAATAACGAGTTTCATAAATATAGTTGTCATAATCAACAACAATCTCTACTTCTTCATTAAAAGCAACCAATTTTGTGGGAGATGTAAATAATCGAACATTCATTCCTTCTCGGAAAAAATATTCAGCCAATAATTTAGGATCTGATCTGAATCCGGGCTCAAATTGCCCATATTTGTCAACCTCATCATCTGAAAAACGGTACTCTAACTCCAAATTCGGATCTACCTTATCGCGACTGATCTCATTTAACTGATGATCGTACAAAACGGTTTCACCACGATAGGTAACAGACTTGTAAATTTCATTTTCATAATCGTTGAAATAACGTGGCGTGTTGTGATATATAGTCGTAACGGTTGGAGTATTATCTCTCGCAAAAGAAATCTCTGTAGAAATAAACTGATCCTGAGAAGAGAATTTTGTCAAATCATATTCACTAACAGTCGATAAATCAGTTTGTTGTGGAACAGAAAAATGATATTGTACTAAAGTTGAGTAGGAAACAACTCGTTTGGGTGTTTGAGCAAAAACAATTGAGGTCAATAACATCAATACAATGACTTTACTAATTTTTAGGAGTATATTTGTTTTCATTTTTAGTAATTTTAGTTGTTTTAGTAATTTTAGTTGTTTATAGTAGTTAAGTCTATTCTCGACTATATCCCTCCCATAATATTAAATATGAGAGGGTATTCAAACTAATTTTAAAGAACAATGCAAAACGAAACGTTTTAAACAAACAAAAACAAAAAAATAGCTATAGGATAGTAAATTGAGTTTTGTCATAGTAATCAGAGCTAATGTCGATACAAATATAATCGATTATTTTGTATTTACCAAATTTTTTTATGAAAAAATAAATAAAAGTGTATTAGCTTAATAAAGGGATTACTATTTCATAAAAATTCTTTATCTTTGTCTTTTGTAATTTATACCGCTTATGAAATCAATAGATGCCATTTCTTTTCAAGGAAAAAGAGTTTTAGTAAGAGTTGATTATAATGTTCCTCTGAATGAACAATTTGAAGTAACCAATAGCACACGCATAACCAGAACACTGAATACTGTTCATAAAATCATCAATGAGGGAGGTGTTGCTGTTTTGATGTCTCATTTGGGTCGCCCTAAAGGAGAAGTTAATGAAAAGTTCTCCTTGAAACATATCATTCCTACCCTATCGGAAGTGATGGAACGCGAAATTACTTTTGTGGATAATTATTTAACTCAAGAAGGAATTGACCTTATCCATCAACTGAAACCCGGATCTATTGCTCTTTTAGAAAATCTTCGTTTTGATAAAAGAGAAGAAAAGGGGGATGAAGAGTTTGCGCGCCAACTCTCACTTTTGGGAGATGTTTATGTAAATGACGCCTTTGGAACTGCTCACAGAGAGCATGCCTCAACTGCAACCATTACCAAATTTTTCCCGGGTAAAGCTTATGCCGGATATCTGTTGTATGATGAAGTGGTGAGCTTGAAAAAGGTTCTGGATGACCAAAAACCTAACTTTACCGCTATCATCGGAGGATCAAAAATATCTACTAAGATTAATATTGTCAAAAATTTAATCACCAAAGTTGAAAATTTGATTATTGCCGGTGGAATGAGTTATACCTTCTTAAAAGCTATGGGTATCAATATTGCCGATTCAATTGTTGAAGATGATATGATTCCCGTTGCAGAAGAGATTATTCAAATAGCTCATTTAAAAGGAGTTAACCTTTATTTACCGGTAGATAATGTTTGTGCTGATCAATTTGATCCCAACGCCAATAAACAAGTTACCACCGAAAATCATATCCCTGACGGATGGATGGGGATGGATATCGGACCTAAAACTATCGAACGACTTACCCGGATTATAAACCAATCACAAACCATTTTATGGAATGGTCCGGTGGGAGTGTTTGAGTTTGATGCTTTTGGAAAAGGAACTCAAGCAATCGCGATTGCCGTAGCTTCTGCCACTTTGGGCGGCGCCTTCTCATTGATCGGCGGTGGAGATACCATCACAGCAGTAGAAAAATATGGAATGTCAGAGTTTTGCTCCTACATCAGTACCGGTGGCGGTGCCATGTTGGAATACCTCCAAGGAATTACCCTTCCGGGTATCAAAGCACTCGAGGAAAACTAAGAAAAAAATAGTTTTTCAAAAGTTATTGCTCTATTTACTTTTTTTTGTATATTTGCACCCCTAAATAATTGAAGGTGAAGGTGGAAGAATTTAGATCAGATTTTGTAATTAGATTATCAGGGATTGAAAACGGAAGTCATTCATACTCAATTATTTGTGACAAAAGGTTCTTTGAAGAAAACAGCATGTCTGAGGTGATAGGTGGAAGCGTTAAAGTGGAGCTAATCATGCATAAAAATGACAAAATGCTTACTTTAGACTTCAATTTTGATGGAGAATTAGAGCAAGAATGCGTTAGATGTCTGGATCCTATCTCTACTCCTCTTCATTTTAATCAGGAATTGATTGTTAAATTAGTTCCCGATCATTCCGATTATTTAGGTCTTGAAGAGGACGATATATGGGTCGTTTCAGAATATCAATATGATTTGGATCTGTTTCACTACATCTATGAATCTATTGCATTGGCTTTACCCAATCAACCTAAACATGCTACAAAAGAGGATGGAACTTCAGGATGTAATCCGCTTTTTCTGGAAAAATTAGCTCAATACAGCACTGAAGCTCAATCTGATAATGATAATGCTACGGATCCCCGATGGGATGCATTAAAAAACTTGAAATTTTAATATTGACATCATAAAATATAAATATTATGGCACATCCAAAACGTAGAACTTCGGTTCAAAGAAGAGATAAAAGAAGATCACATGACTTTATGGTTGCTCCTCATTTGACAACTTGCAGTCATTGCGGTTCCGCTATTCTTACTCACAGAGTTTGTCCGGAATGCGGATATTACAGAGGAAAACAAGCAATAGAAATTTAATTCTATCTTTCTCCTTTTTAAAAAATAAATAGATGGTATAAGTTATATCATCTGTTTTTTATATTCTGTCAACATGGAGATTGTTTTTGCCACTCAGAACAAACACAAACTGGAAGAGATTCAAAAAATCGTTGGAGATCAATACAAAATCATCTCCCTTGCCGATTTAAACTTTTTCGAAGATATTCCTGAAACCGAAAATACCTTGGTCGGTAATGCGCTGATGAAGGCGCGTTTTATCCATGAAAAATTTCACTGCAACTGTTTTGCTGATGATACCGGACTGGAAATTGAGGCTTTACACGGAGCACCCGGTGTTTATTCTGCTCGTTACGCCGGACCGGCTTGCTCTTTTGAAGACAATATGCGAAAAGTGTTATCTCAAATGGAGGGAATCTCTAACAGAAAAGCCCAGTTTAAAACCGTCATTGCACTTATTTTAGACAACAAAGAATATCTCTTTGAAGGTTCCGTTTCCGGTACAATTCTGGAAAAGAAAAGCGGAACCCAGGGTTTTGGCTACGACCCCATCTTCCTTCCCGATGGGTACAACGAATCCTTCGCCGAAATGAGCGCAGAGCTAAAAAACAAAATCAGCCACCGAGCTGTTGCCACCCAAAAATTAACCCATTTTTTACACTCTTTAGCTTTTTAAGATCCCTAAATTTTTAATTTTTTATATTATTTTGAAATAAAAATAAAAGGGGGCATTTTGATTTCGGATTTCGGATTTCGGATTTCGGAAGTTTGGCATTGGGGTTTTTATTAATATAATCCATTGATATTTAATTATATATATTATTTTGAAATAAAAATAAAAGGGGGCAGGATGTGAGGTGTCTCTTTTGTTATTCCATTTCCCCACTCTGGAATGTTATACCATTTTTGATATGCTGTGATCAATTACGAATTACGAATTACGTTTCCAAATTTAGATTTTAGATTTTCAAAATTAGCGAAAATATGATCTAACTGCTTGATATTCTATTATATAAATAGCCATGTCCTTTAGGGCGTGGATTAGAATAACCCCCAAACGCTGTAGAGACGTTGCATGCAACGTCTCTACGACCAAATTCAATATTATTATGTATATTTTTGATAATCAGGTTTATAAATCCGTAATTGATCACGCATGTCCTTAATGGTATAGTTTCTCGAGTGGGGAAATAAAAATTCTAAAAAGGGAAGCTTTGTCTGCCCCCCAATTTTTTTTATTTCAAAAAGAAGAAAAAAGTAGAAATATGAAATAAATATATTTCTAAATGCCTGATAATTAAATGATTCTAAATTCATTCCGCATTCCGCCTTCCGCCTTCAACTAGGCTCTTTGGCTTTCCAGAATTTCCAAAATCTTGATTGCACATTCGCTGATGATCGATCCGGGACCGAAAATGGCTGCTGCGCCCGCTTTGTACAAGAAGTCATAATCTTGCGGAGGAATAACACCACCCACCACAACGATAATATCTTCTCTACCCAGCTTTTTCAACTCTTCAATAACTTGAGGAACCAAAGTCTTGTGTCCTGCTGCCAATGAAGACACGCCCAAAACGTGAACATCATTTTCGACAGCTTGCTTGGCTGCCTCTTCGGGAGTTTGGAAAAGAGGACCTACGTCCACATCAAAGCCGATATCGGCATAACCTGTAGATACTACTTTCGCGCCTCTATCGTGCCCATCCTGTCCCATTTTAGCCACCATGATACGAGGTCTTCTACCTTCGGTTTTAGCAAATTGATCTGCCATTTGAGTTGCTTTTGCAAAGGTAGGATTGTTATTTTGTTCTGAACTATACACGCCGGTAATTAAATTAATTTTTGCTTTATAACGACCATATACTTTCTCCATCGCATCGGAAATCTCACCCAATGAAGCTCTTTTTCTTGCTGCATCAACCGATAACTCTAAAAGATTTCCTTTGCCGGTTTCCGCACATTCTGTGATGCGTTCCAATGCTTTTTGTACTTCAGCCTCATTTCTTTCGCTACGCAATTGAGCCAAGCGTTTAATTTGTGCTTCACGTACGGCACTGTTGTCCACTTCAAGCGTTTCGATAGGATCCTCTTTATCCAACACATACTTATTCACACCGATAATAGAATCAACGCCGGTATCAATTTTGGCTTGTTTCCGGGATGCGGCTTCCTCGATTCTCATCTTTGGAATTCCGGTCTCGATTGCCTTTGCCATTCCCCCTAATGATTCTATTTCCTCAATAAGAGTCCACGCACGATGCGCAATCTGATGAGTCAGATACTCAACATAGTAGGAACCTGCCCATGGATCCACGCCGGCACATACTTTGGTTTCCTCTTGAATGAAAATTTGAGTATTTCTCGCAATTCTCGCAGAGAAATCGGTTGGTAAAGCAATCGCCTCATCCAACGCATTGGTGTGGAGCGACTGAGTATGTCCCAACACCGCACCCATAGCTTCAACACAAGTACGAGCCACGTTATTGAAAGGATCCTGCTCGGTCAACGACCATCCGGAAGTTTGACTGTGAGTTCTTAATGCCAACGACTTCGGATTTTTCGGATTAAACTGTTTCACAATTTTAGCCCATAGCATACGCGCAGCTCTCATCTTGGCAATCTCCATGAAGTGATTCATCCCGATAGCCCAGAAGAAAGAGAGTCTTGGAGCAAAATCGTCAATATTCATGCCCGCACCTACTCCCGCTCTTAAATATTCCAATCCATCCGCCAATGTATAAGCCAACTCGATATCACAAGTTGCTCCCGCTTCCTGCATGTGGTATCCGGAAATGGAAATGGAGTTAAATTTAGGCATATTTTTAGCAGTAAACTCAAAAATATCAGCAATGATCTTCATGGAAGGAAGTGGAGGATAGATGTAGGTATTTCTCACCATAAACTCCTTCAGAATATCATTTTGAATTGTACCTGTCAGCTGCTCCATCGGAACTCCTTGCTCTTCAGCAGCCACAATGTAGAAAGCCAAAATAGGCAACACGGCACCATTCATGGTCATAGAAACGGACATCTTATCCAACGGAATCTGATCAAATAAGATCTTCATATCCAGGATTGAATCCACCGCCACACCTGCTTTTCCAACATCTCCCACAACTCTGGGGTGATCGGAGTCATAGCCACGGTGTGTTGCCAAGTCAAAAGCGATGGACAACCCTTTTTGCCCAGCAGCCAAATTTCTACGGTAGAACGCATTTGATTCTTCTGCAGTAGAAAAACCTGCATATTGCCTGATAGTCCAGGGTCTCATAACATACATGGTAGAGTAAGGTCCTCTCAAAAATGGAGGAATCCCTGCCGCATAATTCAAATGTTCCATCCCTTGAAGGTCCTCTTGGGTATAAACAGGCTTAACTTCAATCTGTTCCGATGTCATCCATGAAGGTTGTTCGGAAGTAGTTTTCGCTTTGTCATGTTGAGGTTGATTCTTTGTAGAGTTAAAAGGAACGTTACTAAAATCAGGTCGCATAATTATCTATTTTAATGATCTTTTACTGTAATAAATTATCAAATTATTGAATCTGCAAAGATACAGCAACTTTTTGAAATAGAGCAGAAATCGGTATAAAATAAACTGAAAGACCCTATAAATTTCGGATTTCGGATTTCGGATTTCGGAAATTTGGGTTAGAGCTTATTTTTAATATATCCCATTGATATTTTAATTATATATATTATTTTGAAATAAAAATAAAAAGGGGGCAGGATTTGGGGTGTCTTTTTTGTTAATCCATCACCCCACTCTGGAAATTTTTCCATTTTTGATATGAAGTGTTTATTACGAATTACGGGATCAAAAAAAGCGAAACCAAAATTGACACAATTTTTTCTTTTTTCTTCCAAAAATTATGAAATACACAGAGAGAAAATTCCAAAATTTTGAATTTTATTATCCATTTTATTGAAAATATAAATTTTATTTGATTGATAATCAGTATTTTAAAATATTTTATTTTTTTAGTCAATTTTGTTGTTTTGTATTAGTTTTTTTATTAAACTTGAAGCGTTAAAGATTGTGTTGTGGGTTTCATGAATTTTTAATATTCAATTTGATCGTTCTTTTATTGTTAAATCTTAACAACAAAATGCTTATGAAAAAGTTATTATTATTTCTGTTGTTAGTTAACACCGGCTGCCTCCTATTTTCTCAATCTGCAGCACTTACTCCTAATGTTTGGTTTCGAGCCGATTATCCCACCACCTCTGATAGTTCATGGTTGGATTATAGTACTAATAATTATTACATTACAGGTCCTACGGACCCGGAATGGGAGTTATTTAATTTTAATCAATCTATTCTTTTTGATGGACAACATGCTACATTTGAAGTTCCCATCTTATTTAATTCTAACGAGTTAACAATGATCATTGCGTATCAAACTGATGATACGTTGACGGAAAGGGGTTTATGGAGTTTGGTAGATGATACACTTTTTATCGCATTATCCACCCAACAGATCTTTGCGGAAAGCTCTACAATATTATATAGTAATGTCAACAATACCGAACCTATAGTCAATTCGTTCCATCGTTCATGGCAGGTAAGTGAATTTAACCCCAATATTCTTTATTTTGGAGGGAGCGATGCATTGAACTTTAAAGGGAAATTAGGTGAAATTGTGCTGTTTGACAGACAAATAGACAAGGAGGAATTACACCGTTGGCAGAGTTATCTTTCCGTGAAATACGGAATCACATTATTTAATCTATCCTACATTAACTCAGTGGGAGATACTACATGGCATTACGATCAACACCCTGAATATCATGCTGCAATATCCGGTATTGGACGTGATACTATTTTTAATCTGCATCAAAAACAGTCTACCATGAATAATTTTCTTTCTATTGGCATTGGAGAGATTGCAGCAGATAATACTTTAAATTCACATATTATTCCTGAAGGAAATTTTTTAATTTGGGGTGTAGATGAAAATCTATTTGACACACCTAATTACACTTATCTGAATGGAGACCAAGAAGTCATAACCTACGGTCACTGTTTAATGGAAGCAACAGGAGAGACAATCAGATATTTACCGACAACTGTTCAGATTGATCTCTCTGAAAGGAGTGATTTGGATCCATCATCATGTGTCCTTTTGATAGATCGTGACCATACCGGTAACTTTGAAACAAACAGTGTGGAGATTTATGAGTCAAGTTATATTGACAACAATGGAGTTGTAACTTTTAGTAACATCTATTGGGATGCTGATGAGTCAGGTAGTGACCTTTTTAGAATCGGTTTTTATCCACTAGAAGGAGTTCCTAAAAAATTGACCGAGAATCAGGAGGAGCAAAATATAAACTCTAATTCAAATTCATACTATCTTTATCCTAATCCTACTCATGGAGAGTATTATTTAAAAGTTGATCTGGCTGAAATATCAGATATTGCAGTACGCTTGGTTAGTGCTGATGGCAAAACGATAGAAACTCAAACAGGCAAAGCAGAAAAAGAGTACCTATTTAAGGGGATTCTCCCTACTAAAGGATATTATTTGATAGAAATTGAAACGACCTTAGAACGCAAGGTAATATCCATTGTTTATCAATAAATAAGTTTAAATGGATCGGTAAATATCACCATAAAACTCAAGCTCATGAAAAAATATATATTTATTCTCTTTTCCTTGTTTGCAGCAAGTGTTTATTTTTTCTTTTCTTTTTGGGAACCATCCGGAACAATTGATCGTTCCATCATGATTCCTGTTGGTGTGTCTCGTCTTTCCGAACCGGAAATTGCAACACACTCTTTGCCGAGTAATCCGTCAACTCCAACTTCCGATTCAAAGGATATAGCGGTATCTACTCAGTCAATGGATGATCAATACATGAGTGCCGCTTTTGATTATTCTTTGGGAGATGCCAGACTCATCGGGGAAGCCGGAGTGATGGGGTCAGATGAAATATTGACGATTAATCCCATTGAAGAAGGTCAATTGCCTCCATTAAATCAGGGCATGGTCAATGTAACAGGCGATAATGCCGGTTATAGGATGTTACCTGACGGGATGACTTTTAAAGATGATATTCAAATTGTTCTCCCTTATGATTCTACATTATTACCTATGGGTTTTACTCCAAACGACATTAAAACCTACTACTTTGATATAAAATATGGGAGATGGATTGAAATAGAAAGAGATTCAGTAGATGAAAACAATCAATTGGTAATATCTAAAGTGAATCACTTCACTGATTTTATCAATGCTGTTTTAAAGACTCCCGAAATGCCGGAGACTTCAGCTTATGCTCCAACACAAATGAATGATATCAAAGCTGCCAATCCTTTAGAAGGTTTGCAGTTGATGCAACCACCCACGGCAAATAATAGTGGAAGTGTGAGTATGAGTTACCCCATTGAGATACCCGCAGGTCGGCAAGGAATGCAACCCAGTTTGGCATTAAATTACAATGGAACAACAGCAAGTAGTTGGGTAGGTGTTGGTTGGGACTTATCTATCCCGGCGATTACGGTGGAAACAAGGTGGGGAGTTCCCAGATATGATCATACCAAAGAATCTGAACTCTATTTATTAAATGGACAACAGTTGGTAACCAAAGATGCTGAAGGAAATATTGAAAAGATGCCACATCGCACTAATCAATGGAAACTAAGGGCAGATAATCCAACAGAAACACAATTTTTTCCAAGAGTTAATGAAACTTTTGACAGTATTGTAAGACATGGAACCAATCCAACCAATTATTGGTGGAGTGTGACTGATAGGAACGGGATAACCAGTTATTATGGGAAGAAACATGACGAAGATGCAGTGGATACCAATGCGGTATTAAGGGATGGAAAGGGCAATATTGCCCATTGGGGGTTGACAGAGACAAGGGACATTGATGGAAATACTGTTAGGTATTATTATTCCTTAGTTTATCATAGCGGTTTATTAAATAATAATACCGCATCTTTAGGTCAAGAAATTTATATTGACAGTATCAACTATACCGGATATGTTGATGCAGCAAATAATTACCAAAGGGGCATCTACTCTGTAGAGTTCTATGCGTCTCATGATAGAGATGATATCACCATCAATGGCAATTATGGTTTTAAACGAGTAGATTCAAGGTTTTTATGTCATATAACGGTATTAGCTCAATCCGACATTCTCAAATCATATTATTTTAGTTATAGTACAGCAAACAGAAAAACAAATTTTAAAAATTTATTATTAGACATTTATCGTATAGACGGTTACTCCCGAAAGTTAAATTGTTTTATTGATAGAGATTTAGATGATAGAGATTCTTTATATTTTACTGATTTCCCATGGGAATACACAAGGACGAAGTTTGACTACTTCTTAGTTCCGGAAACAGATTCTTTGTTTGGGGAACAGGAAACTATAACGGGTTATGATGATGACATTAGCTCATTTTTTATCACCAACCCTCTTAGTCTTGGCGATATTGATCAGGCAACAGCATTGGGTGCTACCCGAGGTAAAAGTTGGGGTGCAGGCGGTACTGCTACTGTTGGTGGAGGACCTGTTGTAGTTCTATCTTCTATAAGTGCCGGAGGAAATTTTAATTATGGAAGATCTAAAAGTGAAGGTGCGTTAACTTTGATCGATTTGGACGGAGATGGATTGGCAGATAAAGTATATAAAAAAGATGGTAAAGTTTATTTTAGAAAACATGTTGTTTCTGAATCCGGACAGCATTATTTTAGTTCAATAGAAGTAGAACTACAGGGTATTGACAACTTTCTATTAGATGTCGGTGAAAATAACGCTTGGGGTTTGCAAGCCTCTGCCTTAGTAAATTATGCAGGTAGTTGGTCTAATAGTAAATCAAGTACGACAACCTATTTTTCAGATGTTAATGCTGATGGGTTGCCTGATTTGATTACTGACAAAGGTGTTTGGTTTAATACATTAGAAAATGGTGTTCCCACATTCAGAAACTTCATTAAAGAACAGCATGAAGATCCGGAATACCAAGGTGATCCGAATGTAATTGTTACTAGTGGCAGCGGACCGTGTGACGGTATTATTTTTGATGGGGCTGTTAATGACAGCATTGCTTGTGTTGTGGATTTAGAATTTGATACAATTATCAAAACTTCAGTTGCAAACTATCCTCTCGAGGATTTTTATAACGACTATGGTGATCCAACACAATATTATTATTATTTTACTTATTTTGTAGAAAACAGCGGATTTACTGCATATATTTACAAGAAAACAATACGATGTGAACCGGTACTGTTAGAACCTAATATCGATGCTGTTCGTTCATGGATCGCCCCTAAAGATGGAATTATCAAATTAGTTTCAAACTTTCAGCTTATAGAGGATACCACTGTTTCTCGTTTTCACTCCAAATCAGTCAATGGTGTAAGATATTCTATTGAACTTCGTAATATGTTAGCTGAACTCAATAATGGTCTAAATATTACCAATGTAAACAGCGGTAATGCCTCTTTTATAGTTCCGGATAGTTTGGTTCACGCCAGGATGGTAGACAAAAGCGATTATGTGCAAAAGTTGGATACATTTTATCTTCCTGTAGCAAAATATTCAGTTCTCTTTTTTAGGCTGCAATCCAATGGAAATAGGGATTTTGACAAAGTGAGTTGGGTTCAGGATATTCAATATCAATATCAAGATACCTTGGATTTTAATCCAATAGAAGATCATTTTAATTCTAAAAATGATTTTTTGGTAACAGGTATTCATTCCGTTCAAGTACCTGAAGATGGATATGTTAGTGGAGAAATAGAAATTACCTGCGGAAATCTTAACGATAAAGAGTTTCGACTTTATGTTGCCTCTGGTCCCGATCTCTTACACGATACTCTTATACCGACAATACACTTAACAAGTAATTATAATTCAACAATATTTATATCATATTTACCTTTAAATCAATATGATAAAGTGAATTTTTATGTTTCCTCTCCACAAGTAGATAAAAATGATACTTTATGGAAAGAGATTCGTATTATACCGACTCTTTACTTTGTGCCTTCTAGTAACAATACAATAACAGACTCTTGTATGACCTTGCATCCAATAGTTAATTATTTACCCATCAATCACGTTGAAAATGGTCTTTTACCAAAAATTTGTTATGAGAATTTTGGTCCCATGTATAGACAATGGGGACAATTTGGTTATCATAACAATGACACTAATCAGATTTCCAGTCTGATTCATTTTGATACACTAAACACTCATTTTTCGTTCTTTCAAACAGATACAACAGATATTCATAACTCAATTTATACAAATCCTAGCATTAGCGAAGATATGGAATACGGCGATGCAAGTGCAAATTTTGAAAATCATGGAATGTATAACCCTATTTCTAATTCTAACCGATGGATTAAAATGATTCCTAACAGCAAGCATCAAGCATGGATTGGTTATGGGAATATTACGTATATAACCCAAGATATGATCTCCAATACTAGAATAGAGGAGTTTTTTACTACTCATGAAACTAGTGACATTCCGGTATATGACCATCCTGTTCCTAATAGCTACTCAACACTGTATGGTCCAAAAACTATACGAAAAATCAATGAATCTAAATCTAAAAGTCGTTCAACCGGTGCAGCTGTCGGTATTATTTCCTTAGGATATTCTACTACAAAAAGTACAAATAAGGTAGTTACGGATTATATGGACTTAAATGGAGATAGATATCCTGATTTTCTTGGAGATATCAGAGTACAATACAGTATGCCATGGGGTGGAATTGGTGATGAATTGAGATGGATTGATCCAGAATTGCAGGTTCTAACCTTAAGTGAATCCAACTCAAGTGGTCAAAATTTTGGTGCAAGCTATCCTATAGAAGCAAGAATGCCAAGCAATGACCCCAAAAACTCAAAAATAACTGTAAATGGATCCGGATCACCTAGTATTAATGCTGGAAATGGTACAGATAATACAATCACTACATGGATGGACGTCAATGCCGATGGTTTGCCCGATAAAGTAACCAAAGATGGAAGAGTTGCCTTGAATTTAGGCTACAGTTTTACGCCATTTGAACAATGGAATTTTTCATCTATTAGAGAAGGTGAAAATAAAAGCATAGGTGCCAGTTGTGGTGTTAGCTTTGATGTAGCCCAAGGAAGTATTGGTGGTGGATTAGGATTAGGTATTTCAGAGAATAATTCCAAAAACATGTTGGTTGATTTTAATGGTGACGGATTACCCGATTTTGTAAGGAGAGAAAATGGAAATTTAATTGTTAAATATAATTTGGGAAATGGAAGTTTTTCTTCACCAGAAACGATACAAGGTATAAATCATTTAAGTTATGGAATATCTTACAATGAATCCCTTAACCTGTCATTTACTGTCGGATTTACTTTTTTAGGAGCTTTTAAATTTGGAATTGGAGTTTCAGGCTCCCCTTATGATAAATCATTTTCAAAAGATTCAGTACAATGGGTTGATGTGGACGGAGATGGTTATGTGGATTACGTTACTTCAGATGATGAAAACAGTATTTACGTAAGGTATAACCAAATAGGAAAAGCTAATTTGTTAAAGCAGGTAACCAATTTTACCGGAAGTACTATAGCGTTAGACTATGAAATGCCCTTAAGCAGCTATGAATCACCTCAAAGAAGTTGGGTTTTAAAAAGTGTTAAAACAAATGATCCCTATTCGCCTATTGCCGGTAATACCACATATACAACATTTGAATATAAAAATCCAAATTACAATCGTTTTGAAAGAATCTCTTACGGGTATGATACCGTGATTACCTACCAACACAATCCGGAAAACAATAACGCTGTTTACAGAAAAACCATTCAAGGATACAATAATAAAAGCTTTATTAAAAAAGGACGTAAAACAAGCGAAACCATTTGTGATGCAGCAGGAAAAATGTATGTTGAAACATTTTATGACGTAACTATAACTGATGCTAACGGAATACCTTTAGATGATTCGGAGTGTCCTGATCTATATTTCCCTAATAGAGAATGTGAGGTTACAAATTACTATGAGGGAATGGCGACTCCACAAATAACAACAAAAAAATGTGTTATTTATGATGAAAAAAAGAATGTTGTTGAATATATAAACCTTGTAGATTCTGCAAATAATGTGGTTAATGATAATTTAAGAGCAGAAATATCTTATAAAACAGGAATGCCGAACAATCTGATCTCTTTAGTAGAATCTATCACTGTCTATAATTCAAACGATGAAGTTGTTAGAGAAAAATCAGCAGAATATTCACCTAATGGAAAACTAATTAAAATTATTCAATACAATGAAACCGATCAAGCTGAGATCGAATTGAATTATGACCAATATGGAAATATAACCCAAATTACATTTCCTGAAAACGCATGGCAAGAAAAAATGTGGAATAAATATGTGTATGATCCTGTTGTACATACTTATCCTATTACTGTAAGTAATGCCTTAGGATATCAATCCAGCGCACAATACGACTACAAGTGGGGAAAACCAATAAAAACATTTGACATTAATGGACAAGAAATGCGATATGAGTATGATTATATTGGAAGATTGACAAAAATTATAGGACCTAATGAAATAGCATCAAATGCACCTTTTACTTTAAAAATGGAGTATTATCCCGCAAATTATGGTCGTTGGAGTATCAACACTCCTCATGTTGAAACTTCTCCTCACCCTATTGATACTTTTTCTTATGCGGTCACCTATCATTATGATGTTTCTGACACTCTTAATCCAATGAAAACAACACTTTTATGTGATGGATTGGGTAGGGTTATTCAAACCAAAAAAGATATTGATATAGGAGGAACTGAGCTTTCTGTTGTATCCGGAAAAGTGGTATTAGACCCTTACGGAAGAACTATCAAACAGTATCACCCTGTAACAGAAGAATTAACAAAATATTATAAGTATAATTATTCTTTTGACCAGAACACGGTTACAACAACACAATATGATCTATTGGACAGAGAAATCAAAGTAACGCTTCCCAACAATACGGAAACCCATATTCAATATGGTTTCGGATATGACGATTTTGAAATTAAGCGATTTTTAACCACTACAATAGATCCACTTGGTAATAAATTGAAAACATATACCGATCCAAGAAAATTGCAAACTACATCAGTTGTAGATAGTACTATTGTTACTAATTTTGCTTATAATTCTTTAGGGGAGTTGATTCGGAGTACTGACCCGGATAATCACCCCACTTCATATTCATACAACAAATTTGGGCAACAAATAAGCCGTACTCATCCTGATGCAGGTACAGATCATTTCACGTACGATTTAGCCGGGAATTTGATTAGCAGACAAACTCAGGATCTGAATAACAATAACTTGACAATCGACTATTTATATAAGTTTAATCAATTAATAGAAGTTCATTACCCCAAAAACCCTGAAAATAATGTTTACTATTTTTATGGGGATAATACAGCCACAAATAACAGAAAAGGAAGGGTTTATGCTATTGAAGATGCTTCCGGACGACAAGAATTTTCTTATGGAATGATGGGTGAGGTTATCGAAAATATTCGTACCTTTGCATTGCCTAATGAACCTAATACATATACTTTTAACATGAAGTTTACATATGACTCTTGGAATAGAATTTTGAGTACAACTTATCCGGATGGGGAACATGTAAAGTATTTGTATAACAGAGGTGGACAATTAAATAGTATGACTAGTAGTTATAACGGTATAAATTATGTTTACATTAACAAAATTAACTACAATAAATTTGAACAACGTACTCATATTTACTATGGAAATGGGACCAAAGCAGAGTATCAATATGATATTTTGCAAAGGTTGACATATTTAAGGTCTATCTCAAACAATGGTGTAATGCAGGAAATTGATTATACTTTTGATGCTGTGAATAATATTATCGGAATAAGTAATAGTGCAGGAGTACTAAATAATGGTTTAGGAGGGACTTATAATCATAACTATTCGTATGATAACAGCTATAGGTTGATTTCTTCCAATGGTTTGTGGGATAACAATAATAATTCTTTGAATTATCAATTAGCTTTAACTTACACAATGGATGGAAGAATCAAAACTAAAACCCAAACTGCAACAACTTTGATTGGAGGAGCGTTGTCTAATTTTTCGTATGATAATCACTATACTTATTATGATAATCAACCTCATACTGTAAAGAGAGTTTTAGATGCTCAAAACCAAGTGAATCAGGATTTTGCATGGGACGCTAATGGGAATTTAACATTACATGTGCATGAATTAAATGGGACTCAAAGGAAGTTGTGTTGGGATGAGGAGAACCGATTAATGGCGGTAGGAGATGATAACTATACCTCCTATTATATCTACGACAATAGTGGCGAAAGAACCTATAAGTTGACCGGTTTAAATACATTAATGAATATTAACGGAAGGTGGGTGAATTTTGCTACTATGGATAACCCAACCTTATACACTAGTGCCTATTTAGTAGCAGGATTACAAGGTTATACCAAGCATTATTATGCAGGTAGTGAGCGGATTTCCAGTGCGATTGGATTGGGAGGATTGGAAAATATCAATGATCCATTGCCTGTTGAATTTGGTGGAAGTTGGGATGAAAAAAGTGGTTCATTAATGGAAGAAATGAACAGAACCATAGTTGAATGTCTTAAAAATGACTATAATATTGCAACCTCATTACACTTTCTACACGGCATGACATCCCCTACTGCCGGTACAATGGACCGTTACTTCTACCACCCTGACCACCTCGGTAGCAGCAGCTGGATAACGGATGTTAGCGGCAACGCAATACAGCATTTACACTATTTGCCCTTTGGTGAGGATTGGGTTGACCAGCGGAATGCATCCTGGAGTGCTCCTTACACCTTCTCCGCCAAAGAGAAAGATGTGGAAACAGGCTATTCTTATTTCGGGGCAAGGTATTATGATTCCGGTTTAAGTATTTGGCTTTCTGTTGACCCGATGAGTGATAAGTACCCCAGCATGTCGCCCTATAACTATTGTGCAAATAATCCGGTCATGTTGGTGGATCCGGATGGGAGGGATGTTTATATAATTGGATCTGAAGCGACTCAAGTATTGGCAAGATTACAAGAGGCTACTAATTTAGAACTTTATTTTATACCAGATGGGGATGGTAGAATTGGTGTCAAAAAAGGGAGTAAACCATTAAATGACAATGACCAAAAATTATATGATGCAATCATATCTGATAAAGTTGATGTACGTGTTAATTCAGATGGTCCAACAAATATACATGGAGGGTCTAATGGTGGTACAAAAGATAATTTAGAAACAGGTAGAATAGATGCATTTACAAACGTTAATTTAACCCTATTATCTGCATATGAAGAAAAACATCATGCTCCTAATGGTTCTGGTTTTATGCACGAAATTACTGAGGCATATGCATTGGGATTATTATCAATAGATCATGACAGAATGAATATTGATCCACCAGAGATGACTACAGTTGAAACAATCACTTATACAAAAGGTGATATTTTTCCATTTAAAAATGTTGAATATGTTCCTGTAAATCCTGAACATTATAAATTGTATGATATAGCACATCGTAATTTAACAGGTAGAACAACTACGGCTCCTGATGAAATGAAAAATAGAGAAAAACGAAATTTTAAGACCCCATCTTCTAAATATATATCAAAGTAATGAAACGCTTGTTTATTGTTTTTTTGTCTCTTTTCTTTTGTAAATTATTAATTGCCCAAGTGAATTTGGGAGATTCAATTCCAAAAGATCCATTAATGCGTACAAAACCTGAAGTTATCAATTTTAACAACGAGTTTTTATTAAAAGATGACATGAGTTATTTATGTCATATTAAAAAAATTATGAAATTAAAAAGTGGTTATTTAATCAATGCACAAACTAAAATTGATACTTTTAACGTGAATTTCTACATTGTTTCAGCAAAAACATCACATTCAAATAAGGTTCAAAAAATCCGACCTAATCAACAATACTATTTGTCTGTGAAAAAATATTTAGATTTTGTGATTAGTGCCGGTTGCATGGTGTATAGCAATGAAAATATTGTAATTGCTGATAAAATTAATCATATAGCTGCTCCTGGATATTTTTATTATTTATATATCTCTGACAATCTTGATGGATTGGAATACATTGACTCTGATGTTGTTGAATCAAGAAAGAAAAATTTTGATTTAAACAGAAAGCATATTGATACGCTGATAGTTCAATTTTTAAACGCAATATCTTTCTCTGATAATTTTGAAAATGTTAAACAATATGTTGATACTAATAGTGTAAAAAAAATATTCAAAAATTACTGTTTCCCTTACGGGAATAGAAAAAAGATGAGAGTTCGAATGGCTCCGGATTGCTTTTTTTTTCCCAGGATGAAGTTAATGAACTGGAAATCGTACGGAGTGAATCCTAATAATTTCAATGAACTTTTAAGTAGGATTCTAGCTACTGATTATCGATTACCTCTTGAAGGTAACTTATTAGAAAAAAAATGTTCAATCTTAAAACGAGAAGTATTAAACATTTCAAATGACAACATTTATACGATAAGAGTGTACTGGGAAATTGAAGGAGCTAAAGATGTTTATGGCATAATTTTGTCAATCAAACAATTTGATGAAAAGTTTAAAATTATTGCTATAAACACATTTATATATCAGAGTTTTTGAGATTTATTAATGGAGTATGATATTCACTTGGGATGCAACTTTAAGTCGCGTCCCGAGTAATCCAATTTATGGCAAATAATTTCGACTTTTTATCTATCTTTGCAGTATCAATTCCATGATTATGAAAACATTCCGTTACTTCTACCACCCCGACCACTTGGGAAGCAGCAGCTGGATAACTGACGGTAGCGGCAATGCAATACAGCATTTACACTATTTG
>DIRT01000001.1:0-1428 GCA_002427605.1 Bacteroidales bacterium UBA5429 | reverse complement strand
GTTGACCCGATGAGTGATAAGTACCCCAGCATGTCGCCATATAACTATTGTGAATACAATCCCGTAATATATATAGATCCAAACGGGAAAGAAAAAATTAACGCTTTAGATCCATCAACTAATGCTCATGCCTATAAAGGAATTCGTCATTATACAAGAAATATTGGAGTTGTTCATTTGTGGGCTCATGGGAACGAAAATGCTATGCTTTTTTATAATAAATCTCATAAGTCTAATCATATGATTACTACCTCAAACCAAGTTCATAATTATTTATTAGAGAATAGTGTTATTTATAGGAATAATAACAAAGAAGGTGAGGAAAGTAAAACTACACTATTGGTTTTACATTCTTGTAAAACTGGGGTACAGGATGGTATTGCTCAAAAAGTATCAAATGAACTAAATGTTTTGGTAATAGCACCTACTGACATTCTTTCACAACGTTCAAAAGCTGATGGTTCAAGTGTTAGCGAATCTGTTGATAATAATGGAGAATGGTCTATTTACTATAAAGGGCAATTAATGGAAACATTTAATGGTGATACTAAACCACTTTTTGATAATTCACAAAAAACAATTGAAAAATATGAAAAAATGTATCAAGAAAAATATGGTAATGAAAATAATTCAAAGTAAAAATATTAAATTATTAATTGCTTTTTCCTTTTTTTATTTTTTAGTTTATTTAAGCTTTGCACAGCAAATAGATTGGTCATTAACTCATAAATATTCTGAAAAGGATCTAAAAAATATGGAAAAACGTATTATTGATGGAGATACATTAGCTTTTTTTAATTATATTTTCTATGCCAAACATTCTACTGAGAGTTTACCGTACGCGTTGTACATGGCAAATAAATTCAATTATCCTTTATCATATTATTACGTTTACGAATTATCTCTTTTAACTTTTCAAAAATGTGGTATAATAATTGATTCAACTTCTTATTTATTTGCTTTCTCTTATTTGCTAAAAGGATCAGAACTTGGATGTATTCCATGTACTGAAAATATTGCTGAAATTTATTATATCGGGAATAGATATATAGAAAGGGATACACTAAAAGCAAAAAAATATTTAACAAAAGATACTAATGATGAAATAATTAAATCAAAACAATGGAATTCATTTAAAGAATTGTATCAAAAATCTATCCAAAGAAAAGATGAAAGATTTTAATATTTAATCAATACACTCTTAAATAAAAGTGATAAAGAAATCTAATATTCAAAATTACATCTTTAAGAGAGCTCCCGCGGCTCTCTTTTTTAGAATATCATTTTTTAATTTTGGCTTTGGTGATAAAGGCATCGTTAAGGGTTTTGATTACATCTTTATCGTGAGTATCCATGAGTTCAATGGCTTTAAATTGGTTGATGAGTTCTTTATCGGTGAGGGTGTTTTTCACGAGATCATCGGAAGTT
>DIRT01000012.1 GCA_002427605.1 Bacteroidales bacterium UBA5429 | reverse complement strand
AAATTGTTATTTTTACACAGCCTGCCAAAGGAGGGGAACAATCAATAAAAACGATTAAAATGGTCGCAAACATGGTTGTAGAGACAAGGCATGCCCTGTCTCATAATAATTTGAAAACCAACACAATAAATACAATTACAAAAAAAATAATAATTGGAATTAAAAAATTACCAATCAAAAATCCAGACACTGTCTGGACAATTGTCCCAACCAATCAACGTAATTCGTAATTCGTAATTGATCACACATGTTCAAAATGGTATAATTTTTAGAGTGGGGAAATGGAATAACAAAAGAGGTAAATCCGTTCTGCCCCCCTTTTATTTTAATTTCAAAAAAAAATCGTAAATTTGCATCTTTTTAAAAAAAGTATGACTATGAAAGAGATTGCTACAAAATATGATCCGCAAAACATTGAAGATAAGTGGTATAGCTTCTGGGAAAAGCAGAATCTGTTCCATTCGACACCCAATGAGAAACCACCTTATTCGATTGTAATTCCGCCACCCAACGTGACCGGTGTGTTGCATATGGGACACATGCTCAACAATACGATCCAGGATGTGCTGATTCGTCGTGCGCGAATGCTTGGCTTTAATGCGCTGTGGGTTCCCGGTACCGACCACGCCTCTATCGCTACGGAAGCCAAGGTTGTGGAGCTATTGCAAGAGAAAGGAATTGAGAAAAATGACCTGACTCGTGAAGAGTTTTTGGAACATGCCTGGGAGTGGAAAGAGAAACATGGGGGAATCATTTTGCAACAATTGAAAAAATTGGGTGCTTCTTGTGACTGGTCACGTACTAAGTTCACTATGGACGAGGATCTTTCGGAGGCTGTAATCGACGTATTTATAGACCTTTACGAAAAAGGACTAATTTACCGCGGAGTTCGTATGGTGAACTGGGACCCCAAAGCGTTGACAGCTGTTTCTGACGAAGAGGTAATCTATAAAGAGGTAAAGTCGAAGCTTTATTACGTTCGTTATCAGATTGAGGGAGAAAAAGACCAGTGGATTACCATTGCGACAACCCGTCCGGAAACTATTTTGGGTGACGTGGCAGTTTGTATGCACCCTGAAGATGAGCATTACCAGTATCTAAAAGGTAAAAGATGTATTGTTCCTTTGGTGAATCGTTCTATTCCTCTTATTTTTGACGAATATGTAGATCGCGAATTTGGTACCGGTGCATTGAAAATTACGCCGGCTCACGATATCAACGACTACCACATCGGAATCAAACATAACCTCCCCACTATCAATATCTTCAACGATAACGGAACGTTAAATGAAAGTGCAGAGATATTGATCGGTGTAGATCGCTTTGAAGCCAGAAAACAGATTGTTCCATTACTCGAAGCGGCAGGACATATCGTAAAAATTGAGGATTATGACAATAAAGTAGGCTATTCTGAACGAACTAAAGAGGTGATCGAACCCAAACTTTCACTGCAATGGTTCTGTAAAATGGAAGAATTAGCCAAACCGGCTCTGGAAGTGGTGATGAACGATACGATCCGTTTCTTCCCTGATAAATTCAAGAATACGTATGCTCACTGGATGGAAAACATTAAAGATTGGTGTATCAGTCGCCAATTGTGGTGGGGACATCGTATTCCGGCATACTATCTCCCTAACGATGAGATAGTTGTAGCTAAAACTGCGGAGTTGGCATTGGAGAAAGCAAGAGCTCAATTCCCTGACCAAAACTTTCAGTTAGAGGATCTGAAACAGGATGATGATGTAATGGATACCTGGTTCTCCTCCTGGTTGTGGCCTATCTCCGTTTTTGACGGATTCCGTAATCCTGACAATGCTGATATCAACTACTACTACCCTACCAGTGTATTGGTTACCGCACCGGAAATTATCTTTTTCTGGGTTGCCCGGATGATCATGGCAGGATTGGAGTGGCGCAACGAAATCCCATTCAAGGATGTTTATTTTACCGGTATTGTAAGAGACCATTTGCGCCAAAAAATGTCCAAATCGCTCGGTAACTCTCCAGACCCTATTGAGCTGATGAAAAAACATGGTGCTGATGGTGTTCGCGTGGGAATGTTATTAAGTTCACCCGCCGGCAATGACCTCATGTTTGATGAGTCACTTTGCGAACAAGGTAGAAACTTTAGCAATAAAATTTGGAATGCGTTCAGATTGATTAAAGGATGGGAAATTTGTCCCAACATCCAACAACCTGAACATACAAAAATCGCTGTGAAATGGTTCCGTGAAAAGATGAACCAATCACTCCGGGAGATCCATGACAACTTTGAAAAATACAGATTGTCAGATGCTTTAATGGAAGTATATAAGTTGATCTGGGATGATTTCTGCTCTATTTTCTTAGAGATTGTAAAACCCCAATATCAACAACCGATTGATATTAAATCTTATGGTGAAATCACTACCATATTTGATAAACTGATGCGTATTTTGCATCCTTTTATGCCCTTTATCACAGAAGAACTATGGCATAATATCAGCGACCGGGGACCCAAAGAATCTATTATGGTTGCTGAAATGCCTGCATTTGAAGAGCATACAGACCAACAACTGATCGATCAATTTGCTCAAACGATGAAAATTGTGGAGCAGATCAGAAGAGTCAGAACAGAAAAGAACATTGCACAAAAAGTGGAATTGGAACTCTACCTCTATGATCCTGAAAATGATACTGAACCGATTGATAAATATTTCAAGAGTATCATTATTAAACTGGGGAACCTCACTACAATGCAGAAAACCAAATCCAAAATGGAAGGTAGCATTATGTTCATAGAGCAAAACACGGAATATTACATTCCTGTTAAAGAAGCGATCAATGTAGAAGAGGAAATTGCAAAGATTGAAGCCGAACTACAATATACAGAAGGATTTAAAAACTCCGTATTGAAGAAATTGTCCAATGAACGCTTTGTGAACGGTGCTCCGGAACAAGTAGTCAACATGGAAAGAAAGAAATTGGCTGATGCGGAAGAAAAAATCAAACTGTTACAAGAACAATTAGCTAATTTGAAATCATAATGGCTGTTCAGAACTTTTTCAGATACACATTATTGCTGGGAGTCTATATTATCCCCATCTACTTCCTGACAGAAGAAGAAGAAAAATTCCCTATTCTGTTTTTTGGAGCCATAGGGATTACCATTGCCTATTGGGGAGCAATACTCTATTTTAAACTGAGACGTAAGAAAAAAGAGTAAAAAAAAGCAGCCTAGGATTTAGGCTGCCAGTAACATCTTTTTGGAGACTCAATCGAGCCCTCTTTTTTCAATTCATTCATCGCTTTATCTACAATCTTGCGATCCAATCCGGTTAATTCTACAACTTTACCTGCATTTACAGGCTCATTAGCTTTCTTCATTGCCGCTAAAACTTGATCTTTTGCTTCCATAGTTAATTTTTTTTAAGGTTAATATTCAATAGAACAGTATTAGACTACTAAAAAGAGAAAAGGTTTAATTTAAGAGACTAAAATTAAGAAAAACTGCAATAACCGAAGAAAAATGATTATCTTTGCCTTTTTGTATTAACCAACTAAAAAGAATGAGAGTATGAGTAAACCTATCTTATGCCCCCAATGTAAATCTGAGTACACATACGAAAATGGTAACCTTTATGCCTGTTCCCAATGTTTTTTTGAATGGGATCCCGCTACTATCGTAGATGAAGATCAATTAATTGTTTTGGACGCCAATGGAAACCAATTGGAAGATGGAGATACTGTCATAGTAATCAAAGACTTACCTGTAAAAGGCGCACCCAAACCCATTAAAGCAGGGACTAAAGTAAAAAACATCCGACTCACCGATGGTGACCATAATATCAGCTGCCGTATTGATGGATTTGGCTCTATGGCTCTCAAATCAGAGTTTGTAAAAAAAGGATAAGATCTTTTGTTTTAGAACAATATAAGATAAATTAAAAAAACGTTAAAAATTTATTTTGCAAACAATTTTTGTACAATATAATTCGTTTTTACTTTATCTTTACAAATTGTTTCTAACCTCTAAAAAGATCATATATGAAAAAGAAATTTGATTTTAAATGGCTTTTTGCTGCCATTATTTTTTTAATTGGCGCCTTTATTCTGGGCTTTTATATCTATAAAGGACTGAAAACTTTTAGTGACAAAGATCGGGTTGTCACAGTGAAAGGATTAGCCGAAATGAATGTAGAAGCTGAATCTGCAACTATCAGTCTCTTCTTCTCCTTTTCAGGAGATAATTTGAAAGATGCTATTGCAAAAACTGATAAAAAAAGAGAAGATGTTATCGCATATCTCACCTCTGTCGGGATTAATACTGACAAGATTAAAGTTGAAAACCTAAGCGTTCAGGATCGGGAAAAGTACTACACCACACAATGGAGAAACGGAAAAGAAGTAGAAGTTAAAATCGACCGTTATACCGTTGGACAAAGGTTAACTTTAACCGGCATAGATATCAAAAAATGTGAGGATTTGGCGTCACAAATAAAACTGGATCTAATTAGCAAAGATCTCACTTCGACTGTAAGTACAGACTACAAATTCCCTGATCTCAACTCAATCAAACCTCAGTTGATTGCAGAAAGTACCAAAAATGCACGGGTTGCGGGTGAACAGTTTGCCAATGACTCCAAAGCTAAATTAGGAAAAATCAAAACTGCATCACAAGGACAAATTACCCTTGCCGGAAGATACTACTACGATGAAGATGACATCATCTCCAATAAGCCGGAAGAACCTTACCTTCAAAAGGCTAGAGTAGTGAGTACAATCGTGTTCTTTTTGGAATAGTTGACATCTTTTCTATACTTAATATAAAAAGCGGACTACAATCCGCTTTTTTTTGTATTTTTGTGTCTTAAATTTTTCACCTTGGGAGTAATTAAAAAATTAGCAGGCCAAACAGCAATATATGGACTACCTACTATTTTAGGAAGGCTCCTGAACTATTTGTTAGTCCCGCTCCAAACCTACATCTTTGTTACTAGTCAATACGGGATTGTTGCAGAACTCTACGCCTGGACCAGCATCATTTTTGTGATTCTCACTTTTGGAATGGAAACCACCTTTTTCCGTTTTTCACAAGATCCTGAGCAAAGAGAGGATACTTTCTCCAATGTTTCCATCTTTTTACTCTGTACCTCTCTCCTCTTTGTTGTTGCTACTTCTCTTTCTTCTTCCTCTATTGCTTCCTTTCTTAAATTTCCGGAACATCCTGAGTATATCGTATATATGGCTCTGATTGTGGGTATTGACTCCTTCACTTCAGTCCACTTTGCCCGCTTCCGCCTATTGGAACGTCCCGTCAAATTTGCTTTTTTGAAGTCGGTCAATATATTCACCAATATTTTACTTAACCTTTTCTTCCTGCTTCTTTGTCCCTACCTGGTGAAAATCGGATTTGCACCCTCACTAATGAACGTGATCTATAATCCGGAGGTCGGTATCGGATACATCTTCATCGCTAACCTGGCAGCCTCTCTGCTGACTCTTATCCTGTTGCTGCCCGACATTTTCCAAGTTACCTGGAAATTTGACTGGAAACTCTTTAAAAAGATGATCCGCTATGCCTATCCACTGGTAATTTTTGGGTTGGCTACCATCATCAATGATACCATGAACCGTATCTTTATCAAAAACTTTGGACCTGAGGAGACAGCTCAAAGTATGGTTGGAATTTTCAACGCCTGTGCTAAGATCTCTATTTTTATGACGATCTTTATTCAAGCCTTCAAATATGCCGCTGAACCTTTCTTTTTCAGCAAAGCTGAGGATCTGGATGCAAAACATGCGTACATAGAGATCATGAATGCCATCGTGATTGCTTGCTGTTTCATTTATCTGGGACTCTTGCTCTACATCGATCTGATTCAATACTTTATCGGTCCCGCTTACCGTGTCGGGCTGCCCATCGTCCCTATACTCCTGATGGCCAATCTATTTTCTGCCATCCTGTACAACCTTTCCATTTGGTATAAACTTTCCGACAAAACGATCTATGGTGCCGGAGTGGCTATTTTTGGTTCAGTGATAACCATCGTCCTCAACATTGTTTTGATTCCACGTTTTGGTTACATGGGTGCTGCTTATGCCAGCTTTGCCTGTTACTTCTCCATGATGATTCTCTCTTATTTTTTAGGTCAGAAATATTATCGTGTTGACTATGATGTCAAAAGAATAATTTTGTACATTGTCACTGCTTTCTTACTCTATAAAGGAACTACTTTCCTTCCTATTTCTAATATATATATAAAATTGGGGGTGCACACTTTATTGCTCTTCGGATATGCGTTGTTCATCTTAGTCCTGAATCCCGAACTACGCAAAAGTGTGCTCCAGTTTGTCTCACGTAAAACAAAATCTAAAAATCATGAATAAAATTCAATGTTTCATTGTCAATCACTCTAAGCATCCACTACCCTCCTACGCTTCTCCTCTATCTGCGGGTATGGACTTGCGCGCTAATCTGGATGAACCAATCACATTGCAACCGCTGGCAAGAGTGCTGGTCCCAACCGGAATCTTTATTGCACTACCTGAAGGCTATGAAGCTCAGGTAAGACCTCGTAGCGGTTTAGCAATCAAAAACGGGATCACAGTATTAAACACCCCCGGTACCATTGATGCGGACTATCGCGGAGAGATAATGGTGATTTTGGTTAATCTATCCAATCAGCCCTTCATTATTGAAGATGGTGATCGCATTGCTCAAATGATTGTGGCTCAGCATGCTACTGTAAAATGGGAAGAGGTAGAAGAACTGGAAGAAACAAAGCGCGGAGCGGGCGGATTTGGAAGTAGTGGTATTCAATAATCAATAAGGAACAGGTCTGAAGTAGAAAGCTATGAAAAAAGGAACGGCGTTACGAATTATCTTGATTCTGACACTCATTTTCGGGGTGGTATGCAGTGGTTATGCGCAAAGAAAGAAAAAAAGAGGTAAGGATGAGCTTCCCCCAAAAGTTCGAATGACATCAATACAATTCGCAGACGGATTAAGAGAATTTTATACCCTAAACTATCAGGAAGCGGAAAGAATTTTTAGAGATATTATCAACGATGATTCTAAAAATGATCCCGCTTATTTTATGTTGGCTAAACTCAAAAGAGAGCAAAAGAAGTATCATGAAGCAATTGATTATGCAAAAAAAGCAATTCAAGCCAATCCTGAAAACATCTGGTATGAGCAGTTATTAGCTGAACTGTACGGAGAGATTCAGGATTATAAAAACAGCGCAGTTTCCTGGGAAAAAGTGTGTAAAAAAGTGGATAACAATGAGTATTATCTTTTTGAATTGGCACATGCTTATGTTCGGTTAAACCGTATGAAAGATGCTATTAAAACCTATGATCGAATGGAGGCTATATTGGGTCCAAACGATGAACTAACCCGTGTAAAATCTGAACTGTGGCTCTATCTCAACCAAATGGATCAGGCGATTAATGAATATGAAAAGATGCTGGTAATCTTCCCCAGCGAAGTTCAATACTATATTGCAATAGGCAATATTTATCTTTCAAATGGAAAAAGTAAAGAGGCGCTTACTGCCTACAAAAAAGGAGAAGAGATTGCCCCGGACGATGCCAACTTAGCACTTGCACTGTATGAATATTACCAACTCCATCCTGATCAAAATACCAATGAGGGTTCGCTGGAAAAACTGATCCGATCAGATATTGAACCTGAGGTGATTGAGAAAATAATCATCAAGGAGAGTCTCGATGCAAAAAGGAGCAAAAATAAAGAGTTGATTCAAAAACAAATAGGATATGCTGAACTATTTTTAAGTAAACATCCTGAAAGCTATCGTGTCTGGGATCAATTAACTCACCTATATATGATCGACCAACAGGAAGAAAAGGCATTTCAAACAGCTCAAATGGCTATTCAAAACCATTCACTCGCTTCTGAAACCTGGTATATTTTTGTATCGACAGCATTTACCCTCAAAAAATATGGTCAAATTTTGGCACATAAAACAGATATTGAGGAACTCTTCCCAACACAGTTACCGATTCTGTACATTTTAGGTAAAACTTTGATAGAAACCAATCAAACAAAAGAGGGAATCAATATTTTGCAATATTGCATCACGTACACCGTTGATAATTCCTGGGCACAAGAATTGCATGAAATTGTTGGAGATGCCTATTTTAAGTTAGGCAATAAAGCGGAAGCACTAAAAAATTGGCAATCATCCAAAAGGAAAGGAAACAAATCTGAAGAGATAGAGAAAAAAATAAACTCTGTAAAATAATTCGGTTCTTTGAATTGAAAAAAATATATTTTTGCAATTGCAAAGCGAAAGTAGCTCAGTCGGTAGAGCATTAGCTTCCCAAGCTAAGGGTCGCGGGTTCGAGTCCCGTTTTTCGCTCACAAAAAAAGACCTTTTACTGCAAAAGGTCTTTTTTTTATCAGAACAGATTTTGGCTCAATTCATTGATTTATATTTTTATTCATAATTGGATTCCGCCTTCACCCTTCCGCCTTTTAATTCTACCTTCTTCCTTCTTATTTCTACCTTTAAATAATGGGGGGCAGAATAAACCTGACTCTTTTGTTATTCCATTACCCCACTCGGCAAATATCACAACTTGATAACCCTGTAAGTGACTGTTTTCGTTTCCTTATCTCCTATTTTGAAGAAATAAGTCCCCGATGCATATTCAGACAAATCAACCGAAACGGTCTCACTGTCAAATGGAATAGTTTTCAAATGTTGACCATACATGTCAAACAGTTGAATTTGCAATTCAACATCGGAATTCCATCCATCATAGTGAATATATACAACATTTAGAGTCGGATTTGGATAGATCGACACAACATTATGGTCACTAAACAGGTCAATTCCTACTGTAATCGTTAAATGCAATGTAACCGTGCTATCGCAACCAAAAACAGTTTCAAACACCTGAACATAATCACCGCTTTCTGTATAAGTTTCGCCGTTCCAGGTATAACTATCAGTAGCCGTAACTGAAAACTCAGATGTTACGGAATAATGAACAGTCAAATGCAAAGTAACAGTGCTATCGCAACCGTTAAAACCTTCAAAAGTTTGCACATAATCACCAGATTGAGTGTAAGTTTCACCATTCCATGTGTAACTATCACAAGCGGTATCATAAATGTCAGATGTTACAGGATGATTAATGGTTAAATACAGCGTAACAATACTATCACAGCCATGGATAGTCTCTAAAGTTTGCACATAATCACCGGATTGAGTGTAAGTTTCATTATTCCAGGTGTAACTATCGCAAGCAGTAGTAAAAAATTCGGTGTTGACTGAAGGATAAATGGTTAAATGTAAGGTAACAACACTATCACAGCCATTAGAAGCCACAAAAGTTTGCGTAAAATCTCCACTTTCAGTATATGTCTGAGTATTCCATTCATAGCTGTCACAAGCGGTTGCACTAAATGCATTAGTAATCGCTCCTGCAATAGTCAAATGGAGAATAACCGTACTGTCACAACCATGAATAGTCTCAAACTCTTGAACATAATCACCGGATTGAGTGTAAATTTCATTATTCCAGGTATAGCTATCACAAGCAGTAGCAGAAAATTCAGTATTGGCTGAATTATAAATAGTTAAATGCAATGTAACTGTGCTATCACAACCGTTGACAGTCTCAAAAGTTTGCACATAATCACCGGATTGAGTGTAAATTTCATTATTCCAGGTGTAACTATCACAAACAGTAGCAGAAAACTCTGTATTAAATGAAGGATTAATAATCAAGTGCAAAGTTACCGTGCTATCATACCCTGAAACAGTCTGAAACTCTTGTTCATAGTCACCGGATTGAGTGTATGTGGTGCTATTCCAGGTATAACTGTCACAAGCGGTAGCCCAAAACTCAGTTGATACAGAAGTATAAACAGGAGATGCGCGCAATAAAAATCCATCACAATATAGCGCACCTGAAAAATCCAGTGTAAGCGCTCCGGTAGTCGAAAGGGTAGACTGACCACTATTGTTCACTGTCAACAGTAAGTTACCTTCTGTTCCCACTCCATCATATATATCAACGTCTTGCCAATCATGTTCTAATACCTCCAACCGAATTTGTCCTTCCGATTGTTCCGGATATAAAATTATCTGGTCACTACAAACATTGCCATAGCTCACACCGCACAGACGATTGTTCAATCCACGTGGGTGAGCAATCAACACGGTATCTGCCACTGTTTGAGTCGTCACTCCTTCCATATTAAACAGAAAGACTTGCTGATTAGGTGTAGTAGGATTCAATAAATCTGAAGACAAAGCTTGGGGGTCCGGTACAACAAAAATAGCTCTAGATGATCTACTGAAATCATATCCACCCGGATTTAACTGCCCAATAGTAAAATATCCATCATCATAACCTCCCCATCCCCAATTAAAGTGAAAATAATCATTAGCATTATAACCGTCACATACAAATGCATGTCCTCCGGCATCACCGCTACCGGAATAATATATGGGCCTACCCAAATCCAAATCTGCTTTTAACATTGCCTTCCAGGCATTGTCTGAATAGACAGTAGTATAACTCCCTCCTGACGGATATTCTTTCATTGCCAAGTGTGCATGATATCCAAAGTGAGTAACAAAAGCTGCCCGTGCAGCATAAACGTACGCACCGCTTCCTGAGGGACTATACTCCATATTAACAGCAACACCGCAGTGATACATCAATGTGGCTACAGCATTAATCTGAGTACTATTACTCCCATAATTTAATGCATTAGGCATTAACGCATATTGGTATGTGGTATTCGAAAAGTCCACTGATTGTACTCCGTATGTAGGATCCGTATAACTATGGGTTCCATAACCTACGACAGGATACTCATAATAGTTAATAATCTGAGCCATGGCTGTAGCTACGCAACCGGTAACCGCTTTTGAACTTCCACTTCCGGGACATAGTGCGTTATAATTAGGACTTTGTCCCCATGTAGTAGTGAGCAGTGGCGCAACAGAATTCGTATTGACAGGTGCATCCGGTAAACCGGAAGATCGATTTTCAGTAAGCTCTATCCAACGTTGACGAATCGTTTCATCTGCCTCCAATCGTAGTGATTTCACCAGTTCAATTTCATCAGCATATTGCTGTAACCATGCTTTACAATTATCAGGTATCCTTTCCACTACAAAAGGATTATCTGTAGCATATCCAAGGATAGGAATTACAGCATCATCAGCCGATACAATAACAAAACCACTATCTATCTGAAAGATGTACCACAAGGGGAGCTCTCCCTGACCATTGGTTTTTGAGTAAATCAAGTGGCATTCGCTGCGTTCGCTTACCGATGAGGAGACTTCTTGCATAAAATTGAGTGCCACCTTTTGTGCTTGTCGTGGATCTACAGGAGCAGAAACCAATAGCATCACTTCAATAAGAATCACTGTAAGGAGTAAAATTTTTTTCATCTGATATAATTTAGTATATGAATAGATGAATTCAACTCGCAAATAAAACAATTTAAGTTTACGATTGAGTTAATCGTGCAAAATTACTAAAAAAACAATCCATCAGGACAAAATACCTCAGTTTTAACCTATTTTTAACCTGACTCTATATATGTTATTATACCTGTACACATTTTGAGTTATTGAATGTAGTCTAAACGTTCGCCTTTTTATTCTAATTTCTTTCTTTTCTTTTTGAAATAAAAAAAAAGGGGGGCAGCATGGAGGCAACTTTTTTGCTATTCCGTTTCCCCACTCTCTAAAGTATGTTTTTATTGATATTTTTTTTAATTTTTTGTATGATAATTCAATATTTTTTTGTACTTTTGTAAATTGTTCTTTGAGGATTTTTAAACCTTATTTTTATCTGAAAATTATTTATTAACCAAAACTTTTTTTTATGAAAAAAATGATTACTATGTTGTTGACATTACTCCTATTAGCCGGAGGAATGGTGGAAGCGCAACAACAAAAACAAATGAACACAGCAGGCAATACCAATGCATCGTTCATGCCCGCTAAACAAAGTGTAAAACCTAGTGTTAGACCTGAACGTCATGGACTTGAACAACTTCAAAGCTTGCTTAGTCCTACATCAGTTACTCTATTTACTGAAGATTTTTCTACAGGCATAACCAATTGGACTATTGTTGGTGATGGACAAGGAGCATGGAGTCAATCTAACTCTAATCTGGCAGGAGGAACTGCTCCCGAACTCTTACTGGAATGGACTAGTGCAAGTCAATTTGATGGAACTTCACGCTGTATGAGTCCTGTTATTAATACTACAGGTTATACTACATTAGCGTTAAATTTCAAACATGAAATTGGTCTCTATACACCAGGTACTACTTCATACAAACTATGTACTACTATTGATAATGGTACTACCTGGTTAGAAGTATGGTCTATTACTCCTACTGCAGATGTTTTAGAAGCTAAAAACATTATGATCAACAATGCTCACGTGGGCAATGCAAACTTTAGATTTGCTTTTGTGTTTAATGGAGACACATATGATATCTGGGAATGGGCTATTGACGATGTTACTTTATTTGTTCCGGATCCTCATGACTTGGGTGTTGTTGCCATCACTCCTAACTTTGTTCAAAGTGGTGCAACTGTAACCCCTGAGGTAACTGTTCAAAACTTTGGTACTAATACTGAAACAACCTGGAGTGTTACTCTTACAGATGGAGGTTCCTATACCAGCACTGTTAATGGTACCAGCATTGCTCCTGGCGCTACATCAGAGGTAACTATGGGTAGTTGGACTCCAGCTATTGGAGAGTATACTTTAACAGCTACTGTTACTGTTGCTAGTGATGGTAATACACTTAATGATGAGCTTGAAATTACTGTAAATGTGATGGATGTTGTTTCTGCTTTTGCATGGAATGCAACCGGCTGGGGAACTACCGATGCAGGTCCGATAAATATTATCCTGCCAACCGGTACATTATCTCAAATCACAACTGATGAAGGTAGCTTTATTGCCGGAGCTGATTACGTTAATAATGAGATTTACGGAATTAGATATAGTGAATCAGGAAACTCTCCATTGGTAAAAATTAATCCTACTACAGGTATTGTTACTACTATTGGAGGTGGAGCGCCAAGCTTAACCGGTTTTGCTTATGATGTAACAACTGGTACCGCTTATGTTATGGATTTTGACGGCGTTTTGTACTCTATCAACTTAAATAATGGTACTGTTACCCAAATTGGAGGAAGCTATACTTCTGCAATTGCATTGGCTTGTGGTGGAGATGGTACATTATATGCTGTATCAGTCGGAACTGACGATTTGGCTACTATTAACAAAACTACAGGTGCTGCTACAGTTGTAGGAGGTTTAGGAGTAGATATTGGCTATGCACAAGACATCGGTTACGACAGAGATAATAACATATTATATGGTACATTATATTCAAGTGAAGGTGGTTTATATACAATCAATACATCTACCGGTGCAGCTACTTTGATTACTACTCTTGATGATGAGTTGACCGGATTTGCAGTTCCTTACACTGTGTCAGGACCAATAGCAACAACTTTAACTCCTGCAGCAGATGCTCCCAATGTTGCCATTGATGCTACTGTAAGTGCCACTTTTAATGTTCCTATATTTGCAGTTGATTTAACAGGAATTACAATCACACCTAATCCAGGTAGTGTTTCAGCTTCTATTAACGGTGCAGTGTTAACCATTGCTCACGCTGATTTTGATTACAACACTACATATACAGTTAACATCCCTGAAGGAAGTGTTGATGATGGTACTGATGAAAATGGTACAGATATTACTTGGTCATTCACAACAATGCTTGACCCAACAGCTTGTAACACCCCATCTGACATCGTAGTTTCCAATGTTCAAGAGTTTGAAGCTACAGTAACTTGGACAGAAAATGGAGCCGGAGCTTCCTGGAATATTGCTTATGGTGCTCCCGGATTTAACCCTGCATCCGGAGGAACCAGTGTAGTGAGCAACACAACACAATTTACTCTTACAAACCTAACTGACAATACACAATATGAACTCTACGTTCAAGCTAATTGCGGTGAAGGTGAAACCAGTGAATGGGGTGGACCCGTAGCATTCAAAACTAAAAAAGATTGTGTTCCTATCACTACTATTCCTTTTGAAGAAGGTTTTGAAGGTGACGTATTCCCACCAGAGTGTTGGGAAGTAGTTAATTCCCATAGCAGTCCAACTTCCAACTGGCATATTTCTGCAGGAAGTATCGGTAATGGAGCTGAAGTTCTGTGGAGTGATGATTCAATGATGGATGAGTGGCTAATCTCTCCAAAATTTGACTTCTCTGCTGTTACAAGCAGTATAGAACTCTCTTTTGACATTATGATGAGCTATACCTGGATGGTTGAGAACGAAGGTGCAGACCTATTCGTAAAAACATCTACAGATGGTGGAAATACTTGGAATAGTGTTTGGAGAGAAGAAGATCTTGGATATTTTGAAAGCTGGACTTACTATAATCCAAAGGTTAACTTCAATCATTTAATGGGTCAATCCAATGTTAAATTTGCATTCCATTTCTATGGAAATGACGGTGCACAAACAGTTATTGACAATGTTAAAGTTGATTATGCTACCGGCATTCGCGAAGTAGATCCAAACCAAGTGAAAATCTATCCTAACCCATCTGATGGAATCGTAAACATTGTAGCTACAGAGGCATCTCATATCGCTATTTATGATATGGTTGGCAAACTAATCAGTACACATCGCGTTGATGCTCAAGAAGTACTTACAATTCAACAAGCAAGCGGACTCTACATAATAAAAGTTGAAACTGAAAAGGGTATCTCTTCATACAAACTTGTTATTAAATAGATTACTCTGCTTGATAGCAAAAAAAGAGAGGCACATGCCTCTCTTTTTTTATACTCTTTTTTACATTATTAACCTACGAAATTGCTTTTAAATATCTATTCAACATTCGATAAATCTCTCCTTTAAATTATTGTCTTTTGATTCATGCTTGGTATTGTTTAGAAGTAAGTCCAGGCAGTATTAATACAAGTAAATAAATATGTACTAATCCCGCTGATGCTGATGAAATAGCTGTGATAAAACATTTAGCAAACTCTAATATACTAAGGCTAAATACAGGAAAAGTAATTTACAAAATTGATTATTTAATTAATCATTCTTCTTCATAACATATAAAAAAAGAGAGGCAAATGCCTCTCTTTTTTTTTATACTTTTTGAAGGATTAGGGTCTTGACCAACTACCATTAATAAACTTATAAACTGGTTTGGTTGTTCCCTCTTTTTTATACAATACTACGTGTGCATAAATATTTGCTACATCCCACTTAGTTTCAATTGCTATAGCATAACGGAAGTTATTTTTACCTGTTTTAAGTGTAACAGGAACTCCATATGGCTTACCGTCAAAAGCAGCTCTTGTAACATAATTATGTCTATAATTCGGATCAGTAACACCGGCTTGACTATACTTCAATCCATCTTCTTGAACCACTGTTGCTAAATAGTATTCTCCTTCAGGATCGAAAGTATCAAATGTTTCAACCACAGAATACACAATTATTGAATCCTCTGTTAACTCATGTTTCATAGCCACACCGGCTTTAGGAATACGGTTCATCAAAGTTGTCAAGGCAGACTCGGACTCAGTTTTAGTATCTCCCATCCAAAAAGCAGGAATACCACCACCTGTAGTTCTATCAGCAGAATAAGCTGAGTATATAGGAGCATTATACTGAGGGTCTCCCGAAGCTTTAACTCCAACACCAACTACGTTACCTTTTTCTACACACCTTTTCATCAAAGGAACACCCCAACTACCACAAGGACCACACCAGTTAGCAGTATAGTTAATTACTAGACCCCATTGAGTATTAGTTGGTGCTAAGTCATCCCAAGGAGTAGGCTCTGGAGTTGGTTCTGGATCTGGATCCGGATCTCCGCAAGAAATAGCTAGTGCTGAGAACATTAAAACAGCAAGTAGCATCGAAAATAACTTTTTCATATTGGTATTATAATAAATTGGTTAATAAAACGTGCAAAGATATATAAAAAATTGAATCAAAAATATAAAAATGTTTATTTTTTTAATAAATATTAAAAATTCTTAATAGAAAAATATTTATATCTTTGCCGATTGTATCTATGAAAAACATGTATATCATTTCCGGGTGTAATGGAGCGGGTAAAACGACCGCTGCTTTTTATATGCTACCGGAAATGCTTGAATGTAAAGAGTTCATTAATTTAGATGAAATTGCCAGAGGATTATCACCCTTTAATCCTGATTCTATGATTTATCCTGCTGTTAGAATACAGCATGAAAGAATCAATATGTTGCTAAAAAAAGAGGATAATTTTGCTGTAGAAACCACACTCTCTGCTCTAACCTACATAGAAAAAGTATTTCTGGCACAAAAGAATGGTTTTATTGTTAACCTGCTCTTTTTCTGGCTCAATAGTGTCGAACTGGCTAAAGAAAGAGTGAGAAAAAGAGTATCAGAAGGAGGACATGATGTGCCTGACGATGTCATTGAAAGAAGATATGAAAGAGGATTATTCAACTTCTTTAATCACTATCTGCCTATCTGTGACAATATCATGTTTTTTGATAATTCAGAAGAAAAACCCAGACTAATTATGGGTAAAGTATTGGATAACAAGATGGATATTTACGATAAAGAGCTCTACTACTTTTTAGAAAATAAATATAAATTGGCGAAATAAAGAGGTATGTATTTAGTTGATTTATCGGTTATCAATTTTAAAAACTATTCCTCTCAGGAATTTCAGTTTCACTCTAATGTAAATGCTATTTTGGGAAGAAATGGAACCGGAAAAACTAATCTGCTTGATGCAATCCACTACTTAGCATTTACAAAAAGTTATTTTTCCTCTCAAGATATCTACTCTGTTAAAAATGAAGAAGATTTTTTTGCTATTCATGGTCATTTTCACCGTTTTGAAATCCCTGAAAATAGCACAAAAATATCCTGTACATACAAAAATAACAGAAAAACCATGAAGGCTAACCAGAAGGAGTACAATAGATTGAGTGACCATTATGGACTCTATCCTCTGGTTATGATCTCGCCTTATGATCATGATATTATCAACGAAGGAAGTGATGTAAGACGCAAATTCTTCGATATGATCATATCGCAAATTGACAAAGAGTACTTACAACACCTAATCCGCTACCAAAAACTCTTAACACAAAAAAACATTACTTTAAAACAGCTACTGGCACGTGAGCACCAAAATTACTCTTTATTAGAGATATATAATGAACAGTTATCCCCCCTGGCAAATAAAATCTTTAATAAAAGAAAGGAATTTATTCATGAACTCTCTCCCGGCTTTGAACAATACTATCGCTACATTTCTAATGGAAATGAAACGGTTGAGATTCGATATCAGTCACAACTGGAAAATGAGAGTTTTGATAAAGGAATAGGATTAGCACAACAAACTGATATACAGACCGGCTATTCGACATTTGGAACGCATAGGGATGATTTCAACTTCATCATCAATAACAAACCACTGAAACGATTTGGATCGCAAGGACAACAAAAATCATTTGCTTTAGCGATTAAATTAGCCCAATTCGACTTTATTTATGAGAAAAAAAAGATCAAACCTCTCTTACTATTAGATGATATTTTTGACAAATTAGATCCATTTCGCTCTAATCAATTAATCACTTTAGTGGGAGAACATCATTTTGGTCAGGTTTTTCTAACTGATACAGATCCCAATCGGGTAGAAAAAATATTTGAAGAACACCAAATTCCACATCACATCATACTTGTAGAACAATTAGAACAGAAGACATGAAGTGTAAAGACTTGATTAGAAAAATATTAATAGCCACTCGACTTGATGTTACAAAAAACATTAAATATGATCGATTGACGCTTCAAATCATGAAACAAGTCATAAAAAAAGACTCAAACTGCATCGATGTTGGTGCACACAAAGGAGAGATCTTATCTCAAATTATCCGATTGGCACCGGAGGGTACTCACTTTGCTTTTGAGCCGATCCCAGCTCTGTTTGAGAACTTAAAGAATAACTTTCCTCAAGTCACTTTGTATCCATACGCTTTGTGTAATAGGAAAGGAGAGTCGTACTTTCAGTGGGTTAAAAATGCTCCTGCCTACAGTGGATTAAAAAAGAGGACCTATGCGGTTCAAATGCCGGAAATTGACCAAATCAGAGTTGAAACTGAAAGACTTGATCAGGTAATCCCTGAAAATACACGCATTGATTTTATTAAAATCGATGTAGAAGGTGCTGAATTTGAAGTATTAAAGGGTGCTGAAAGAATCTTACGTGATAACAGCCCCATCATTATTTTTGAATGTGGTCTAGGTGCAAGTGAATTTTATATGACTGACCCTAATGAGGTGTTTACATTCTTTCAAAATCTCAATTTGAATATCTTTACATTGGAAGGATACATAAAAAAACAGCTCCCTCTTTCAAAGGAACTGTTTCTCAATATGTATCAACAAAATAGCGAATACTACTTTGTTGTTTCTCCTTAACTATTCACCCTTCATCAAAAACTACTATTCATCAGGATTCATTCCGAACATTTTCATTAAATCAGGATCCTCCTTGATATTTTTCGCATCCGAAGGAAGTAAAAACTCATAGCTTTTAATCTTCTTCGAGGGTTTGATTTCCTTAGCTTCAATAATTGTTTTTGCTCCAGGATACTCTGCTCCCAATTCAACTTCTGTTCTTAAAGGAAACCCTTCCAATCCCGGATAATCTGAAAAGTTAAGCAAATCACCGGAATTAATTTCCTTTGAAACATATAATACCATGGTACCTTCCTCATCTGTTTCCAAGTCAATTGTTTTTACAATAACTTTCTGAGCTTTATAGCCCGCTATTTCCATTGTTTCATCTGAATATTCATAATTATATTCAGTAAATTTCAATTTCTTTTCAATTTCTTCAGTGGTAGCTTCAATATAAAATTTACCCATTCCGGTCACCTCTATCACTACATAAACCACCTTCTTATCACCGTTAACTATTTCAGTAATGGATGCGCCTTCTTGTAAGACTACTGCTTTGGAAAGATTACCTAAAATGGTATAGGTAATGTCAGGTGCATTTTGTGCGATTTCTTCAGGATTCTCTAATCCTACAATTTCAGTTTTCATCACAATGGTTCCAGAAAAGGGTTTCTGTGCTGTGACGGTACCTATCATAAAAACAGATAAGATTGCCAGTAAAAAGATTGATTTTTTCATTGTAAAATAATTTTATTAATTAAACATATTGTTATCATTTATAAATCTATTGATTGAAATTAGAATTGAACATACGATTCCATCTGATTTTTCCTTGCGACATAGTCTTGAATTTATCCAAAGAGAGCCATACAAACCATACTTTTCCAACTACATGATCTTCAGGGACAAATCCCCAGAAACGTGAGTCTGCTGAATTATGTCTGTTATCTCCCATCATAAAATAGTAGTTCATTTTAAATGTATAAGTTTGAGTCTCAGCACCATTAATATAGATCTTCCCATCCCTTATTTGCAAATCATTCTTCTCATAATTCCTAATAATCTTTTCATAGAGCACAATCGTGGAGTCATTTAACGCAACGGTCTCTCCCTTTTTAGGGATATAAAGTGGTCCAAAAAAATCTTTATTCCAGGGATAACGAGGATCATGAGGCATTACTGCAGGATCATAGTTGCCCTCTTTTTCTACAATGGGGGTAACTGTAAATCCCATCCCTTCTATTTTTTCCCTTTGTTGATTATTCAACGAATAGTAGGTAACATAAGGATCTAATTTTCTCATATCTTCCTCATTGATATCCAGCTTAACCTGTCTTTTGTAGCTCAAACCAACTCCGGTTGGATCTGTTACCAAATAAGAAAACTGAACTCTTTTGGGATTTGCGACCGGTTTATCATTGATAACTAGCTGCCTATCAACAATTTCCAATCTATCTCCAGGTATAGCTATACATCTTTTTACATAATTTTCTCTTTTATCAACTGGTCTTGCTACTATTTTGTACTCTTGATGTACAGCATCGCGCCCTTTACCGGGATAATAATCTCCCGGATATTTAGCTTGATAGTAAGCCACTGTTTCTCTGGGGTAGCGATCAAGTACGTGCTTCATTTCCCGCTGGGATGCATTCGGATTCAACATAGTTTCAAACTCACGAACAATGGCATAGTAGCTCTCACTTTGTCTTTCAATTGCAACGGTATCGCCATCCGGATAATTAAAAACAACCGCATCTCCCCTCTTAACCGAACTTAATTTCGGGAACTTTAGATAGGGTAATTTTACCCATTCTACAAAAGATTTTACACTCTTAGTCTTGGGGATAGTATGGTGTACAAATGGAATAGCTAATGGTGTATTGGGAACACGTGCCCCATACTGTACTTTATTCACTGCCAAATAGTCTCCTACCATCAATGAGCTTTCCATGGAAGAAGTTGGAATGGCATAAAACTCCACCAAAAAAGTTCTGATAATATAGGCAGCAGCAACAGCAAATATCAGTGCATCAGCCCAATCACGGGCATTACTCTTTTTAAAATTAGGTAATTCATGTAGTGGTGTATATTTTTCTTTTTTAGAAAATCCCAAATAAGGAAGATAAAACATAAAAAAGAGAGTTCCGGGAATCAGATAGAGATAACTTGTTTTTCCATATAATCTAATCGTTTTCCAAACCATCATATACAACATAAAGATGGAAATAAAAGGGAAACAAGCCAACAACATCCACCACCATGGTCGACCTAAAACTTTGATCCAAAACCAAATATTTACAAATGGAATCAAACTCAACCAGGGCTTTTTACCAGCTTTCTTAAAAATACCCCATAGCCCGATATGGAGTCCGATCAATGTTATAATCGTTAAAATGTAAATTACAGGTATTGACAGTTGCATAAGTTTAGTTGTTATTTAATAGACATAAAAATATCTGAAAAGTTATATATTCCGGGATGATCCAGGAGCCAAAAAAGCGCTTTTACTGCACCTTGAACCAATCCGGAGCGATTATGAGCCTGATGAGTTATAGTTAGTGAGTCTACAGAAGAGGAAAATGTTACAGTATGTTCTCCTATCGCCTCCCCTACTCTATGACTATATATGGGTAATGAATTATCAATCAAGGGGGGTGCAAGATGCCACTCTTGGAGTCTGTTCAACTCGGGTAGCAAAATCTGAGCTAAGCTCACAGCCGTGCCACTGGGTGCATCTAACTTCGTCGTATGATGAGTTTCGTGAATTTCACAGTTATACTCCTCATATTGCGACATCAACTTACCAAAACAGGAAGTCAACTGAAACATTAATTGTGCTCCAATCGAAAAATTGGATCCATATATAAATGAAGTATTCTGTTTTTTAGCCATCTCCAACACCTCATCCAAACGATCATACCATCCTGTGGTGCCGGTTATCAAGGGAACTCCGGCATCAAAACAACGTTTAAAGTTTTGAATAGCGGTATCAGGAGTAGTAAACTCTATTGCTATATCACTTTCTAAAAACTTTCCCCAATTTAAAGCCCAATCATCTTCATTATCTATAATCAAATGAATATCAGCACCCAATCTTTTGAGTTCTACCTCTACCCCTTTGCCCATCTTCCCATATCCGATAATAGTAACTTTTTTCTTCATATTATTTGATTTTAAATTTTAGACCTACAGTAGGAACATAAGAAATAGAAGTTGAGAATGGATTCATTTGAATGGATGGTGTAATTCTCATTGAAAGATCATCGGAGACATCAAAATAAAAAAGATGCGCGTCAACGACAGCATCTACAATATTCAAAGCATAAATAATCGCAGTAGCAGCGATTGCTACTTCCATTCTCGTTCTGTAAAGATTTCTCATTGCCAAAACATTGTCCGTATGCTGCGTCTCCAGTTCAGGATGTAAAAATGGTTGATCGTTATTAACACGATAAATGTACTCCTCTTTGTAATAAGATGTTTGTTTATAAAAATCGACAGCAAAATAGGTAGCTATACCCATCCCGAGATAAATAATTGGGGGTTTCCAATATTTCTTGTTGTAGATTTGTCCCCCTCCGGGAATAATAGACAAATAACCGGCTACTGTAGGACTATGTTTCTTCTGAGATTTTGTCAAACTAACAGGCTTCTCTTGTGAAAGAATCATGGTATCTTGTTGTGCATAACTTGCAGCAAAAAAAGAAACTATGACAATCGTAAAAAAAAGTCGAATTAATTTCATTATTTTTTTATTGATATACTTTAAAACGCTGTAAATCAATAAATATTATAGGTTAGAAAGTTTTTCTACCAATCTTTTTAAGTGCTCTTCAGAGGTAAAAGGAATAGCAATTTTCCCTTTTCCGGAGATCTCTTTAGAAACTTTTACTTTGGTATTTAATTTTTCAGATAATTGATTGGAAAAAAGTAGCAGATCATCTGACAACTTTATTTTCACTTTCACCTTTGGTGTCTTAGGTTCATTCACCTTTTTTACCAACGCTTCTGTTTCTCTAACCGATAGTTGACCTTTGATCACTTTATTCAGAGTCTGCTCTTGCAATAACTCATCTTCGATGGCAACCAGTGCACGAGCATGTCCCGTAGAAATCAACTTATCTCTTACTGCAATTTGAGCAGCACGAGTTAATTTCAACAACCTGAGATAGTTGGAAATGGTCGTTCTATTTTTCCCTACTTTAGCACTTAACTCTTCATGTGAAAGTTCACACTCATCAATCAGACGCTGATAAGCAACTGCGACCTCAATAGCATTTAAGTTTTCCCGTTGTATATTCTCAACTAATGCCATTTGTAAAGCCAAAAGGTCATCCGCTGTTCTTACATAAGCCGGAATCTCTGTTAATCCTGCCAATTGAGCAGCTCGCCATCTCCTTTCTCCGGAAATCAGTTGATATTTCCCATCAGCAATAGGTCTAACCGTAATCGGTTGAATCAATCCATATGTTTTAATGGAAATTGCCAATTCATTCAATTGTTCCTGATCAAAATCGATTCGTGGTTGATGCGGACTTACTTCAATAGAATCAATTTTAATCAAAGTACCCGGATCAGTATTGAGTACATCCGACTGATCAGAGACAATAGGTAACCCTGCACCTCCTAATAGAGACTCCAAACCTTTTCCCAACCTGCTAGGCGTTTTCTTTTCCATAATCCATTTCTTATTTTATCAGTCCATTTTTTTCTAGAATCTCCTGAGCCAGACTCAAATAATTCATAGCTCCTCTGGACCTAACATCATACATTATACTCGGTATTCCATTACTCTGAGCTTCACTAATCTTAATATTTCGAGAAATAATAGTATCAAAAACGATCGATTTACAATACTGTTTTACATCTGCCACCACAGCATTGGCGTGCGCAGTTCTGGAGTCGTACATGGTTAACAATATTCCTTCAATGGCAAGTTGAGGATTCATACCACCTTGTATGATTCTTACAGTATTGAGAAGCTTACCCAAACCCTCCAATGCAAAATATTCACATTGTACCGGAATAATCAAAGAGTCGGATGCAACCAGTGCATTAACTGTTACCAATCCTAAAGAGGGAGCACAATCGATTATAATAAAGTCATATTGACTTTTCAGAGATGCCAAAGCATCTTTTAAACGGTACTCTCTCCTGTCAAGAGAAATCATCTCTAATTCTGCCCCTACAAGATCTATATGAGATGGAAGTAAATACAAATTGGGAGTTTTTGTTTCCAGAATAATCTGATCGGCAAACACATTGCCCATTACACAGTCATAAATACAGTGCTCAATATCAGACTCATCCCACCCTACAGCAATAGTAGCATTAGCTTGCGGATCCGCATCAATAAGTAAGGTTTTATACTCCAAAACCGCCAATGATGCAGCCAAATTTACTGCTGTGGTTGTTTTGCCAACACCACCCTTTTGATTCACGACAGAGATTGTCTTTCCCATTAAATATTCCTCCTACTCTTCAGTTGATTTATTTGAGTCAGAGTAACCATCATTTTGTTCAAATAAGGAATCATCAGGAATAACTCCTGTTTCTATAAAATCCAATACCCCTTTTAAAGCGGATTGAAATTTTGCAAAATCCTCTTTGTATAAAAATAGTTTGTGTTTTTCGTAAAAGAAGTTTCCTGTTTCAGGATCAAATTTACGTTTACTTTCAGTGATAGTCAAGTACTTATCATCACTTTTAGTAGTTTTAACATCAAAAAAGTAAGTTCGTTTTCCCGCTCTCACTGCTCTTGACAATAGTTCATTTTTTTCTAAATTTTCCATCTTTCACTTTTTTATGTTATAATTATTTATTCTGCAAAGATACAATAAAAAGAATATCTTACAACATTTACTCCATTATTTTCTTTTATTATTTTTTTGTTGCATTTGTTGTTGCTGCTTTAACATCTCATCCATTTTTTTCTGCCATCTGGATTTTTTTACCGGTTTAAGCATGTTTGCTTTCAATTTAGCTCTCAATTTATCCTCATTAATAGCATATCTGAAAATGAACATTTGTAAGAAAGTAATCAAGTTTACCAAAAGATAATAATAAGTCAACCCGGAAGCAAAGTTATTAAAAATACCCAAAAACATAATCGGCATCAAATACATCATCACTTTCATCATCTTCATTTGATCCGGATTTCCTGCACTCATCAATTTGTTGTTCAACCAGGTATAAACCAATGTTGCTATAGTCATCAACAAACAGAACAAACTCACGTGATCTCCGTAAAATGGAATATTAAATCCAAAATCAAGTACTGAATCATAAGTGGATAAGTCCTCAGCCCATAAGAAAGGTTGCTGTCTCAACTCATAAGATGATGGGAAAAAGCGGAACATTGCGATTAATATAGGCATCTGAAGCAGAACAGGCAAACATCCTGCCATCGGATTCACCCCGGCACTTTTGTAAAGTGTCATCGTAGCTTGTTGCTTTTTCATCGCATCTTCAGGTTTAGGATAGCGTGCATTCAACTCCTCAATTTCAGGTTTTAACACCCGCATTTTTGCTGAAGATATATAAGTTTTATACGCAATAGGCAACAATACTATTTTGAGAATAATGGTCAATACCAAAATAATCAATCCATAGCTTAACCCATAAGATTCCAACCAGTTAAACACAGGAATTACTGCTAATCTATTGATCCAATGCAATAGAAAACTCCATCCAAGAGGTACTTGTTGCTCCAAATTCAAATCGTACTCTTTCAACAACTTATATTGATTGGGTCCCATATAAAATGTCATTGCAAAAGAGCCCTGATTTAAATTAGTCATCGGGAAATTCAAATGCGCATCCATCTTTCTCAAACGCACAGGGTCCTCTTCCTTGAAGCTTTCAACAGCTAAATGTGCTGCTGAAAAGTGGAGAGAATCTGCAATCACAACTGAAGTAAAAAACTGTTGCTTAAAAGAGACCCATTTGATATCGGAATTGAAATCTTTTTTATCATTACCCCGCTCACTGAGGTTATCCACCTTGTCCAGATTATCCATGTAATAGATAGAGGTCAATGTTCTCTCCATCTTCACATTTTTTTCGGCAGCGTGCGGTATTACAAGCCATTGAAGGGTCAATGATTGCGTATTGGGATAAAGGTAGGACTCCATATTCACCATATTGATCTGAAATCCAACCCGATAATCATCTGCTGTAAAGGTGTATAGATACTCTATATAGCTATCAGGTGAAAGAAATTCAACATACCCTGTAATGCTGTCTTTATGGTCCATCAAAGTTTCATAACGAACTATCGGACGAGCTTTCAAAGATAGAGTTACTGTTTCTCCATCCGATAATTGTATTACCTCAGGTTGCTCTGATTCAAAATAGAATTCATGAGTCATCACCCTGCTCTGATCCTTCATCATAAGCTCCATGGTTACCCGGGTAGAAGGATCATCATGGAGAACCAATCTCTTTTTGGGCTCATTTTTCGGAGTATATTTGTAAATATCATTGAATTCAACACGATTAATATAACCACCTTTTTTTGAAATAGAATAGGTTGCTATTTTAGTTTTAACCTGATATGAAGAATCTTGATCTTTAGGTAAACCTGTACCAAAAGCCCCAGGAACATAAAGAGGCTTATTCTTGGAAGATTCCGCAACAGCAGGTGCAGATTGACCTGCATTTCCTAAAGAATCCACCGCAACACTATCTACCTCCTTTTCCTTTTGCTTACCCTCAACCTTTTCTGTTAATTGTCTTTCCTTTTCTCTCTTTTTTTGCTGATTTGAATTCCAAAATGAGAATCCTAAAATCAAAGCAAACATCAATAATAATCCAACAATTGTATTCTTATCCATACTATCCTTTTTAGGTCGGCAAAGATAATAAAAAAAGAGGTGAGTTTTATTGTGTAAACAAAATTTAACAAATTAGTAGCCCATAATTTGATAATAGTTGTATCTTTGCAAGATAAACTAAAAGTGACTGTAATGGAATATTACCAATCAGAAATCATTTTCAATCAGGAAATTGCACCCGATATTTTCCTTATGGAAGTAACTCGGAACAAAGAAGAGATTGAACCCGGACAATTTTTTATGCTCAAAACCTGGCGTGATGAGCTTACTCTCATGCGCCCCATTAGTGTGTATAACGTTTTACCCAAACAAGTACAGTTTATGTACCGTGTTGCAGGAAAAGGAACAGAACTGCTATCCAACGCCAAACCGGGCGACGCAATTCAATTACTGGGTCCATTAGGAACCGGATTCCCATACAAAGAGGTTCATGGGGAAATCGCCTTGTTAGGAGGTGGTATTGGGATTCCCCCCTTATTTGAAACTGCAAAAAAATTAAAAGCATTAAATAACAAACTTACCGTTTATTTGGGTTTTAAGAAAGAACTTTTTGCTATTGATGATTTTGCGGGGGTTGCTGATCATCTGTTTATTGCCTCTGAAGAGGGCGAAGAAGGATATCGGGGATTTATTACCGACCTGCTCAGGCCCGAGAAATTTGATGCCGTTTTTACATGCGGTCCTGAAGTAATGATGGAGAAAGTGTGGCGTATGTGCAAGGAAAAACAAGTGCCTGTATGGCTCTCCATGGAACGCAGAATGGCATGTGGAATCGGAGCATGTTTGGGATGCAACTGTGATACTATCCACGGAACAGTGCGTGCCTGTAAGGAAGGACCCGTTTTCAGCGGCGACGTTTTAGTTTTTTAATTTTGACAATTGAGTACTTAATCTGCTATCTGGTATGAAAAACAAATTGGAAACCATCATCAATGGAGTAAAATTTAAAAATCCGATCATCGCGGCTTCCGGCTGCTATGGCTTTGGACGAGAATATAATGAGTTGTACGACATCTCTTTACTGGGGGGAATCTCTTCGAAAGGACTCACCCTGGAACCCCGACAAGGCAATAAAGGAATCCGAATCTGGGAAACCGCATCTGGGATGATGAACAGCGTTGGACTACAAAATCCCGGAGTGCATCGATTTATTGAGGAAGAACTTCCATGGATGAGAAAGCATGATACGGTTATCATTGCTAATCTGGGAGGTAGCCTAATCGAAGATTATATTGAAGGTATCAACCTGTTGAATAAAACAGAGGTCAATATGATTGAACTCAACATCTCCTGTCCCAATGTTAAAACCGGCGGAATGGCTCTGGGTATCAAAGCAGATATTGCTTTTGAAGCGGTCAAACTCTGCAAACAAGCCTCTAAAAAACCTTTGATGGTGAAGCTTTCTCCCAATGCTGAAAACATCATTGAGATGGCTCAGGCTTGTGAAGCTGCAGGCGCCGACTCCCTCTCTTTGGTGAATACTTTCAACGCCATGGCTGTGGATGTGCGCAATAAAAAAGCTGTATTCAACAACACTTACGCCGGTCTCTCCGGTGCTGCCATTAAACCGATTGCATTGAGAATGGTTCATCAAGTTTGCAAAAATGTAAAAATCCCCGTAGTGGGACTGGGAGGAATTTACACTCTGGAAGATATTCTTTCATTCATTATGGTGGGTGCCACTGCAGTACAAGTTGGGACGGCTAATTTCAATGAACCGAATATTCTCCCTACCCTCATTCAACAACTCGAACAATATTGTGAAGAGGAAAAGTTAAACCATATTTCTGATATTCAAGGCATTATATAATTATCAATATGAGACCATTCATTTCGTTTGAGAATAAAAATTTTCTATTTAAGCTCACTATTCTGATTATTCTTTTCATATTCGGACTCTTTTTCTTCTCTACCCTTTCCGTTTTTACAGCTGAACTGATTTGGGGAGATATTCCCATCTTCGAGTCTGCTGCAAAGGTAAGGTATATTCAATTTTTCAGCACCATAGGAGGATTTCTGTTTCCCGGTTTTTTCTACCTCTATTTCGACAGACAACTCTCCATTTTGAGTATCTCTCAATACAGAAAACAGTGGTTCCCTACACTTCGCCGCCTCATGTTGCTGATTGTCATCATGTTATCGATCGTGCTGATCCCCTTTGTGGTTGGATTGGGCGAATTGAACGAGATGATCAAGCTCCCTGAATCCTGGAAATCTATATCACAATGGATGTCACAAAGTGAGGCGGAGAATGAAAAGATTCTCAAACTGTTAACTCAACCGGCTACATGGAAAACACTATTAATCAACACGTTGCTAATTTGTTTATTACCTGCTTTTTCTGAAGAAATATTTTTTAGGGGGGTAATCCAACGTCTCACGCAACAGTTAGTGAAAAACCAACATGTTGCTATCATCCTCACCGGTGCTATCTTCAGTTTGATTCACTTCCAGTTTAACGGCTTTATTCCACGTATGGTGCTGGGAATCTATTTAGGCTATCTGGCAGCATGGAGCGGCTCTCTCATCCTTCCCATTACTGCGCACTTTTTACACAATTTCAACAGTTTACTGATCGACTTTGTAGCGCAAAAAAGAGATATCGACTTAGAAAAAGTTGAGCCCTTTCAAGCAGGTCAAACCTATATTTTCCTTATTTTACTCGCTATTCCTCTCTTTATTGGGCTACGAACGCTCTATCTAAATAGGAAAAAGGAAAATCCTACTACTCCGGGTTAGAAAAGAGCAACTGATCTGCAATAATTTTATCGATACATCTCTTAAGCAAAAGATCCAATTCGCTATTTTCGGAATAGTCTGCAGGAGCCATAAAATTAGCCCGTTTATGGTCCACAATCTCTTTACAAAGATCCTTGGGTGTCCTTTTACGCGAAAAAGTAGGCTTAAAATCAGGGTTATAGACCGCAATGGCGATTCCACCTTGCAACATCATCATTTTCATTGCAGGCACGTCAGTTTCTCCATCACCTAAGTAAATCATGTTGGAAAAAGGAATCGGTTTATCCTCTTCGTCAACAATTTTATTGATCAGCGTATTGTCATAAGAATTATGGATTCCCTTGTTGATTCTGAAAAGAAACTGCGTTTTATTGGTGTAGTTTACTCCCAAAGCCGGCCAGATCGCTTTTCCCTCTTCATCGTACATAAATCCGGAAGCAAAAATATCCGTAAAGTGGTGTGCAATAGCACTTCCCTCAACAAATTCACGATTTCCGGAAGAGATAATGTAGTGTTCCACCTCAAATCCACGCTCTGCTGCATATTTTTTAATCCGATCAAAATAGGTTTCTACTCCTTTATAAAAAGTAATTTTGGAACCATACTCTAAAAAAGCCTCCTTTTTAATCGATGTATTCGCCTTTTTCGCCTTATGCAGCATCAGAAACATGTAAGAAAGCACTTCATCCATATCATGTTCTTTCGCCAACTCATTGGCTTTATTCCAAAAATCGGGAACCGCCATATTAAGGTCAGGAATAAAATCATACTCCTGCATATTCCCCGGTGCCAGGGTCCCATCAAAATCGTAAGCAATCGCAATTTTATTTTTTAATCGTTTCATAATCATTTCAATAAGATTCCGCAAAAATATGCATAAATTACGAATTACGATTTCGTACGAATTGATTTTTCTTCTACCTTCTTATTTCTACCTTCTTCCTTTTGAAATAAAAATAAAAGGGGGGCAGACAAGGTTTTTCTTTATTGTTATTCCGTTTCCCCACTCGGAATGATTTCGGATTTCGGTACATTTTTGAAGGCGGAAGGCGGAAGGCGGAGGGCGGAAGGCGGAATTACGAATTACGAATTACGGGGTTATGAATTTTGATTGAAAATGGTTGTAGAGACAGGCATGCCCTGTCTCCATGATGTTATTATGCAACAGCATCAAAATCAATATAAATATCTGATAATCTGGATATTACAGATCGCAAATTTAATTGACCGCGGTTGTAGGGGCAGGGCTTGTCCCTGCCCTTTGCCGAGTGGGGAAATGATCTATCCTAAGGGTGAAGGTTTTCCTGCCCCCTGTTTTTTTTTATTTCCAAATAATACAAATAGATAATAATGAGTAAGAAATTAAAAGTAAAGCGAATTTATTCATTCCGACTTTCGACTTTTTTTCATTCCGAAATCCGAAATCCGCCATCCGAAATTTTTTATATCTTTGCAGGTTGTTTTAATCACAAAAATAGGCTGCAATGATTGATCCTCGCTTACTGGCTTTTAAGAAACTACTGGATATCATGGATGAGTTGCGGGAGAAGTGCCCGTGGGACAGCAAACAGACTTTTGAGAGTTTGCGCTACTTGACGATTGAGGAGACTTATGAACTTTCGGATGCTATTATCGATCAAAAATATCAAGAGATTGGAAAAGAGTTGGGCGACCTGATGCTGCATCTGGTTTTCTATTCTAAAATTGGAGAAGAAAAGAAATTGTTTGATATTGAGACTGTTTTGAATGGAATTAATGAGAAGTTGGTCAGACGACATCCGCATATTTTTGGAGATGTTGCCGTGCAAAATGAGACGGAAGTGAAGGAGAATTGGGAGAAAATTAAACTTCAGGAGAAAGGGAATCGTTCCGTATTGGGTGGCGTTCCTAAGTCTTTGCCTGCCATGGTAAAAGCGTTCCGAATGCAGGAAAAAGCTGCCGGCGTCGGTTTCGATTGGGATCATACCGAACAGGTTCTGGATAAAGTGCACGAAGAGTACGCTGAATTAATGGAAGAGGTTCAAAACCAAAGCGATCGGATTGAAGATGAGTTTGGAGATCTGCTCTTTGCACTAATCAATTACGCCCGATTTATCAACATTAATCCTGAGGATGCTTTAGAAAAAACCAATCGCCGATTTATTCAACGTTTTCAACATATCGAAAAAAGAGCCCAAGAACTGGGTAAAAGTATCACCGATATGGATTTAGAGGAAATGGAAATCTACTGGCAGGAAGCCAAACATCTATAACATCATTTTTTTAATAGAATTATGAGCAAAAAACTAATCGATACAATTCAACAAATCTTTGAAGAAGAATACCAGATTCAACCTGATCCGGCAGATTTGACTTTGCAAAAAACGAAAAAAGAGTTTGCAGGAGATTACACTTTTGTTGTGTTTCCTTTTGTCAAAACGCTTAGAAAAGCACCTCCCGTTTTAGCGGATGAAATCGGCAAACAGTTGATGGAAAGGATTCCCGAAATGGTGTCTGAATACAATGTTGTTCAGGGATTTCTCAATATCACATTACAAAACGCCTACTGGTTTCAATTTTTAGAAGAAAAAAACAAGGATGGAGTATCTCTTAGCTTTCCTACTGATAATGAGGCAGTTGTAATTGAATACTCTTCACCCAACACCAATAAGCCCCTTCACTTAGGACATGTTCGGAACAACTTATTGGGTGCGGCAACTGCCAATATTCTCTCTGCTGTCGGAAAGAAAGTATATCGTGTTAACCTGGTGAACGACAGAGGAATACATATCTGCAAATCGATGCTGGCATGGGAAAAATTCGGCAACAACAGTACTCCAGAAAGTACCGGCATCAAAGGGGATCACTTTGTTGGTGACTACTACGTTGAGTTTGATCAGCAATTGAAGAGAGAGGTAGCAGAACAGATGCAGCGCGGTGTAACGGAAGAAGACGCGATGAAATGTGCCCCCCTTTTAATTCAATCTCAAAAAATGCTAAAAAAATGGGAAGAGGGAGATCCTGAAGTACGCGCGCTTTGGAAAAAAATGAATCAATGGGTTTATGACGGGTTTGAGGCAACTTACACAAGGATGGGAATAGAGTTTGAAAAAACTTACTATGAATCGGACACCTACTTGTTAGGGAAAGAAATGGTAGAAAAGGGAGTTGCTGATGGCGTGTTTTATCGCAAAGAGGATGGTTCGGTTTGGGCTGATTTAACGGAAGAAGGATTGGATGAGAAGTTGCTGTTGCGTGCTGATGGCACCTCTGTTTATATGACTCAGGATTTGGGAACGGCACAACTTCGATATGACGATTTTCACCCCAATAGGATGATCTATGTTGTTGGAAATGAGCAGAATTACCATTTTGATGTACTAAAACTGATCGCTACAAATAAACTAAAACAGAGTTGGGGAGAAACCATTTATCACCTTTCTTACGGGATGGTAGAGCTTCCTGAAGGAAAGATGAAATCTCGGGAAGGAACTGTTGTGGATGCTGACGATTTAATGGAAGAGATGCATCAGGAGGCAAAGCGAAGTACGGAAGAATTGGGCAAAAACAATCTTGATGAGGATCAAAAAGAGGGACTCTATGAGATGATTGGAATTGGGGCTTTGAAATATTTTATTTTAAAAGTGGATCCTAAGAAAAATATGCTCTTTAATCCCGCTGAATCGATCGATTTTAACGGCAATACCGGTCCATTTATTCAATATACGCATGCCCGGATTAAATCTTTGTTGCGTAAAGCGGCTCAGGAACAGATTGATCTAAGCCGGGACATTGATAAAAATACTCCTTTGGAGGAAGCAGAAAGAGGATTAATTAAAATTATCAAAGAGTATGAGAGTGTGGTTCAAAATGCTGCCCATCAGCTCTCCCCTGCCCTGGTTGCCAACTACTTGTTTGAGCTCTCGAAAGAGTTTAACCGTTTTTATCAGGAGAGTCCCATTTTTAAAGCAACTGACCCGGCAATCAGAGTGTTAAGACTTCAAATTGCCAAACTTTGTGCTTCTACTATACAAGCTGGAATGGGGCTTTTGGGCATTCAGGTACCGGAACAGATGTAAGTCGGTCTTATAGATCAATTTTAAACGATTAAAGATCTGTAAATTGGAAACAGGAACAAGAAGAATAAACGGAATAAAAAGCCTTTTACGGTGGCTTATTGGAATCACTTTTATCGTTTCTGCCATACTGAAATTGATTTCTATAGATCAGTTTGACCTCTATATTTACTCATTTGGGATTTTTAATTTCACTTGGGGCAGTTTTCTATCCAGGGTATTGATTGCATTTGAACTTCTTCTAGGACTGCTGCTCATCAGCCGGCTATATTACTGTAAAGTCTGGTATTTGACACTTATAACGATGATAGGGTTTACCCTTTTTCTCATTTACACCGCTATTTTTAGAAATGACAGCAATTGTCACTGTTTTGGATCTCTCGTAGAGATCAGTCCGGTTGAATCGATTATCAAAAACCTGATTTTAATCGTTTTGCTTTTTTTCATTTATAAGCAAAAAGAGTTGGCAATAAAACGTAAAGGATTGATTACAAGCATTGGATCAGTCGTAACTTTTGCAACCATTTTCATCGTTTCATCTCCTGATAACCTATATAATGCACTATATCGCCCCAAAACGCAGATTAACAATGAAGCTTTAGAGTTGGTATTGCAAGACTCTTCATTAGATGAAATTAGCGATTTTGAGGGTCATCAAATTGTAGCTATTTTCATACCCGCATGTGAGTATTGTCAATTAAGTATGCAACGTTTAGCCTCTATTTTTGAACGACACCAATTGGATCACAATTTACTCAAAATCATCATAGTAGGTAATTCAAAAGCAGTTGATTTTTTTCAAAAGGAGACTCAAATTGACTCCTATCCCATTCAATACTATCCTAATCCTGTTTTAGTGATCAAGGCTATTGATCGCAAGTTCCCAGCTATTCTCTTTATGGAGGGGAAAACGGTCAAAAAAATAGTCAATTACAGAGGAATTAATGAAAAGTTAATTTTAGATCATCTACAGTAGTGATATTAAAAAAAATAAGCTACCCAACCGGATAGCTTAATTTTCTATTGAATGAGGATTAGAATTAGATCTGTCTGTACGCGTCTAAGTCTTCCACTTTAAAATCTTTAATATAAGAGAGGTGTGCTTGATGGATTGCTTTTACCATTTTGTGGAAAGTAAAAGTAGAACGTTTCAAATCAGGAGCTTTTTCACCCGCTCTGATCGCATCCAGCATCAAAATGTAGGTCATCACAACGTGCCCTGCCATCTCAACCAGTCTTCTTGCCAGAAAATCAAGAGCTTCATTACATTCCAAAGCAGTAACTATTTTTCGAGCCTCTTCATACTCTTCAGCCATTCTCACTAAATCAGCTTTTAGTGATTCAAACTCAGGAGTAACAGGTTGAGCTGCATATTCAGCAATCATTTCTGTATAGGTATTTTTGATCACAGCAGCAATAGCGGCAACCACTTGAAGTTGAGATGTTCCTTCATAGATTGAAGTAATTCTGGCATCACGATACATTCTTTCTACAGGGAAATCCTTCATAAAACCGGTTCCACCGTGAACTTGAATGGCATCATAACACACTTGATTACAATACTCACTGGAGAACAATTTCAACATAGGAGTCAATGCATCAGCAATTCTATTGTAGTGCTTCATTTCCGCTCTCTCTTCGGGAGTCAGCGTTCTGGTTTTACCAATTTCTTCGATCAATTTGTACATATCTACTGCACGAGCAGTTTCGTATAAAATAGAACGAGAAGCGTCAATTTTCGCTTTCATATTTTGGATCAACTCGTACACAGCAGGGAAATGGATAATAGACTTTTCAAACTGTTCTCTTTCTGTTGCATATTTGTATGCTTCTCTGTATGCAGCTTCAGAAATACCTACTGACTGAGCACCAACACCCAAACGAGCACCGTTCATCAATGACATCACGTACTTGATTAAGCCTAATCTTCTACTTCCCACTAATTTTGCAGGAGCATCTTTGAAAACCAACTCACAAGTAGGAGATCCTTTGATTCCCATTTTGTTTTCAACACGTCTGACAGTAACACCTTGATCCACTTTATCATACACAAAGTAGGATAACCCCCTACCATCTCTTGTTCCTTCTTCAGAACGTGCCAAAACCAATTTAATATCGGCATCTCCGTTGGTAATAAATCTCTTCACACCATTCAATCTCCAAACTTGATTAGGTTCATCCCAGGTTGCTTTCAATTGCACAGCCTGAAGGTCAGAACCGGCATCGGGTTCAGTCAAATCCATAGAACAAGTAGCTCCCTGATTAATCCGAGGTAAAAATTCATCTTTAATCTCCTCGGAAGCAAACTCTTTAATTGTTTCAGCGCAATCCTGTAGTCCCCAGATATTAGCAAAGCCACCATCAGCACGGGATACTAATTCAGCAGACATCACATAAGGTACCATTGACATGTTCAAGCCACCATATTTGTAAGGCAGTGACATTCCAAACAATTTGGCATCTGTCAACGCTTTGAGGTTTTCCTGAGTTCCTTTAGCATAAACCACTCTTCCATTCTCCACTCTGGCTCCTTCCAAGTCAACGCTTTCAGCATTAGGTCCAATCACTTCGCCACAAATATCGCCTACTACTTCCAAAATTTTGTCGTAAGTATCCATTGCATCCTCAAAGTTAAACGGTGCAATCGGTTCAGTTTTCGCGAAAGAGTAATCTTCCTCTTTCATTTTTACAATTCTTTCCATCAATGGATGGTCGAGTTGTAATTTTAAATTTTCGTTATCGGTATAAAAATTTGCCATAATAATCTATTTTGAATATTTTTTGTAATATGCAATCATTTTAGGTAACACTTCCATTAAATCACCGGTTACAGCATAATCAGCGATCGCATTAATGGGTGCATTAGGGTCAGTATTGATAGAAATAATCTTTGCTGATTGGTCCATTCCTGCGCGGTGTTGAACAGCTCCGGAGATACCACAAGCAATGTACAATTTGGGTCTAACAGTTACTCCTGTTTGTCCTACTTGTCTTTCATGCTCTGCATATCCTGCATCCACAGCAGCACGTGTTGCTGCCACTTCACCACCTAACACAGCAGCAAGGTCATAAAGCAGCTTAAAGTTTTCTTTGGAGCCTACTCCATAACCACCGGAAACAATAATACCGGCACCTTTCAAGTTCACTTTTTGAGGTTCAATGTGGCGTTCAATGATTGAAATTACCAAATCTTCCGGTTTTAATATCTCTTCAACTTTATAGTTTTTAATTTCAGCTATTTTCTTTTTATCAGCTTTTTCCAGTTTCATCACACCTTCCCTTACGGTCGCCATTTGTGGACGAGTTTCAGGATTAACAATGGTCGCAATAATATTACCACCAAAAGCAGGTCTGATTTGGTACAACATATTCTTGTACTCTTTTCCTGTTTTGTTGTCAACATGATCTCCAATCTCTAAGGAGGTACAGTCAGCTGTTAATCCGCAACGCAATGCCGATGCAATTCTGGGTGCTAAGTCTCTACCCACTGATGTTGCTCCAAAAAGAGCTATTTCAGGTTGTTCTTTTTCAAAGATAGTATGTACTACTCTAAAATGGGGCAATGTTCTATATGGGAATAGTTCTTTACTTTCAGCCAGGTGAATAACATCAACACCAAACTCTTGAATGGTATCCAAAGTGTCACCGGCTTGGTCAGTTAAAACAACAGCCTCTAACTTTACACCTAAAGTTTCAGCTAGTTTTCTACCCTTTGATAGGAGTTCCAAGGAAACTTCTGCAATTCTTTTTTCCTCAGTAACTTCACAATATACAAATACGTTTTTCATATACTATTTATCTTAATATTTTTTTATTTAATTATGTGATCAAATGATTGATCATTGTATGTATTTATCCGATGACTCTTGATTTCAAAAGATCGACCATAAGCTCTTCAACATCAGCATCTGAAGAAGTTAATACTACATTTTCCTTTTGAGCCAATACCACATTATCAATGGTTTTCACTTTAGTAGGAGAACCGCTTAATCCCAAGTGAGTATCATCTGCCTGGATAGTATCTACACTCCACTCTTCGATTTTCAAATAAGGGCGATCTTTAAAGAGTTCTGAATTCTCCCTATTTTCTTCTTTTAGTTCGGTCAAAGTTCTGGCATGTTTATACTGCATTACTCTTTTCACATTTCTGGCACGACAAGGATTGGCAGAACCATGAACAGTAATTAATGCCGGAATTGGCGCAACCACTGTTTCAACACCTCTTTCCAATCTTCTTTTCAGTGTAATTTGATTAGGTGAAATTTCCACTAACTTTTCAACATAAGTAACTTGTTGAAAATCAACTTTTTCCGCAGTTTGAGGTCCTACCTGTGCAGTATCGCCATCAATTGCCTGTAATCCACAAAAAATTAAATCAGGATCTATTTTTCTAACAGCTTGTGAAATTGCATAAGAGGTAGCCAATGTGTCTGAGCCGGCAAACTTTCTATCTGTCAAAAGATAACCTTCATCTGCTCCACGATAGATTGACTCTCTGATAATTTCTGCTGCACGAGTTGGCCCCATAGTCAGTACATACACTTCTGCATTTCCGAGACGATCTTTGGCTTCTAAAGCCATTTCAAGTGCATTCAAATCATCGGGATTATATATTGCAGGCAACGCCCCACGATTAACAGTCCCATCATCTTTCATTGCATCTTTCCCAACATTCCTTGTGTCAGGAACTTGTTTTGCTAATACAAGAATTTTAATTTTTTCCATTTAACTTCTATTAAAAATTTGACCTGCAAAAATACAAAAAATTCTTAATAAAAGTTAAATTCTATAAAATTCTTTTTTAAAAATATTTTTTTTCAACAAATTAGCTATGGACCGACTTAAACCTTTCGAGTAAAACATCAATATAAGTCTTAGACACAGGGATAGAAGGTATATCTGGATGGTCTAATTCTATCACACCACCCTCTTTTTCTTTTTGGAATGACTTTACTTTATCAAAATTGATTAAAAAGGAACGATGAGACCTAATTAATGAAGATGAAGGATAATCATTTTCTATTTTAGATAATGAAGATCTAAGTGTAAAACTCTTCAGATCATCATTTTGAGTATAGTAAACCGTCACATAATTCAGGTCAGACTCTACATAATATAGATTAAAAAGCTTTATTGATAAGCGCAAAACATCGTTTTCATCATAAAAATTAATCAGGTCGCCCGCTATTTGACTCCAGGATTGTTGTAAACTCATAAAACCCTTCTTCGATCTGCTTCTATTTTTCAATTGTGTCAACTGTTTTGATTTCTCAAGGAGATTCAAATAAAGAAATGAAAATGAATAAGGTATCAATAGGATCATAAAAGTATAAAAGAAGCTTCTTACAAATATATCGTAAAAGGAGCGTTGGTCATGGAGAACATAACGCGTATATAATGAGTATAAAAAAACAAAAAGAAGCAATTCTGCAATAATCCAAAGGATATATTGTAAATAATTAAGTTTTATTTTCTTTGAAACAAAATGAAGAATCACCCGGAGGAAAAAAACAAATCCGAAAGCTGAAAAAAGAACTATGGAGGCAAACGCAAAGTTTGCTATTTTACTTCCCTCAACATACCAAATTGTAAACCCAAATGGAGAATAAAAGGCAACAAAAAAAAGTGCAAATCCCAACGTTGCTAATAAAAAATAAATATTATAGATTAAAGAGTACGAAAACTCCGGTATCTTTTTTTTCATAGAATGATCATTTAACACCTAAAAGGAGGCATTCAACATTTCCAAGAACAGCTCTTTTAAAAGAAGGGATTTGCAAAAAACTCATATTCTTTTCCTAAAAACGTCTGCAAAAATATAATATTTTCAGATATTAGAGCCTCTCTATTGAAATAATTTTTGAATTACCTCCTGATATTGAAGTTCAACCTTTTTCCTTTTAACCTTCAATGTTGGTGTTAATAAATCGGTATGTTGTGACCATTCATCCGAAATCAGTTCAAATTTTCTAATTTTCTCCGTATCTCCAAAAAATTGATTGTATTTATCTATTTCTCTACTATAACGTTTAATTATTTGCT
>DIRT01000029.1:123989-199350 GCA_002427605.1 Bacteroidales bacterium UBA5429 | reverse complement strand
GGACAGTTTTTTTAATTTGTTAATATTTTATTTTTCAAAGAACTTAAATAAAATATTAACAAATTAAAAAAACTGTCCTAATAAAGGGGACACTTAAATCATTTTGTCAGATAAATTACCCAATCTGGCTCCAACTATATAATTTAGGTCAGATTTTTTTAGTGCTTCAATATTTGTTTGACTGATCATTGCAGCATCGGCTACTACAGTGAATGAGTTAACCGAATGCTTTTGTATAAAATCTGTTATTAGCGGGAGTATCGTATGTCCCTCGAAAGTATTGCCTGCAAAAATGTCATAAGCAACAGGAAACCCCTCTTTACTAACTATTAGCCCCATCAGAATCTGTGGTTGCTGTGATTTGTTATCTTTAGAAAATCCATTTTTACGTAACTCATCTTCTTCGAAAGTTTCAAAGTACAACGTGGTTACATCATAAAATACGATGTCAAAACAGAAATTATATTGCTTTTTTGCAAATTTAACTACGATATTCTCAACTTTTTCTTTCAAATTAAGCCAGTCAGGAGCTATTTTATAGTAGTTATTGCGATGATGTTTTATACCAAAATAATTCTCTAATAAATCAAGTGAACGGAGTTTTGAAGCTGGCTCAAATATGCGAATTTTACCAAATCACTTAATAAAGAATGAGTAAGTGTTTCTAAACCAATCTCTTTCTGAATAGTTTGTATCAGGTTATAAAAAAAATTGTAGTGAACGCCTAAAAAAACAGATTCTTCAAGATGAAGTGTCATGTTCGGATCATCTTCGGGAAAAAGAGAAGTTTGTCCCATATAATCTTTTATCCATTTCTCGGCTAAAAAAAGCATTCTATCTAGTTCTTCTTTGGTATGACATGAACCAATATGCTTGACAACTCTTTGTTGATTATGGTAGTATCTGATTACTTGTACAGCTTGAGCATTGGATGCTGTTTTTACAACTCTTGTTTTTAGCATAAAATTACCGATTTAGTGCGGTAAAAATACTAAAATAAAATCATAACTGATTGAAAATCTTTGATTTAATTTTTAGAACAGAAAAACGTGTACAAGTCAGGAAAAAATATAAATAATTAAATATCAATGGATTATATAAAAAAAACAATACCAAAATTCCGAAATCCGAAATCCGAAATCATTCCGGTGTTCATAAAAAAAAGAGACTGCCTCAAAATTTAAGACAGTCTCTTTTAAAATCTCTGTTATAGGTTGAAATTATCCGCCAATTTGAACTCTAAAGAACTGAGTAGCAGTTAATTTAGGATCAACTTGTTTAAGGTAATCACCTACGGAAGTTTTGTTATCTTTGATATAATCTTGACTTAACAAGGTGTTTTCTCTAAAGAATTTATTCAACTTTCCTTTTACGATTTGTTCAACCATATTTTCTGGTTTTCCTTCTTGACGAACCAACTCTCTATTGATTTCCATTTCATGGTCAATAGTAGCTTGTGGAACAGCATCAGCATTCAAAGCGATAGGATTCATAGCTGCAATTTGCATTGCTACGTTGTAACCCGCTTCTTGAACGTTTTCACCGGCAAGGTTAAATCCAACGATTGTAGCGATACGGTTTCCATTGTGGTTGTAAGCAGAAACAGACTCAGCTTCGATATGATGATAAGCAGCAAGTTCTACTTTTTCACCGGTTTTTCCTGTCATTTGAAGGATCATCTCAGCAACGGTAGAACCATCGATAGTTAATGCATTGAGTGCATCGATATCGCGTACTTTATTTTCAATAGCAGCATCGATAATGCTATCAGCAAATTCTACGAAATCGCTATTTTTTCCAACAAAGTCAGTTTCGCAACCAATCACAACAACAGCAGCAAATGTTTTATCAGCATTTACTTTTGCAACAGCTCTTCCTTCAGAAGAAGCGCGGTCTGCACGTTTCGCAGCCACTTGTTGTCCTTTTTTTCTTAAAATATCGATAGCAGCATCAAAGTCACCATCTGCCTCAACGAGAGCCTTTTTGCAGTCCATCATACCGGCTCCGGTCATTTGTCTTAATTTGTTTACATCAGCAGCAGTAATAGCCATATTGTTATAATTTTAAAGATTAATACTATTTCTTAGCAGGAGGATTTTTACGTACGTTGGTACGTCTTCTTCTAAGACCATCCTCTTCATCACTCAATTTAGTCCTTTTGGTTTTACCTGTTTCTTTTGAAATATCCTCATCATCGTGATCTTCTTCCACAACAGCTCTGGTAGTTTCATCTACTTCAACCTCTTCGTAAATCTCTTTGCTTAATTTTCTCTCTTCAATACCTTCTTTAATCGCTTCACAAATAGTCCCTACAATCAATGCTACAGATTTAGAAGCATCGTCATTGGCAGGAATTGGGAAGTCAATAAGTTTAGGATTAGAGTTGGTATCCACAATAGCAAAGATGGGGATATTTAATCTACGTGCTTCAGCCACAGCGATATGCTCTTTTAAAACATCCACCACAAATACAGCAGCGGGTAAACGAGTCAAATCAGAAATAGAACCTAAGTTTTTCTCTAATTTTGCTCTTTCACGTTGAATTTGTAATCTTTCTCTTTTAGAAATATTTTCAAATTGTTGACTTTCAATCAATTTATCGATATCAGTCATTTTTTTAACCGCTTTTCTGATGGTGAAGAAGTTAGTTAACATTCCACCTGGCCAACGCTCAGTTACGTAAGGCATTCCTGTTTCTTTTACCAATTCGGCAACAGTATCTTTCGCTTGTTTTTTAGTAGCAACAAACAAAATTTTTCTACCTGATTTGGCAATTTGTTTAGCTGCATTGGCAGCCTCTTCTATTTTTACAACAGTTTTGTTTAAGTCAATAATGTGGATTCCATTCTTCTCCATGAAGATATATTGCGCCATGGCGGGATTCCATTTTCTTTTCAAGTGACCAAAGTGGCAACCTGCTTCTAATAATTGTTCAAAATTTACTCTTGACATGTTTTTTTTGTTTACGTTCATTAAATCAATTGCTAAGTAGTTCTCAAGGGAAGTCTCAACAATTTCGATACTAAACTAATTTTAATAATATAAATTGATTAACGTTTTGAGAATTGGAATCTTTTACGTGCACCTGGTTGTCCGGGTTTCTTCCTTTCCACCATACGTGGGTCACGACGAAGTAATCCTTTTTCTTTCAAAGTTGGTCTCAATTCAGGATTGAGTTCAACCAACGCTCTGGAGATAGCCAAACGCAATGCTTCAGCTTGTCCTGTAAGACCACCACCATTCAAATTAACTTTTACGTCAAATTGATTTTGTAGATTGGCTAATTCAAAGGGTTGGGTTACAATATATTGAAGAGTAGGTAATACAAAATATTCTTTGTAATCTCTTCCATTAATAACGATCTGACCAGAACCGGCTTTTAAATAGATTCTGGCAACAGCACTTTTTCTTCTTCCTAATGTATTAGTGATTTCCATTGTTACTATTTGATTTCGTGAATGTTAATTAATTTAGGTTGTTGTCCTTCGTGTGGATGCTCATTGCCGGCATAAACGTACAGATTTCTGTAAAGTTGAGCTCCTAATCTGTTTTTAGGTAACATCCCTTTGATAGCATGTTCTAAAATACGGATAGGATGTTTTTTCAAAAGCTCCTTTGGAGTTCTGGTACGTTGTCCGCCTGGATAACCGGTATGTCTGATGTACTCTTTGGTTTCCATTTTACTTCCTGTAAATCTTACTTTCTCAGCATTGATGATGATAACATTGTCACCACAATCAAAATGAGGTGTGTAATAGGTTTTGTTTTTACCTCTTAAGATACGAGCGACAACAGTTGCTAAACGACCCACAACTTCATTCTCCGCATCAATTAAAACCCACTCTTTCTGAACTATTTTTTCATTAGCTGAAACAGTTTTGTAACTTAATGTGTCCATTTTTTACTTTTCGTTTTTTTTGTATGAGTTTTGTCTTCACCTACAAAACTCAAGGTTTTTCAATTAATTTTTCCTTCTCTAAGTTAAAGGATAATAATCGGTTTTTTAAGGGTGCAAAAATACACATTTATTTCATATAATCAGACACTTATCTTATTTTTTTTGAATTTATTTTCAAAAAAAGTGATCTGATTGATATTGAGGAGGTTATAATTTTACTTTTTGATGTCTAATTTTTTCAATTCTCTTAAGAAGATATCAACGCGGGCATCAAGCTCAAAACAATCGCAACTTTCAAGTGCTTTGGCAGCACTAAACTTTTGATATGCCTCCTCAAACTCCTCATTTATACACATTACCAATCCTTCAAAAATTAAATCCTGATACTTTTTATACTCCTTCATCGGATCAACCGGTTCCTCAACCGGAGTTTGAGTTATTTCGTTTGGGGTATTTTCTACCTTTTGATTTTCTTTTTTTTCTTCTTTTTGATTTAAAAACATTTGGGGGGCAGCCAAAACAGTGGCTGTTTCCTCTTTTTTATCCCCCTCTCGGACTGTCGGAGCATCAGGAGAAGCCGTGTGTGTGTTGGGTTGAGATTGGGACCTGTTTTCTTCAACGACGGGATTAGGTAAAGTTTGAATAGGAGGATTTACTGCTGTAACTGTAATTTCACCCGGAGAAACTGAAGTGTTGAAAAAGGGCTTGGCTTCCGGAGTAGAGTAGGAGAGTTGTTCCGATGGTTGTGGTTTCCCCTGATCTGCTATTTCGGGATTCTCATTTAAGTAATCTTGTGCATACTGGAGAAAACGCTTTTCCATTTCAAAGTTTTTACGCTCCCGGGCTACCGATGCAATTTTTAAGTAGGATTCGTAAACGCCTGATTTTGAGCGTAATATTCCATGGTAATAATCGTCGTTGCAGTAACCGGAAGGCATGATATGGCAGAAGGTTTCTAATATTCCAAACAGTTTGAAAGCCTCTGTAGCACGGTCCTCAATGACTAACGAGTCACCCAGATGATATACCTGATCGTAAAATCGGCTATTGAAGTCAATGATCTTTTTCTCTTGCTCTACATTAATGTCGATATCATAATAGAGTATGTTAAGAATATCGAGACACTCTTTGTATTGTTTATAGTGAAATAGAATTTCCAACTTGATGAGCAGCGGATCTCCGTATAATGGATTGTATTCTAATGATCTATCAACGTGATAAAGAGCATGTTCATAGTTTTTGAGTTTAAATTCGTGGTATCCCATCTGATAGAAAAGGTAATCTACCCGATCTTTCTGTTTTGAGAGTGAATCAAGAAAAATAGAGTTTGTTTTTGTCAGTCTATCATACTGTTCTATCAGTTGATAATAATAATTTCGATCACAGTGTGACAGAGAGGGAATGATTTCCGAATAAAACTGCTCTAACTCTTTTTTATTGTCAAGAGCGAACAAGTAGTGGAGGGTTATCAACTCAGGATCCTCGGGTTGGAAGTGAGCAATCTTCTTCTCTATTTTGTTCAAAAATTGAGCAGCGCTATCACATGTCCATCCCCCCTGGGAATATAATATAATAGAAAAAGAGAAAAAAAGTACAAAAAGAGTTGTTTTTTTAATTAAGCCCACATTCTTGTTTTATAAAAGTGCCTCATTGATAATTTTGTCCAGCTCATCCTGAGTCGGAGCGCCAACCATCATTTTGGGTTGCTCATTGGGTTTTAAGAACAGCAATGAAGGGATGCTTTGAATTCCAAATTGTGCAGCCAAACGCTGTGCTTTGTCAACATTAACCTTATAAATGATGATTTGTCCTTTATATTTTTCACCCAATCTTTCCAAAACGGGTCCTAATGCAATACAAGGTCTGCACCAATCAGCGTAAAAATCTACGATAGCCGGAGTTGAACCTTTATACTGGAACCCTTTTTCATTATCTATTTCGGTGATTTTTGCTATAAATTCCTCTTCAGTAATGATTTGCACTTTCCCGGACAGATCCTCTGCAGGACGAGGCTTCACTTCCGGAGCACTATTCTGTATAGTTTTAGTTAACACTTCATCTTCTTGAATGATGTTATCCTCTTTTTTAGATTTACAAGCACTCACCAGGATGATACCGGTGAGCATAAGAGTAAGAATTTTTAAAAATGATTTTTTGTTCATGTTAATTGCTGTTTATTTTGTTTTACAAATGGTCTTTCAATAAAGGTGACTCGTCACGATGACCCGGGAAATCGATAGAGTAGTGTAGTCCACGACTCTCTTTACGTTCCATAGCGTGTTTGATAATAATGTATCCCACATTGATCATATTTCTCAATTCACAAATTTCAGGTATCAGTTTTGACTTCTTGTACAACGTTTCGGTTTCTTGAAATAGTATATGAAGTCGCACCAATGCACGTTCCAATCTCAAAATAGAGCGCACAATACCAACGTAATTAGACATAATTTGTTGTAACTCTTTTTTGGATTGTGTGATGAGTACCATCTCTTCGTTGTGTACTGTTCCTTCACTGTCCCAATCGGGAACATCCAAGCAAAAGTCAACATCGTTCAGATGTTCAACAGCATCTACACAGGCTCTGTGAGAAAAGACTAAAGCTTCCAATAAGGAGTTGGATGCCAAGCGATTAGCTCCATGTAGTCCTGTCGATGCACATTCTCCTGAAGCATATAAATTGCGAATAGAAGAGGCTCCCCATTCATCTGTCTTGATTCCTCCACATGAGTAGTGTGCAGCCGGAACAACCGGAATCATATCTTTGGTGATATCGATACCGGCACTTAAACATTTAGCATAAATATTAGGAAAATGTTGAAAAATCTGATTGTGCGGTATCGATCTTGCATCCAGGAAAACGTGTTCTTTACCACTGATTTTCAATTCATTGTCAATAGCACGGGCAACAATATCTCTGGGAGCTAAAGAACCTCTTTTATCATACTTAGACATTAAATCATTGCCATTAAAATCTTTCAAAACAGCTCCTGCACCCCTTAATGCCTCAGAGATCAAAAAAGATGGAGATTCTTTTGGATTATACAGAGAGGTTGGGTGAAACTGAACAAACTCCATTCCATTGATTACTCCTTTTGCCCTATAAACCATCGCGATACCATCTCCTGTGGATATCAAAGGGTTTGTTGTGTTGCCATAAACGGTTCCTATTCCCCCCGTTGCCATCATAGTAAACTTGGCAAGGATGGTAGTTACTTTTTTGGTTTCGACGTCAAAAACGTAGGCTCCGTAGCATTCAATATTGTTGGATCGGCGACTTACATTTTGCCCCAAATGGTGTTGGGTAATGATTTCCAATCCAATATGATTTTCCAGAATCTCAATATTTTCGTTCAATTGAGCCGCTTTGATCAATTTGCGTTCAATTTCAAATCCGGTAATATCTTTATGGTGTAATACCCGATATTCTGAGTGTCCTCCCTCTTTTGCTAAAGAGAATCTTCCGGATGGAGTTTTGTCAAAATTTACTCCCCATTCAATTAATTCCAATACACGCTCTGTAGATTCTTTAATCGTCAGTTCAACAATTTTTCTATCTGATAGAGAGTCACCGGCAATCATGGTGTCATTGATGTGTTTTTCGTATGTATCCGGGTGATATACAACTGCTGCAATTCCTCCTTGTGCATATTTGGTAGCTGTATCATCAATTTTACCTTTGGTGATAACACAAACATTACCATAATTGGCTGCTTTTAAAGCAAAACTAAGTCCTGCGATGCCGGAGCCAATGACTAAAAAGTCTACTTTTTTACGTGTTTCCATAGTGCTTTAGAAATCAACCTGCAAAGTTACAATTTTTTCATTATATCTTGTAGAACTTTCCTTGGAAACTGTCTCTTTGCTCAAACTCTTTTTCAATCATTTGAAGAATCACGTCATATCTGGTTGTACCCCAATTATTTAAAGCTAAAAAACGGGGTGGTACTTCACCGGCAAAACGTTCAATAATCAGTTTGGGATCCAGTTTTTCTACAAAATTTACGATAAATGGGATATAGTTGTGAATATCAAACAGATAGAATCGTTCAGGGTATTGCTCAAACTCAAGAGCCATCTGAGTCTCTTTAATCAATTGTAATTGATGAAATTTAATGCTATTGAGTCCCAGCCGATTGATCTCATCCAGATCTGCCATCCAGATTTCAGGGGTTTCAAAAGGTAATCCAAAGATAAAATGACCTCCTGTATGGATATTTCTTTTTCGGGTTTCTTCAACTGCATGTTGCGATTGTTCAAAAGTATGTCCTCTGTTGATATGTTCTAAGGTCTTATTGTGTATTGATTCAATACCGTACTCTATGGAAACAAATCGTTTTTGATTTAACCAGGCGAAATAATCTAATTTTTCTTCATCTATGCAGTCAGGACGAGTACCAATCACAATTCCAACCACATTGGGATGTTGTAAGGCAGGTTCATAAATCTTTTGTAATTGATTCAGAGGAAGATAAGTATTGGAGTAGGCTTGGAAATAGGCAAGGTAAGAATCAGCCCTCCTGTATCGGTTACGATGAAACTGAATTCCTTCTTCGAGCTGCCGGGTTACACTTTTTGTTGGATCACAGTATGAAGGATTAAAAGCATCATTAGAGCAAAAAGTACATCCTCCTGTTCCTACGGTTCCATCGCGGTTTGGACAAGTAAAGCCGGCGTCAATAGTCAGCTTTTGAACTCTTTTTCCAAATTGATTGATCAGAAACTGTTTATATGAGTTAAATCGTCTCATTTCAGAACTAAAGTGTAGTTGGCATGAATTTTTAAATTCTTTACAAAGGTCTCAGGATCAATTTTATGACTTATATTGCTTAAGTTCGTAACATAATTTTGTTTGCTGTTAATAATTGTAAAGTACAGCATTTTTTCACCGGGAGAGTTTTGAATTGCTTCTTGTAGTGAGAGTGCAACTGAGGTGGATATTTCTGATACATCAATTGTAAAATGAATTTCTGAACACATTTTTTCATATATTTCATCAAGAGGTAGAAATCCGATAGGGGAAAACTGATACCTTTGTTCCATTTTACCTTTGTCAAAGTAAGATCTTACCAGTCCTTTAGCGTATATTAATTTATTAGGAATAAAGTAGTTTTTATATTTGATAAAATCGTTACCTCTAATAAACCATTCATAACTTCCGGTTTCATCTTCAATTGTCATTTTTCCCCATTCAGAGTTATTTTTTGTCACACCGGTTTGCACTTTGGTTATAATTCCGGCGAATCTAAATGTTCTATCCATATATTTTGGTGATTCAACATCTTGTAGTTGAGCAACGGTGGTGTTGCAAAAATGCTGAATAGCAACCTCATAAGCATCTAAGGGGTATCCGGAAATATAGAAACCTGCAATCTCTTTTTCATGTTTTAATTTTTCCAGTTGAGTCCACTCTTCAACAATGGGGAGTGCAGGTAAAGCTTCTTTTTGCATCTCTTCTGACTCTCCAAAAAGAGAAAACTGTCCTTGTGATTCAAGTTTTTGCTCTTGGTTTCCCCATGCTATAATCTTGTCAATGAAATTGGTTTTATCATCGTCAGAATGGAAAAATTGAGCTCTGTGCATATCAGTAAATCCATCAAAAGCACCTGAAAGAACGAGAGCTTCAATATTTTTCTTAGTACAAACTCTTAAATTGATACGCTTAAAGAAATCAAAAATATCTTTAAAACTTCCATTTTCCCTTTCTTCAAGAATGGCGGCTACAGCATTACTGCCAATACCTTTCAATGCAGCTAATCCAAAACGAATATCCCCATTTGAAATTACAGTAAAATGATCGGATGATTCGTTGATATCAGGATGTAAAATCTTAATATTCATCATTCCTGCATCTTTAATGAACTTTCTAATTTCATCAATTCTATCCAGGTTATTAGTCAATAATGCGGCAATAAATTCGGATGGGTAGTGTGCTTTTAAATATGCAGTTTGGTACGAAACTAAAGCATAACAGGTAGCATGTGATTTGTTAAAGGCATATTCAGCGAATTTTTTCCACTCATCCCAGATTCTTCTAAGTACAGAGATGTTATGTCCGTTTTTAGTAGCACGCTCATAAAATGAAGACTCTAACTTGGCCATCTCATCTATTTTCTTTTTTCCCATCGCTTTACGAAGTTGGTCTGCTTCTCCGGGAGTAAAACTGGCAAGCAATTGGGATAATAGCATCACCTGCTCCTGATAGATTGTAATCCCGTAAGTATCACTTAAATACTCACTCATAACGGAAATGGGATACTCAATTTTTTCCCGTTCATATTTCCTATTGATATAGGATGGAATATTTGCCATAGGTCCGGGTCTGTATAGCGAAACCATAGCAATAATATCTTCAAAACGTGAAGGTTTTAGGTCAACAAGATATTTTCTCATTCCGGGACTTTCTAATTGGAAAACTCCTATACTGTTCCCGGCTGAAAGTAATTGATAGGTAAGCTTGTCATCCAAAGGAATATCGTCGATCTTCAGATCAATCCCTTTACTCTTCTTGATGTTTTTAAGTGCTTCGTTAATAATGCTTAGGGTTTTCAGTCCTAAAAAGTCCATTTTTAACAATCCTGCACTTTCTACATAGGTCCCTTCATACTGCGTAATAGGCGTAGTTGAGTTCTTAGAGGTAGCCAAAGGAATTTGTTCCATGAGTGGATCTTTGGATATAATCACACCACAAGGATGTACACCATAACTTTTAATAGTTCCTTCCAGAAGTTCAGCGAGTTTTAATCCTTTTTGAATTAAAGGTTCTCCTTTTTCCAACTCTTCTTTTAGTTCAGGAGATTTTTCATAAGCATCTTTAAAGTTTTTAGCACCGTCCGGAATTAGTTTTGCGATTTTATCAGCTTTATCATAAGGAACATCCAATACTCTCAGACAATCTCTGATAGAAGAACGGGTAGCCATAGTGTTAAAAGTGATAATTTGTGCCACTTTGTCGGCACCATATTTCTCTATCACATATTTAATCACTTCATCTCTACCTTCATCATCAATGTCGATATCCATATCAGGTAATGAAACTCTATCCGGATTGAGAAAACGCTCAAATAGTAACTGATACTTAATGGGATCCACATTGGTTATTTCCAAACAATAAGCTAATATGGAACCGGCAGCTGAGCCTCTACCGGGTCCAAATCGGATATTTCTTTTTCTTCCCTCTTTTATAAAGTCCCATACAATGAGAAAATAGCCGGGATATTGCATCCTATTCACTGTTGAGAGCTCGAACTGAATCCGTTCTTCAATATCAGGAGTTATTCCATCTGGCCATCTTTTCTTAGCTCCCTCATACACTAAGTATTCTAAATATTCACTTTCATTTTCAAATCTTTCCGGTATGGGAAAATGGGGTAATTCAACCTCTTTTTCTAATGAAAGAAATTCAACTTTATCGACAATGAGCTGCGTATTGGTCACCGCTTCAGGATATTCTTTGAACAGTTCAATCATTTCCGTGTAGCTTTTTAAATACTCATTGCCGGTGTAAAATAATCCCGGATCTGATTCGGAGTCTTGTACGGTTGAACTTAAGTCAACATAAGATTTTCCGGTGTTTAATGCCAATAATACACGGTGTGCTTCAAAGTCGTATCGATTAATAAAGTGAACGTCGTTAGTAGCAATATAAGGGATATTTAGCTTTTCTGATAGCTGTTTTATTGCTGCATTAACCATCTCTTGTTCAGGATGTCCGTGGATCTGCATCTCCATGTAATAATCCTCTCCAAATATATCGCGATACTCTAGTGCTACCTTTTCAGCTTCTTCAAGATTGAGGGGTGCATTGTTTTGAAACTCTTGAACTGAGTTATAAAGTGTGATCGCTTTAGCTAATTCTCCACCTAAACAAGCTGAACAAGCAATTAATCCTTCAGAATAGGTTCTCAATAAATCTTTATCAATCCGTGCAGTGTAATAAAAGTTTTCATCTTCGTAAGAGATGCTGCTTAATTTGCTTAAATTACGATAGCCCGTCATATTTTTGGCTAATAAGACCAAATGCCATCCGCTACGATCTTCTCTGTTTGTTCTGTTTGTTCTTCCATTACGAGCAACATATACTTCACTTCCAATGATTCCTTTAATAGGTTTTTCTTCAGGTTTGAGTTTTTTATTGAATTTTGAAATTTCATTCATAAATTCGAAAACGCCGTACATGTTTCCATGATCCGTTATAGCTATGGCTCTTTGCCCATCTTCATAGGCTTTAGCTATTAATTTGGGAATTTTAGCCATTCCATCCAATATGGAATATTCGGTGTGCAGGTGTAGGTGGGAAAAGTTGTTCATAATGGTTTGAATTTTAAGGTTATATGATTAGTGTTTGAAGTGTCTTATTCCGGTGAATATCATAGAGATACCAAATTTATTACATGCTTTGATTGAGTCTTCATCACGAAGAGAACCACCTGGTTGTATTATAGCTGCAACTCCATATTGATGAGCTAATTCTACAACATCATCAAAAGGGAAAAATGCATCACTGGCTAAAATTAAATCTTGAGTATAACCACTATTTTTAGCTTGCTCTAAAGCAATTCGAGCTGCTCCAACACGGTTCATCTGTCCGGCACCAATTCCAACGGTTTTGCGGTTATGTACAACTGTGATAGCGTTCGATTTAACATGTTTGCACACTTTCATTCCGAATAGTAAGTCTTGTAGTTGAGGTTCTGTAGGTTTTTTCTCTGTTACATATCGGATATCATATTGAGAATCAGAGAAATGATCTTTAGTTTGAGCCAATAATCCACCATTGATCGAAATATAGGAGTTGACCTCCTCTTGAGTAAGGGAGAGATCGAAAGTGATCAATCGGATATTCTTTTTCTGACTTAAAATCTCAAAAGCTTCCGGAGTAAATGAAGGAGCTAAAATGATTTCGAGGAAGATCTGACCCATTTCCTCTGCTGTTTTTTTATCAATAGGCTGATTGGTGGCAACAATGCCTCCAAAGATAGAGGTAGTGTCCGCTTCATAACAACCCCTCCAGGCTTCATAAAGATCAGCTCCGATACCTACACCGCAAGGATTTTTATGTTTTACTGCTACGCAAACCGGTTCCTGAAACTCTTTAACCATATTTAATGCGGCATCACCATCTTGGATGTTGTTGTAAGAGAGTTCTTTACCATGTAATTGTTCACCCCATGCCAAAGAATATCCCTCTTTTTTTCCAATATAAAAAGTCGCTTTTTGATGTGGATTTTCGCCGTATCTCAAGGCTTGTTTTTTGGTATAAGTGAGCGTAATTGATTCTGGATCAGTCTCTCCAACCTGCTCAGTTAAGTATTGAGCAATGTGGGCATCATATGCGGCAGTGTGTCTGAATGCCTTTGCAGCCAGTTTTCTGCGTGTTTCTAAGGTGGTATTTCCTTTTTTGGCAATCTCATCAATCACCCATTCATAATCTTGAGGATCGCAAATGACAGTTACGTCGCGATGGTTTTTAGCAGCGCTACGCAGCATCGAAGGTCCCCCTATATCTATATTTTCAATAGCATCTTCGTAAGTAGTTCCTTTAGTTTCAATGGTTTTCTGAAATGGATAAAGATTAACAACCACTAAATCAATGAATTGGATGTCGTTTTCAAACATTTCATCAAGGTGCTTCTGGTTATCTCTCAGCGCCAATAAGCCTCCATGTACTTTAGGATGCAGTGTTTTTACTCTTCCATCCATCATTTCAGGATACTCAGTTATCTCTTCAACGCCAATCACGGCGATTCCGGTCTCTTCAAGGGCTCTTTTGGTACCACCCGTAGAGATAATTTGATAATCAAATTGCGCTAATTGTTGTACTAAACCAACGATATTGGTTTTATCACTAACACTAACGAGGGCTCTTTTACTCATTCCTATATGTTATTTATTGTTTATTTGTTTTTACATTATTAAAGATGATTTCATCAATCATCAACCAGGGTTTTTCTCCTGGATTGGAATGCCAATCGGGTAAGAAAGGAGCTGAAATCACTTTTATTTTAATCCATTCTTTGTTCTCATTGGGAATGTTAAAGAGAACTATTTCTGTTTTATTGTTCTTTTTATTTAAAGGGTCAACAGAAGTCTTAACATCTTTTGCATCAGAGTATTTATAACGATCTGTTGAAGTTTGATAGTAGATAGTTTGAGGACATAAAACCCAATTGTTGGGATCATGACAAAATCTCAAAGAAAGCGTTTCCCAATCGATCTCTTTTTTTACCTCAAGTATGATTTCTAGGGTATCACTGATATATCCTAACCAATTTTCGTAATAATCGCCACATACGCCCAATTTTCCATCATAAAGAGCAAAAGGATAGTTGTCTGAATATCTTGAATTGGGCAGGGGAGTAGTGCCTATACTTTGAACTACCGGTGAAACAGAGATTGTTGATGGTGTAAATGACCAATGGGAGGGAGTAGAAACAGAAATAGGATAACGCTCTGTTATGGGTTCGCTGGAATTATTTCTAAAATGCCATCTAACAGTAAAATCATAAGTTTTATTCTTTAATAGGTAGGGTTCACGTACCCCCGGACCACAAGTGGCTCCACCAATGCCGGCTTGTTTTAAGTCTAAATTGAAAGTCCAGTATGAATTGGGATCTAACTTGTTGATATGCAAAGCGTTTTCAATCTGTGAATCAGTGTAAGGATAAATTGAAAAGTTGAACAAAGTATGATTAAAATCGATTAGAATCTCTTTAGATCCGGACTGAAGTGCAACATGATGAGTTAACGCACGATTCCCACTCTCCTGAGGCTTAACATACTGGTGAAATAACTGATCAATTGGAGCAGTATGAAAACCTATGTCGGCAGCTTGCAAACGATCAGGGTAAGTTTCATTGAGTGCTCCTAACCAACTGACTTTCTGGAATTGATCAGTAATTCCTGACTGTAAACCTACCTTAGCTACTGTCCTGATATGTTCTGAAAGCTGGATTTGATAACGGATTTCAAGTTCTGCATCAGCACTGAAAATAATCGATTGAATCGCCTCAACCATCACCTGATTTTGCGGATTAATCCCTTTTAAAAACTGATAAACAATCAGTAATGAATCTCCTTCTCTTTTGGCTTCCCGGTCTGTACACTCCCATTGTAGCTCATGCAAAGAGCCTTGTTTCCAGGCTTTTACACCATTTCGATCTCTAATGTCGTTATCTGTTGGCGGACGCCAAAAGTTGAGTTCAATGGGCTTCTTTAAATATTCCTCATCCTCCCACAAAATGGACGAAAGTGCTCCGCTTTGAAGCTCTAGTTGGTACTCTATTTGTTCTGTTTTAATAGTCCAATACTCTTCTGTTTTTGTTAAACTGATTAATTTATTGGATCTTTTTTCTTTTTTTGAATTAATAAAATTGGGGGGAAGGTAAAACGTGGCTCTGTTGTTCGCCATTACCAGTCCTTGACAAGCATTTCCTCCGTTGTTCGTGCTGTAAAAAGTGATCACCCCCTGTTGATATTTTTCCGGGTAATCAACATGAATCTCCTGACTCTCACCGGGTTTCAGATTGAGGAGAATAGGAGTAGGGGAGCTCTTCATAACTTTTTCACCATCGTAATATTCCAATTGATAAAAAAAGCGAAAAGCATCCTCTGCTTTGGTAAAATCTAATCGATTAGTGATCTTAAATAATCCTTTTTCTATGTCAACTTTTTGAATATGAAGTGGTTGATAAACTCTCTGAGCTTCAAAATAGTGAGGATGGGGTTCTCTTTCACTGGAAATTAACCCATTGATTAAGAAGTTCTTATCTGATGGTGGAATCCCTTCAGGATGACCATAATCGCCACCATAACTGTACCATTTTCTACCTGTAGAATCATATTCGACTAAAGATTGATCAACCCAATCCCAAATAAAAGCACCCTGTAATTGAGGATATTTATATATGGTATCCCAATAATCTGATAAATTTCCACAACTATTGCCCATGGCGTGTGAATATTCACAGATTACCATCGGTTTCTCTCTTTTGACTGCTCCATATTGAGCAATATACTCAACATGAGGATACATGATCGAATAAACATCCGTGTTATAGTCGTCGTAAGCTCTCTCATAATGGATCGGTCTGTTCGGATCTTTGCTTTTTAACCAATCATATGCCTTGTGATAGCATATTCCATTACCTGATTCATTCCCCAAAGACCACATTACGATACAAGTGTGGTTTTTATCTCTTTCGTACATATTTCGAACTCTTGCTACTGTGGCTTCAAGAAAATCCTCCCGTTTTGCGACAGCCGCTGCACCATATCCCTGTGCATGAGATTCTGCATTCGCTTCATCCATCACGTATAGACCAAATCGGTCACACAATTCGTAAAAATAGGGATCATTCGGATAGTGAGCAGTACGAACAGCATTCATATTCGCTTGTTTCATCAGTAAAAAATCCTGTAACATCGATTCTTTACTGATTACATGACCTTTGTACGGATCATGATCATGTCTGTTAACCCCCTTAAATCTGATCGGTTTGCCATTGATTAACACGAATCCATTTTTCATCTCTACAGAACGGAATCCAAACTGTTTTTTTAGTGTGTGGATCAATTTTCCTTGGGAATCAAGCAGATTAAGAGTGATTTGAGATAGGGTAGGGGTTTCAGCCGACCAAACCGGAACATCCTGAAAAACAAGTTGTTCCCATGAAATAGAGGTCAAAGAGTCTCGAATTGTTACACATTTTGCAGAATAGATAGCTTTTTTAAATTGTAGAGGGTCTGTTGCGCCGGTAGATGGTAAACCCTGTTCAACAATCAATTCAAGAGTGTGATGTTGTTTCTGTTTTTTAAAATTCCCTTTGGAGCTAATTTGTAAATTAAGATCTAATATTCCATTTTTATAGGTTGAATCAAGAGTTGCATTGAGTTGATAATCAGATATATAAGTAGATGGTGTATAATAAAGGTAAATATCGCGTTCTACACCGCTGATTCTCCAAAAATCCTGGCACTCAAAGTAGGATCCATCAGACCATTTAATTACCTGCATACTAATCTGATTCTCCTTTCCGTATTTAACATAATGTGTGAGGTCGAATTCAATATTAGTCTTAGAATCTTCCGCATAACCTACAAATTGACCATTAACCCATAAATATACACAAGATTTTATCGCCCCGATATTAATAAAAACATGACCATCTTTCCAATTTTTAGGAATTTGTACGTGTTTTCTGTATGAACCCACACTGTTATTCAATTCAGGAACTTTGGGAATTTGGCTATTGTCAAATTCATTCGGTTGATTAACGTATACAGGATATCCGTAACCATGCAATTCCCAGTTCGCAGGGACTTGAAAATATTCCCATTGAGAGTCATCAAATTTTAGTTGATAAAAATTAACAGGGCGTTCGTGAAAATGATTTGCAAAATGAAATTTCCAATCTCCATTCAAAGAGATCTTGTGTTGTTCATTTTCCGGAATTAAATTGAAACGCGGATAAACTCGATTAATTTCAAAAATCCCGGGATCTTGAAACTCCGTAAAAGTTTGTGCGAAAATAGTTCCGTGCTTGAGTATGATCAGCAGGAACAACGTCATGTATTTAAAAAAGTTCAATTTCAGTTAATTATTATAAATATAGAATCTAAACCTATTTTCGTATAATTTATATTATGTTAAATAGGAAGTTTTACCTCCTCTATTTAGGCTACTTTTTTCTTTTTCCAAAAGAAACTTCGAAATCTTAACCCAATCACACCTAAAATAGCTTCTTTGAAAATTCCTGCGCTCATTTTTGACGTACCCAATTTTCTATCAACGAAAACAATAGGAACTTCGATAATTTTAAGTTTTAATTTATGAACATTGAATTTCATTTCAATTTGAAAACCGTAGCCAATATGTTTAATTCTTTTAAAATCGATTTGTCTTAATGTACTGGCTTTGTAACATTTAAATCCTGCAGTAGTATCTTTAACTGACATTCCAAGTATAAAACGAACGTACATAGATCCATAATAAGACATTAATAGTCTTCCCATAGGCCAATTCAAAACATTAACACCTTTACAATATCTTGAACCTATGGCTAAATCAGCTCCTTCTAAAGCACAAGCATGATAAAGACGATCTAAATCTTCAGGATTGTGAGAAAAGTCAGCATCCATTTCAAAAACATAATCGTAATTATTCTCGAGTGCCCATTTGAAACCGGCAATATATGCGGTTCCAAGTCCCAATTTTCCTGTTCTTTCAATAATAAAGAGTCTTTCAGGGAACTCTTCCATTAATTCTTTTACTTTTTTACCTGTTCCATCCGGAGATCCGTCATCCACAACTAAAATGTGTACATCAGTAATACTGAATGTTTTACGAATAATGTTTTCAATATTTTCGATTTCATTATAAGTTGGAATAATTACAATTTTTCTATCCATTTTAAAGTTTGTTTGAGGGTTACTTGTTTATTTAATATCTTTCTTTTCCAAAATTATGTACACAGGGAGGTGATCGCTATATCCTCCTAAAAATGCTCCCCCGGCAAATGTTCTATGAGGATAACCCGCAAATGATCCGGTTTTATTAATCATAAAATTACGTCTAAATACATGCGCAGAGATATATTTATAGGTATTAGGTGCAGCTGTAATCAGATTTGAGGAAACTAAAATCTGATCAAACAACTCCCAGTTATCCTGGTATGCAATAGATCCGATTCCGTCACGAAACATTTGATACATAGGGTTAAAGATATCATTTTTTTTCAAATCTTTCATTTTTCCGACAGCTCCCAAACCTTTTGTAAAGCTTTTTGCATTGGGATTATCGTTAAAGTCGCCCATAATAATGATTTTTGCATCAGGATGATGTTGGTAAATGGAATCGCAGATATGTTTTGTCAACTCAGCTGCTGCAACACGTAAAGGGGAACTTCTTCTCTCCCCCCCTATTTTTGAAGGCCAATGATTAACGATAAGAAAAAGTGTATCTACTTGATCTAAAACGCCAGTCATCAACACCTGATCCCGGGTAATGAAGTCGGGTTTGTCAGGAATAACAAGAGTAAATCCTTTGATAGATAACATTTCAAATCGTTTTTCCTGATAGAGAAAGCATACATCAACACCTCTTCGATCGGGTGAATCATGATGTGCTACTTTAAAGTTAAATTTTTTAAGTTTTTCTTGATTTACCAAATCCAGAAGTACAGCTTCATTTTCGACTTCACTGACTCCCAGAACAGCACACCCACCGTGCTCCTCCCCTATTAGGGATATTACATCTGCTAAATTCTTGAGTTTTAGTTGATATTTATCAGAATTCCACTGATAAGATCCGTCAGGTAAAAACTGTTCATCATTTTTTAACGGGTCATTGATAGTGTCAAATAAATTTTCAACATTATAAAATCCAATGACGGCAGTTTGATAAGTTTGTGCCCAAATTGTTGAATAACAAGCTCCAAAAATTAAAAATAAAGTGAGAAATTTCAAGTTTTTCATAACAAAAAATATATTCGCAAAATTATAAATTTTATTTGTAAGATTCTACATTTCTATGTAATCTTTTTTTTGTACTTTTGTTCTCCTTAAATTAATTAAAAGATTTATGATATGAAATACTATGTTTTATCTTTGATTTCTATACTATTTTTGACCTCTACTCTTTTAGCCCAGAGTGGCGAAACTCCACCGGATTCTTCAATAATTAGACCACAAGGTCCCGCTGAAACCGCTTTTTTAAACATTGGAGATGGTCAAGATATTGGTGATAATTCCTCAGGAAATTTTATTCCGAGTATTTTGCAATCCTCACGTGACCTGTATTTGAATAATACTTCATACACCTTTAGTATCGCTTATTTTAGGATCAGAGGTTATGATAATAAGTATAATGCGATTTTTTTGAATGGATTTCGAATGAATAGTATGGTAACAGGTAGGCCTACATACTCTCAATGGGGAGGGTTAAATCATGTAGTTCGCTATCCAGATACCAGAATTTACATGACACCGGCGTCCTATACTTTTGGTTCAATTGGAGGAGTATCAAATTATAATTTGAGGGCATCGGCATATGGTAAAATGATTAAGGGGACCTATTCTTTGTCCAATAGAACCTATAATAATCGACTCATGCTGACCTATGCAACCGGTATAATGAAAAATGGCTGGTCTTTTGCAGCTACTATTTCCGGTCGCTTTGGTAATACCATATCTTATGTAGAGGGTACTACTTATGATGCATTCAGTTACTTTCTTGCTGCTGAAAAAAAGATAAATAAAGAACATGCGGTTAATATTACTTTGATCGGAACACCAACACGTAGAAGCATGCAAGCCAATTCAGTTTCAGAAGCATATACTCTTACCGGTTCGAACTATTATAATCCCAACTGGGGTTGGTATCAAGGGAAACAGAGAAGTGCCAGAGTCAGGACTACTTATGAGCCGATTACACTCCTCTCCCACTACTATACTCCAGCACATAATAAATTCACGATCACTTCAACTTTGGGTGCTACTTTTGGAAGAAATTCAACGACTGCATTGAATTGGTATGATGCAGCAGATCCAAGACCCGATTATTATCGCTACTTGCCAAGTTATTTTATTCAAAGTGGAGATACAACAAGTTTATACTGGGATTATAAAGAAGAGTGGATGAATAATGATCAGTTCAGACAAATTAATTGGGATAGAATGTACAATATTAACCAGTTAGCTGCTTCGCAAGGCAAAAGAGCCCAATATATCCTGGAAAACAGAGTTATGGATCATATTCAGGTTGGAGGTACATCACATATAACGGCTGATCTAAATGAGAACATCAGACTCTTTGCCGGTTTAGATATCAGAAGTTTTAAACAACATAGTTACAATCAAATTAATGATCTTTTGGGTGGATTATATTGGATCGATGTGGATAAATTTTCGGAAGGAGCCTTTCCCGATTCTCTAAATACTATTTATAATGACTTACTCCATAAAAATGACACCTTACATGAAGGTGATCTCATTGGAAATAGCTATGAATTTCATCTCAATATTCAGAAAGTTTGGGCATTGTTAAATTTTAATTATAGAAAGGTTGATTTTCATTTAGGTGCTAGTCTTGGAAATGAACAGATGTGGAGAGTGGGATTAATGCAAAATGGAAGATTCCCTGAAGCTTCATTAGGGAAATCTGATGTTAAATCTTTTATGTTATATGGATTTAAGGGGGGGATAACTTATAAGATCACCGGACGAAATTACCTCACATTGACATCCCATTACGAAAATGATGCTCCTGGTGTGCTGAACTCATTTATTGCACCGAGAATTAGAAATACTTTCGTTCCAAATCTGAAGTCAGAAAAGATATTTAGTTCGGACTTCTCCTATATCTTGAAATATCCTAAATTTCAAATGCGTTTAACAGCCTATTATACACAATTAAATGATCTTAGTCGTGTCATCAGTTTCTATCATGACGACTATTACACAATGGTTAACTACGCTATGAGTGATATCGACCAACGCCATATGGGTATAGAAATAGGGTCTGAATTGAAGATGACTTCTACCCTTTCATTAATTTTTGCCGGTAACTTTGGAGATTATAGATATAGCAGTAATCCATTGGTAAATATTAATGCAGAAAATGGTTATGACATTTTGAGTACAGGTGGTGGGGATAAAATGGAGACTGTATATTGGAAAAATTATTTTGTTGCAGGTTCCCCACAAGTAGCTACAACATTAGGACTTAAATTTAATCATAACTTTTGGTGGGTAAATATCAATGCCAACTACTTCGATAGAATTTTTTGCGATTTGAACCCTCACAGAAGAACCATCCATGCACGCGGAACATGGAATCTGGATATTCCAGAAGAAGCTGAAATTTATCATGCTATTGTGGATCAAACCCGATTAAAAGGACAGTTTACACTTGACTTTTCTATAAGTAAAAGTTGGAGAGTAAAAGGAAAATTGATTGCAGTCAATGTGAGTGTTACAAACATAACAAATAATACAAATTTGGTTACTACAGCATGGGAACAATATAGATTTGATTATAGAGAGTATAATCCTTCAAAATATCAAAATAGGTACTATTACGCGTTTGGAACCACTTTTTATGCAGGAGTTACTTATACATTTTAGAACATTATAATTTAAAACAGAGATGAAAAAAGTTGCTATTTTAAATATATTTCTTGTTATTGCATTTTTTGCCACAGTGTGCTCTTCTTGTAATAAACCTGAGGAAATTCCGGTAGAAACGTATTCAGGAGAAGCTACTCATACTATTGCTGAATTATTCCAATATCATACTTTGGGTGTAAAACCCGCAACACTGATTACGGATAAAGTAGTGATAAAAGGAGTTGTAATCTCGACTGACAAACATGGTTCTTGCTATAAAGAGATTTTTATACAGGATGAAACAGGTGGTATTAGCATCAGAACTGCCAATTCAGCATATTATAATAAATATAGGATTGGTCAAACTATATATGTTGAGTGTCAGGGGTTGTATCTTGGAAGCTATATTGCCAATAATGGAAATTCAGGATGGTATCAGCTAGGACTATGGGGAAATGATGAAATGCAATATATCCCCTCTAATGTTGAAATGCGTCACATTTTTAAATCAGGGATATTTGTTCCGGAACCTGCCCCCAAAGTGATTCGATCAACCAACAATATTACAGAGGCTGATTTTCATACTTTAGTTGAGCTTCCCAATTGTTCTTTTGTGGATGCCAATGGATCGAATCTTTATTTTGATGCCAGTCAGGGCTATTCGACAATTAATAGGAATATTCAACTTGAGAACGGAAACACTAAAATTATAGCCAGAATAAGTCAGTATATAGATTGGGCTGATGAAGTTTTACCGGAAGGTAAATTGAATATCAAAGGGATTTTAACCAAATATGGCAGTGATTATCAGTTGATGCTGCGATCTATTAATGATGTCACAGTTCTTCCTCCCCCCGGCGGCTATGTGGTGTTCCAATATAATATGGAGAGTTCTCCTTTCTCCATGGGTTGGAGTAATCAATCTGTAGCGGGAACTGCTCAATGGGAATATAAACCAGATTATAAAGTGGTAACCATAACAGGATCAACATCGGAAATGACTGATTGCTATTTGGTTTCACCTCAGTTGGATTTTGGATCCTATCGAAATGTTAAACTTTATTTTACACATCGAAACTTTAATGGATTAGGAACAGCTGATCAATTTAGATTATACTATTCAACTATCGATGGTGAATGGATTTCGTTGGAAATTCCAACATTACCATCATCATTTACTGAAACAGTAATTCCAATACCGGATGAAGCAGTTTCAAAACCTACTTTCAGAATTGGATTTAGATATACCGATCAGAAAAATTCTAATTGGGCTATAAATAATATTCAGTTTAAGTCAAATCCTAACTAAAAAATATTGAAATCATGAATAGAATTTTAAAAAATATCATATTTACATTAGTTCTTGCTTTACTGTGGGGCGGTTGTCAAAAAGAGTGGGAAGAACCACAATTTACAGCTCCAACTTATCAAGGTCCTGCTCCCAATAAAACAATTCAAGATATTAAAAATAAACACTTAATACTTGATTCCTATAAGTTGGATTCAATTTGTAGCTATGATGAAATATTTATAGTTGAAGCAGTTGTTGTAAGTACAGATGAAGGGGGTAACTTCTATAAATCGATGGTAGTTCAAGATGAAACCGGAGCTATTGAGATTCAGTTGGATATGAATGGACTTTTTAACTTATATCCTGTTGGACAAAAGGTGATTATTGATTGTAGAGGTTTGATAGTCGGAGATTATAATCGCTATTATCAAGTTGGATGGGAATATCGTAAAACCAGTGTTGGTAGGATTAATGCATTGCACTTCAATAGGTATATCCATCGTGTTGGATTGCCAAGCAAAGATAATCTCCCGACTCCCCTATTAGGTACAGAAATAGATATGAACTCTCTTGAAGATGTTGGTAAATTAGTTAAATTGGAAAATTGTCAATTTGCTCCTGAATCCTGGGGAAAGCCATTCTCATATAATGAGTTTGTAACTGAACATACACTCAATGTTCAGGGAGTTTCTAAACCGATTGTTGTTAGAACTTCTAATTACGCACGCTTTAGAAGTCTCAAGGTACCATCTGGAGTAGGAACACTATATGGGATTTTAACCATATATGATAATAACTACCAATTAATGATCCGGACCAGAGATGATATTCAGTTTGCTCAAGTTGATACACCTGAAGATGAAGTTTTTTATTCATATCAGTTTAACGAAAATTCAATAGGCCCTGAAGGATGGAGTGTTTTCCCTGCTAATGCTACTCGTTGGCGATTTGTAAACTTTGGAGGTGATCAGTTTATGTATCACGATTATAACACGTCTAATATTGAGATGGATGATTGGTTGATTTCACCGCCTATAGAGATCGATGCAACAAAAGAGAGTTTTGTTCGTTTATTGCATAAAATTAATCTCGTGGGATTACAAGAATATTACAGTCTATACTATACAACTAATGTAGATCAACCATTTGATCCGGATAACTACGCGCCTCTGCCTGCAATAACTCAGTTTCCCTCAGAGTTTAGTAATAGTAATGATATTACTCTACCCAATCTGACAGCCTCTAAGGTTAGAATTGCGTTGAGATATAATAATCATGGAGGGAATCCTTCAGGTGAATGGAGAATTAAAAAAATAGAATTGATTAATAAATAGAATGGAAATAAAATTAAATACAATTGAGGAAGCTTTAGAAGATTTTAAAACTGGAAAGTTTTTAATCGTTGTTGATGATGAAGATCGTGAAAATGAAGGTGATTTTATTATTGCAGCTGAAAAAATAACACCTGAAAAAGTGAATTTTATGCTTCAGTATGGGCGTGGCGTTTTATGTGCTCCCATTACTGATTCACGATGTAAGGAACTTCAACTGGAAATGCAAGTGGCATCTAATACCTCTATACATGGAACACCTTTTACTATTACAGTTGATCTTCTAGGACATGGCTGTACTACGGGAGTATCTGCTCATGACAGATCTGCTACTATTAAAGCTTTAGCTGATCCTGATTTAAAACCAGAAGATTTAGGTAGACCCGGTCATATTAATCCTTTAAAAGCTCGTGATGGAGGTGTGTTAATTCGTGCAGGGCATACTGAAGCTACTGTTGATTTGGCAAGGTTGGCAGGTTTATATCCTGCAGGAGCTTTAATTGAAATTATTAATCCGGATGGAACGATGGCGCGTTTACCTGAGTTAATGAAAGTGGCCAAAGAACATAATATCAAGATAATTTCTATTCGTGATTTGATTGCTTATCGGGTTAAGAATGAAACTTTAATAAGAAAAGAGGAACAAGTTGAACTTCCAACAGAATGGGGAACCTTCCAACTTATTGCCTATACTCAACTCAATAATGGAGCTGTTCACTATGCTTTGAAAAAGGGAGATTGGAATAAAGATGAGGAAATTTTGGTTCGAGTTCACTCTTCATGTGTTACTGGTGATATATTTGGATCTCAAAAATGTGATTGTGCCAGTCAACTTCATCAGGCTCTGCAAATGGTTGAAAAAGAAGGAAAGGGGATGGTGTTGTACATGAGCCAGGAAGGACGGGGAATAGGAATTGTCAATAAACTTAAAGCATATAATTTACAGGCTCAAGGATTAGATACGGTTCAGGCTAATCTGGAATTGGGATTTAGAGCAGATGAGCGTGAATATGGTGTAGGAGCTCAAATATTAAGAGACTTAAATGCTACCCGAATCAGGTTGATTACTAATAATCCGGCTAAAAAAATTGGATTAAGTGGTCACGGTATCAAAATTATAGAAACTGTGCCGATTATCATTCCTCCTAATGGAGCAAATATTAGATATTTGAAAACAAAACAAACCAAGATGGGACATGATCTCCATCTTGAATAGTATATAAAACTTCGCAACTAATCCTTTTTGATAGGTTTGTGTTCTTGGATTGTAATTCCAAACTCTGTGATTCCAATTAGGTCTTCATCTCGCATAGCGTGTTGAAAAGAGAAGTTATATACTCCCTTTTGTTGAAATCTTACCTTCTGTCGCATTAATAAACGATGATCTTTGATTCTACCTGATCCTTTGCCATACCAATTTCCAAAAGGATCACATAAAAGAGCTTCAATAGTGTCTGTTACGGTAACTCCTGAAGGAAACTTATTAATTAGGAAAAGATATAAGTTTTGATAGGGATAATCAGTGCTATTACGAACATTGATGAAAATATCATAAAACTGAGTTGTGTCTACAATTTTAAACTGATATTTTAAAATATGATCACTTGCCCATTTTTCATCTGAAATATGATCTACCTTTTCAAATAAAATATTTCTTCCACAAGAGGAGAAAAGAATAACCAGCAATATAGAATAGAAAAAAAAATTTTTCATTATATTAACGATCTTCAATGTTTTTCAAATCATCTAAGCTATACCCTCCATCGTCATCCATCTTTTTCTGATTTACTATGGCAAATTCTTCTAATGATTCAGGGTTTTTCCCTTTTTTATTCATTTCAATAATTTGACGAACTTTTTCGAGAGGAATAGCAAAAATAAAATTGGGATCCGAAGCATAATTATACCATACTACCTTTTTAAAAATGTCAATTTTATTAAACTGTGCTTTTCCTTTTTTGGTATGCAGTACTACATTAGCTTGAGGAAATTCTTTTAATTCAAGTAAATAGGTTTCTTGTTCAAAGTTTAGACAACATTTTAGTTTTCCACACATTCCTGCAATCTTTTTGGGATTCAGTGTAAGTTGTTGCGTTTTGGCAGCAACAGTAGAAACAGATTGAAAATTAGTCAACCATGAAGAACAACACAACTCTCTTCCACAAGACCCAATTCCTCCTAAACGGGCAGCTTCCTGACGAACACCGATCTGCCTCATCTCAATTCTGATTTTGAATTGTTCGGCTAAAATTTTAATCAGTGTTCTGAAGTCAACACGTTCATCAGCAGAATAGTAAAAGATAGCTTTTCCGCCGTCTCCCTGATACTCAACATCATTTACTTTCATTTCAAGGTTTAAATCCCAGGCAATATAACGAGATGAGAGCATCGTAGTGTGTTCTAAATCAACTGTAGCAATCCATTTGTCAATATCAGAGATTTTGGCATGTCTGTACAGTTTTTTGGAAACATCTTCCGGTTTTATTTTTTTTGCTGCTAATTGTCTTTTTACAGAAACTCCAGTCATGGAAATAATCCCAATATCATGCCCAGGATTGGCTTCTACAGCAACGATTTCTCCTACATTAAAGACTCCCTCTTCCGGTAAAAGGAAGAAATCTTTGTGACTATTTTTGAATCTAACTTCAACAATATGATAATAGTTAAATTGCTGTGGTAGATTAATATATTCTACCCAATCGTGACTTGCTAATTTGCAGCAGGATTGCTTGTACTCTTCCGATTTGCATTGATCTACCGGTGGAATAGCAGAAAAACCTCTTGTAAAAAAAGGATTGCTGGTTATCTTATTGGTTTCAGTTTTAGGTGCAAATTGTATATTTACATCGATATTTTCATCGTAATCTTCCATATTCATGGATTCATCTTCGATGCATTTATTTTTATTGTTATTCATATATTGCTAATAATCCGTTTATTAATAGTAAAATGTAGTCCTACAGTATCCAAAATAGAACCTACAAAAATAATCAAAATTATTTACATGGCACAAACAGTATGCTCAATTAAAATTTTTATGGCTACGATAATTAGAATGATTCCACCTAAAATTTCAATCTTAAACCGTTTAAAATCTTTTATCTTACTTCCTATTTGAACTCCTAGATATGCGAATAAAAAAGTAACTATTCCTATTATAACAACAGGAAACCAAATGCTCATATCAAGGAGTGCGAAAGAAATTCCTACTGCCAACGCATCAATACTGGTTGCAAATGCTAAAATGAGCAAAGTCTTGTTAGAGTGGAAATTAAACTTCTTTTCATTTTTATTATCTTTTTTCAGTCCTTCGTAAATCATTCCACCTGCAATTATAAAGAGTAAAATAGCCGCAACCCAATGATCGAAATCCTTGATTATGCTGTGGAAAGAGCTGCCCATCAACCATCCGGCAAAAGTCATAAAAGCTTGCATAAAAGCCATAAGTATAATTAACTTTAGCTTCATCCTATGAGGTTGCAACATTTTATTAGTCACAATTCCGGCAGGGATACAGACAGTCAAAGTGTCCATAGATAACCCAACTGCGATTAAGAAGAGCTCAATGAAATACATCATTATTTAGTGATTTTAAAATGATGTCTTCCGCCACTACAGCAATCGGGTTGTAGAAATGAGAGCATCTCAAAAAATATATCTGAACTATTGGAAGGAGTTTCAATACCAAAAACTTCATGAAGTTTGGCATAAAACTGATAATCATTCCATTTAATCGTTGGCTTTTTAACTGCTTTAAAACTTTGAGCTACTTTAAATGAAGAAGTATAACTTCCTCCGAGCTCAATTCCAAAATTGGCAGGAATCATTAAGTCAGCATAAAGAGTTGTCTCATTTTTGAAAGTAGTTTGCAACATAACAAATTGAGCCTTTTCAAAATGAGGAATTATCGTGGGGTCCGCTTTTATAGGATCATCACCAAAGATGAAAAAGTTCTTATTTTCTTCAGATTGTATTTGGTTTTTAAGGGAGTTAAAATGTGAAGAAAGTTTGATGTTTCCCCAGGTTTCTTGAAGTAAATCCAAGTATTCACCTTCAATTTTTCGATTTCCGGGACCATATTCAGACATTGCTCCCATATCATATAATCCTTGAGTATTGCAAGAAGGTCGGAGGTTGATAATTCCTGCAGAGGGTTTACCCTGTTTTTCAGTCAACAACATCAAATTATGAGCTTCCACTAAAGTTTTTTCATCAATCTCATACTCGCTCATAATCAAGGCAGTTTCTGGGATTTCCAAGATTTGCTCAGCAATCTGTTGGATAACTTCAAACGATACACCAGCCTTAGAATAAAGTTCATCAGCATCTAAAGAGCTTATGTGCTCGAAATACTCAGTTTTATGGGAAGCTAATCCTTCAACGAATATTCCAAAAGCTTTATCATATGTAATTAGGTAGTGATTAATCGCTTTGATAAAGGTATAATAATCTTTAATATAATGAGTTGCATCAACTCTGAGTGCGTATTTATCTTTAGGGTTTGTTGTGATAAGAGTCAGTGTTGCCCGATTATGAAACCTGCTATTTTGTAATAAGTGACTAATCACAGGGTGGGATTCAGGGAGGCTCCCCCCAATAATAAAAATTTGATGAGAATCATCTAGCTCACTAAGAGGTAGAATATCGTTTTTATCGGGATTAGATAGTTGACTTCTATTTTGAAAATAGGATGATCCAATGGTGTTGGAAAGGAGTGCTGCCCTACCCCACTTCTGAATCATATAGATCGCTTCATTGGTAAATTCAGGAGAAATCCATATGAAATTATTTTCATTTTTTACCTTTTGTGTTTCTTCCTTAATCCTTTCCAAAGCTCGTTCTATGCTGATTGCCTCCCAAACTCCATCAATTTTCTCCATTGGTTGGGTAATACGATTGCTCTTGTTAAACAGGGAGTAATTAAAGAAGATATCGCGATTAATAAGCCCTTTTTGATTCACAACGCCTCGTCTTGAGGTGGCACCATAAATGTTGCCTTTGTATTCCAATAAATCAACTTCAAATCCTTCAGAACCAAATGGATCGATCGTTGGAAGATGGTTGTAGGGAACAGGTAAAACTTTAAAAATATAGTTTTCAGTCAATGCACCTGTCGGACAAGTATCAACACACAAACCACAAGCATCACATCTGCTTTCCAGTAAATTACCCTCTAAATTTGGAGCAATATAGGTTTTATAACCTCGTTTAAAGAAGCCCCAGACACGATTACCGGAGTATTCATTACAAACCCTGACACAACGTCCACATAGGATACATTTATGATTATCCAGTACTAATTTAGGATGAACACTATGAGTTTCAAATGTTTGATATGTTCCTTTAAAACGGGTTTGATCTGCACCGTACTGCGTTGCATATTTTTGTAAATCACAATCATAAAATGCTGAACAGCCGCATTCTAAGCAACGAGAAACTTCACTTGTTACTTGTTCAATAGTTTGATACCCCAGCTCAACCTCTTCGAAATTATGACGTTCTTTTTCACTTAAAACAGGCATCTCATTTTTTGTTGTAGGGGTATATTTGCCACAATATTGCTCTGATACTTGTTTAGTGAAGTTTTCTTTAGAACTAATAAATTGGGGGAAAGACATCCTAAGCGACTCGCCCAAAACATACTGAGTAATTGCATTTGCAGCTCTTTTCCCACCTGCGATCGCTTCAATAATATTGGTTGGCCCGGTTACAACATCTCCGGCAGCAAATATCTTTGGGATATTCATTTGTTGTGTATGATGATCCGGTTCCAATGTGTTCCACCTGTTCAATCGTAACGATTCTGTCTTGTAATAGTCGTTAATATGCTCTAAGACATGACTTTCCAATTTTTGTCCGGTAGCAGGAAGCACCAAATCGCAAGCTACATCAAATTCCGATCCCTCAATAGGTGTGATGGTTGAACGACGTGAACCCTCTTTCTTTTCAGCTTTCATGCGGATACATTTCAATCCAGTCAGGTTCCCTTCGTTATCGTAATACACATCAATAGGAGTTGTTAAGAATTGATACTGAACACCTTCTACTTTTGATTCGTGAATTTCAATGGGATTAGCCGGCATATCTGCTTCAGTCCTTCTGTAAAGCACCCAAACATCTTCACTACCGCAACGCAGGGCTGTACGACAACAGTCCATAGCCGTATTACCACCTCCAATCACAACTACTTTTTTTTCACTCAAATCTGTATTGTTGTTGGTTTCTGCATTTTTTTTGAGAAAATCAATACCGGAGATTAAGTTTGGAGCACTCTTCTCCCCTATTCCCAAAAGATCCCCAACTTGTGCACCAATACCAAGAAAGATAGCATCATATTCTTTATCTAATGTTTCAAACCGAAGATTTTTGCTCAGTTCCTGTTGAGTGAAAATCTTAACTCCCAATTTGGTAATATTGGCAACTTCCTGATCAATGATGTTGTTAGGTAGTCTGTATTCCGGAATTCCATATCTGAGCCAACCACCAGTTTTTGGAGCACGCTCGTAAATATCGGCTTGGATTCCTTCTATTTGCAAATAATAAGCAGTGGTTAATCCCGCCGGTCCTGATCCAATAATAGCTACTTTCTTCCCATTTAATGGCTTAATTTTGGGAGTGACAGGAGATTCCGATACCAGGTCAAAGTCAGCAATAAAACGCTTGAGATAATCAATTCCTACAGGAGAATTGTCTTCCGTTAATGCTCTTCTGCAATGATCTTCACAGGGTCTGACACATACACGTCCGCAAATGGCTGGTAGAGGATTAGTCTCCTTAATCAATTCAACTGCCTGTTGGAATAGTCCCTTTTCAGTTAAGGAGAGGTAGCCTTGAATATCTACTCCTGCCGGACAGGCTTGCGAACAAGGTGCCAAACAATCAGCATAGTGATTACTGAGCAGTAGTTCCAAAGCATTTTTTCTGGATTTTTTTATCTCAGGAGTATCTGTGTAAATCTCCATTCCTTCTTGCACTACAGTAGAACAAGAGGGTTGATGGGTTTTATATCCTTTAATCTCAACAACACAAACATAACAAGCTGCAAATGGTTTGAGTTTGTGATCATGACACAAATGAGGAATTTCTATACCTTGATCAAGGCAAACATGCAGGATTGTTTCTCCGACACGTGCTTGAATCGGTTTGTCATTGATTGTTATATTTACATAATCTGCCATACTCTATTTTATTTTTTAGGACCTAACAATAGCATCAAATCGACATTTCTCATAACATGCACCACAACGAATGCAATTTTCTTCGATAATGCGGTGTATTCTTCTATCATTTGATTCAATGGCATTGGCAGGACAAACTTTACGACACTGATAACAACCTACGCAACGATCAGCTAAGATTTCATACCTGATCAGTGCGGAACATTGTAATGCAGGACATCTTTTATCTATAATGTGAGCTTCAAACTCATCTCTAAAATATTTCAATGCGGAAAGTACCGGATTTGGGGCAGATTGTCCCAATCCACATAAAGAGTTACTTTGGATTTCCAGAGCTAAATCTTCCAGAATTTCCAAGTCTTCTATCTCCCCCTCCCCACTTGTGATTTTTTCTAAAATCTCAAGCATTCTCAACGTACCGATACGACAAAATGTGCATTTACCACACGACTCACTTTGAGTAAAAGTAAGGAAAAACTTGGCAACATCAACCATACAAGTAGATTCATCCATTACTACCATTCCGCCGGAACCCATAATGGCACCGGTTTCAATGATCGCATCATAATCAATAATGGTATCTAACAGATGAGCAGGAACACAGCCACCGGATGGACCTCCCAATTGTACCGCCTTAATTTTATTGCCATTGGCAGTTCCACCACAAATATCATAAATGACAGTACTAATAGGAGTTCCCATGGGTACTTCAACCAATCCCGACTTTTTAACTTTTCCTGTAATAGCAAAAACTTTAGTCCCTTTGGCTTTTTCAGTTCCTAATCGTGCATAGTTTTCAGCTCCTTTATTGATAATAGTGGGTATGTTAACTAACGTTTCTACATTGTTTATCACTGTGGGCAGATCCCATACTCCTTTTATTGCAGGAAAAGGTGGTCTTTTAGAAGGCATTCCTCTTTTGCCTTCAATGGAAGCAATGAGAGCAGTTTCCTCGCCGCAGACAAATGCTCCGGCACCCTCTTTAATATAAATATCAAAATCAAATCCTCTAATACCAAAGATGTTCTTCCCAAGATAATTCTTTTCCCGGGCTTGTTCAATTGCAATTTGAACTCTTTTTATTGCTAAAGGGTATTCAGCTCTGCAATAGATGATTCCTTTTGTTGCTCCTATTGCTTTACCTGCAATGATCATTCCCTCTAATACTCCATGAGGATCACCTTCCAGAATAGAACGATCCATAAAAGCTCCAGGGTCTCCCTCATCAGCATTGCAAATTACATATTTGTTTTTTTTGGTTTGTTTTGAAGCTAACCTCCACTTAGTAGCGGTAAGAAAACCTCCTCCTCCCCTTCCTTTTAAGCCGCTCTTTTCAATTTCATCTATAATTCGATCAGGACTCCACTTTTGAATTTTTAAAACAGCCTGATAGCCTCCCATCTGTTCATACTCTTCAATCTTTTCAGGATTGATTATACCGCAATTTTTTAAAGCCCATTTGACTTGATTGTTAATAAAATCATTTTCACTGGCAGGTAATTGGGAAGAGTATACTAAAAAAGCTGATGGAGGAGTGTTGTGTTGAAGAAACGATTCAATTACCTGTTCTGTTCCGACAGGTGTAATATTTCCGTAGATATAAAGTTCGTCATTGAATTCTATATGAACCAACGGTTCAGAATAACAGATTCCTATACAGTTGGTTTTTTCCAAACTCCACTGTTCTGGATTCTTTTGGTGAATTAATTCTAAATGATCATATATCCTCTGTGCTCCTGCAGCAATTCCGCAACTTCCTAGACCTACTTTAACTCTCAATTGACTCATAATAACAAAAATAAGCTATTTTGACTCTCTGCTTTGTATTTCTTTAATAATAGAAATTACACTTCGATCATCTAATTTTCCATAAGTTTCTTCCCCAATCATGATAGCCGGAGCTAAAGAACAACATCCTAAACAAGAAACAAGTTCAAGTGTAAATAATTGATCATCAGTTGTTTCCCCTGCTTTAATCTGCAGATATTCTGAGATAGCATCAAATATCTTACTTGCATTCTGAACATGGCAAGCTGTCCCTTTACAAATCTTGATGGTGTATTTTCCGGTGGGATTTAATTTGAATTGAGTATAAAAGGTAGCTACTCCTAAAGATTCGCTTTCTGGAATATTTAACTCCTTATCAATCAGTTTAAAAGCTTGCGGAGGAATAAAGGTGAATTGATCTTGTATTCTTTGAAGAAGTGGAATTAATCCACCTGAAACTCCTTTGCAATCTTTAATAATAGTTTCTAAAGCAGAAATATCAATTTGACACTCAGTTGATTGAAGATTTTTATTTGTATTTTTTTCAATGTGCATGTTCCAACTTTTTGTTAATCCACTATAAAAATAACCTGCAAAAGTACAAGAAATTCTTCAATAATTCTGTTTTTTTTACTTAATTATAAGTTGGATCATAAGGTAGTTGAAGCCAATGGCTGTAATTTTCACCTAATTTTTCTACTGCTTTGGTCCAGATTAGCTCGGTAGGAGTATCTAATATCAACTCCGGGTCGGCGGTGCTGACCACCCATAAGTTTCTTTCTATCTCATTTTCAAGTTGTTTAGGATACCATCCTGAATATCCAACAAAAAATTTGAATTTCAAACCAGGAACTCTTTTTGACTCCATATAAGAGAGTAAGTTTTCGTCATAACCAATGTAAACGCCTTCCATCAGTTTGTGTCTCCTTTCAAAATGAGGATAATTATGGAGTGCAAAAGCAAGAGAGTGACTGACCGGACCACCAACATAGATCGGGTCTTCAATGTTTAACTTCGAAACGATATCTTTTACCGAAAAATGTGAAACCTTGTTAATCACTAAACCTACACAGCTACTCTTATCGTAGTCTGTCAGTACTACAACAGTTCTATAAAAAAAAGAATCACTGTAAAAAGGAACTGAAATTAATATTCTTCCCACCGCAGGCTTAAAGGGTGTTGGAATAACTTTAAAAAAATCATTATTAAACTTCTTCATACTGACTGCAAAAATATAAAAAACAATTGTCTATATCGAATAAGAAGGAAAAAATAGTTTTTATAACCCTTTTATTGCTCTCTTTTTACAATAATATTATAATCATAGGCAAGGGGTTAGCTGTATATGAGAATTTAATTTTTATTCACATCAGAACTTTGTAGCACTTTTTTATGTATTTTTGTCGAAAATATGATGTAGATATGAATTTTTCATTTTTTCAGAGACCAGAAGTTAGAAAATACAACTATATTCCACAATTCTATGTTGAAGGAGAAGATAAAAAGTCCAATAATAAGGTGTTTGATCGTGATGAATTTGCAGAAAGATTACATCGCAGCTGGGATAAAAAGAGACAAAGTAGAAGGAAAGGAATATCCAACTTTAAGTCGCTTATTTGGATTATAATAATTCTTGTTGTACTCCTTTATGTCTATGTTAAATTTCTTTAAACTTCCCTATCTTTCTGAATTTTAAATTATGTCTGATATTATTCATCTTCTCCCTGATCACGTAGCAAATCAAATTGCAGCCGGTGAGGTAATCCAACGCCCTGCTTCTGTTGTTAAAGAGCTTCTTGAAAATAGTGTTGACTCAGGTGCAACACAGATAGAATTGATTATTAAAGATTCTGGTAAAACTCTAATCCAGGTCGTTGATAATGGTAAAGGAATGAGCTTTAGTGACGCTAGACTCTGTTTTGAACGCCATGCTACTTCTAAAATTAATTCTGCTGATGATCTTTTTTCTCTGAAAACTAAAGGGTTTCGTGGTGAAGCTTTGGCATCAATTGCAGCTATCGCTCATGTGGAATTAAAGACAAAGCAGGAAGATCAGGAGATTGGGACATTGGTGGCCATTGAGGGAACACAAATATCAGAACATGTTCCAACAGTTACATCTGACGGTACTTCGGTAGCTGTCAAAAACCTTTTTTATAATGTACCGGCTCGGAGAAACTTCCTAAAATCAGATTCCGTTGAGTTTTCCCATATTGAAGAAGAATTCTTTAGAATTGCACTGATACACCCTGAATTAGGTTTTACTTTCTCTCATAATGATAAGTTGCTTCTACAACTTACCCCCTCCAATTTTAAAATTAGAATTATTCAAATATTTGGAAATCATATTAAAGATAAGTTGTTTCCTATTGAACAAGAGGTGGGAGAAATTAAAATTAGCGGATTTATTGCAAAACCTGAAAATGCGAAAAAAAGAAAAAATGATCAGTATTTCTTTGTAAATAATAGATTTATTACTCATTATTATCTTAGACATGCTATTGAAAGTGCATATAAAGAAATGATTCCTGAGGGTTATAAACCAGCCTTTTTTGTTCATTTACAAGTAGATCCTAAAACAATTGATGTAAATATTAGTCCGACTAAAGTAGAGGCCAAGTTCCAGGATGAAAAACTACTATATGGACTAATTCATGCTACAGTAAAAAAATCCTTAGGGGCACTCTCCCTCACGCCACAAATCGATTTTGATGTTGAAGGAGCTCAGGAGATTCCGGTCTTAAAACCCAATACAGAGATTAGACCACCTTCAGTATCATTGAATCCTGATTATAATCCGTTCCAATCCAAGAAAAGTAGTGCAGGTTCACACTCCTCTTCCTCAAGCTTTTCCTCCCATCACCCTAAGGGAAATGAGCATTTTGACAGCTGGAGTCAGTTTATGAAAAATATTAAAGATGAACATATTGAAATTACTTCACAGGAAGAGCGTAGAACTGAGCTGGTTTTTAATGAAAAACAGGAACAAGATATTCCAATAATTTCAATCGAAGAGATTCCAGCTTTTTTACTTTCTAATCAATATATCGTTGCGTTGATTAATTCACGGGTTACATTTATTCATATTACATCGGCACGTGAACGTATTTTGTATGAAAAATATTTTGATGCTTTGGAAAATCAACCTACTGTGATTCAGCACTCTCTCTTTCCGGATCATATCCAATTTACACCGGCACAAATTGAGATTATTAATGAAATGAAACCGGAATTACTCCATTTGGGATATGAAATTGAAATTCTGGATAGCACAACTATTGTTGTAAATGGAACTCCAAACAATGAAGAGAATGATGATTTACAAACACTAATAACTTATTTAATAGAGAGTTATAAGGCTAGCCAGATGGGTAGAGATACTGACCGTAATAAAACAATTGCGCTTTCAATGGCAAGGCATAAGAAACACCGTTTTAAAGAGTTAACAACCAATGAAGAGATTCAGGAGTTGATTAAAACCCTCTTCTCCACCCTTGTACCTCATACAGCCCCATCAGGTAAAAAAATACTTTATTCATTAAGCGAGATTGAAATATCCCATTTTTTTGATAGCTAAAATCTTAAGTTAACTCTTTGTTATTTTTCCTGAGGATAATAGGTTTCAAAAGTACGATCACTGTATATTAGGATCATTTTTTCTACTTCTTTTTTATGATCTTTAAATAATGGGGGGCAGGAAGTTCTTTCCAACTTTTCCTTTGTTGAACCCTGCTCTGTATTGTTATCCTCTTTTGTCCTGACTGTGACTTGTGAATTCTCAGGGGACTCGATTTTATTATCCACTTTTTCGACAGATTTATCACTCTCTTCTTTTTTATTTAAAAAATCACGAGGCTGATTTGGAGCAGATTCATTAATCTGTTCCTTAATCATTTTTAATTCATCAGATTTCGTCATAGGACCAGTACCCATAATTAACCATTCTGCTTTAATTTCAGGAAATGTTTCCAATATTTTTCGTGTTAAATCTAAACTGGGCTGATTTCGCCCAGAAAATACATGTGTTAAATTAGATCTATTTATACCTAATTCTGTTGCAAATTGTGCCGGAGTTGAATCACACATCTCCATTATCTGTTTAATTCGATTAACCATAACAATAAAATTTTACAAACATAAACACAAAAACAAAACTAACAATGTTGACAAATGTAAACATATAGAGAGTTACTTTTGTTAACCAACTTTTGGAACAACAAAAATAGTACAAAAAACCAAAATTTCAACGAATGTTGATAACTATTTAAAGTATTAGATTAGATAAAACATCTAAAAACCTGAATATCAGAGTTATAAATATTTAAATTGTATTAATTATAAAATGTTAATAAATAACAATAATCATCTAAAGTAAATAATTAATAAAATCTTTTAACTGTATTGGATATCAATTAGTTAAGAAGTTTAAAAGTATTATATTTTGTTTTGAAATATAAGTAAAAGATTTATTCTAATTCTCTATAAATAAATAAACATAAATAAAAGTTGGAAACTAAAATCAAATAAAAATACACATCAATAAATACAACAGTAGTAATCTTTGTATTAATAAAAGTAAACTCAAACATTAAAAAATTCACAATAATAAACACGAATAAATGTATTTACAATTGTAAACTTTGATGATTATCAATATTATTAAATTTATAATAATATCTCCTATTTTTAAAAATTATTCATAATTTTGCAAAAAAAAAATTTAAACATGCCGAAAATTAAAGGAATTAACACACAGCCACATCTGGGAATTATTGGTAGAAGAAATACGGGAAAAAGCTCTTTGATTAATGCTATTACAAAGCAAGATTTGGCTATTGTTTCTGATACTCCCGGAACAACGACGGATCCTGTTAAAAAATCAATAGAAATATATGGTTTGGGACCCACAGTCATTATTGATACGCCAGGTTATGATGATGTGGGTGAATTAGGATTAAAAAGGGTACAAAAAACTTTGGAAGTTATTAAACTAATTGATTTTGCTTTATTAGTTGTCAATAATTATCAAATAGAAAAAGAAGAACAGGAAATTATTCTAAAATTAGAGGAAACACACACTCCTTTCCTAATAGTCAATAATAAAGTAGATCAATGTGAAGCTCCAACTCAATCTTCATTTGAAAATTATAATATTGTTAATGTTAGTGCCACTACCCTATTTGGCATTGATAAATTAATTGATAAAATTGTGAAGTTGATGCCTAAATCCGCCTATCAATCATCAACTTCAATTTTAGGAGATGTTGTAGATCCCGGCGATCAAATAGTGTTAATAACTCCTATTGATAGTGCTGCTCCTGAAGGACGTTTAATCTTGCCTCAGGTCCAAACTATTCGTGATATATTGGATCACCAGGCTATTGCTATTGTTCTGAAGGAAACGGAAATCGAAGATTATTTAAAAAAGAATACCAAACCCAATTTGGTGGTTACTGATAGCAAAATATTTCCTGAGGTTTCAAAAATGATTCCTGATGAGATTCCTTTAACCAGTTTTAGCATCATTTTAGCCCATCAGAAAGGAGATTTTTATAGCTATTTAAAAGGAACTAAGGCTATTGAAAATTTGCAGAATGAGGATCAGATTTTAATTTTAGAGTCCTGCACACATACTACTTCTTGTGATGATATTGGTAGAGTAAAAATCCCAAATTGGTTGAAAGAATACACCAAAAAGAAACTTCACTTTACTGTTATTTCCGGATTAGATCCAATTCCCGACTACTCACAATTTAAATTAATTGTACAGTGCGGTGGCTGTATGATTACTAAAAGGCAGATTATGAATAGGTTACAACCGGCAATCAATGCACAAATTCCAATTACCAATTACGGAATGCTCATTGCATATGTTTCTGGAATTTTTTATCGGGCGACAGCAATATTTAGATAAAAAAAAGATTACTTTTGCGCAAAAATAATGGACCATGAAAAATGAAAAAATTGCCGTTATTGGTGCTGGGAGATTTGGTACTGCTATAGCAAAAGAACTCTCATTAAAGGGGGTTGAAGTATTGGTTATTGACTCTACCCTATCAATTATTCAGGATATTTCCGATGATGTTGCTTATGCTGTTTGTGTTGATGCAACGAACAAAAGGGCTCTTGAAGCGGAAAATATTGAGGATTATGATACTGTGATTGTTGCTATCGGTAATGACTTTGAGGCACGTCTACTTTGTGTAGCCAATTTACTTGACTTAAAAGTAAAACGTATTGTTTGTAGAACTTTAGGAGAAAACCAAAAGTTAATTCTGGAGAAAATGGGAATTACTGAATTTCTTTCCCCTGAAGATGAAGTGGGTGTTATTGTTGCTGAAAGAATGTTAAATCCCAATATATTAACTTATTTGCAACTTCCTGACCAATACCGAATTGCTGAAGTGCTTACCCCACCCCGTATTGTTGGCAAAACAATTGAAGAATTAAACTTCAGAGATAGTTATCGAATAAGCTTGATTACAATTAGGAGAGAAACTTACGATTCGGTTGATACCAAAAAAATTGAAGAACATATTATTGGGGTACCTGCTACGTCGGACATTATTGAAGAAAATGATATCTTTGTGTTATTTGGAAAATTAGTTGATATAGAAACGTTTATCAATTCCAATTTATAATTTTTATTGAATGTCACAATTTAAAATAGAAAATTGGATCCGGCGATTTAATATTCATATTTCTGATTATTCCGATCGTGTTGATAAGGTGATACAGATTGTAAGCTTTCTCGTTTCCTTTCTACTTATTGGATTAATCTGTTACTATTATGGATTTAATATTACTCCCTCACTAAAAGAAACGATTTTAAGCCTAATTAAAGGTTTTTCTCTTTTTTATGTATTTAAATATCTGCTTTCTCTCCTCTATTCCATGAAGTGGAAACAGTTTTTAAGAGATACGCGTACAGAAGCAGTTATTTTGGCATTCTTCCTTTTACAATTTGTTTTTGTTTTTTTATCTCAAAGTATTCTTGACTACCAGCCTAGTGAATTAGAGATTAGAAACTATACTCTTTTCTTATATCTTTACATTTTCTTTATTGCAATTCTAGATTTATCTAAAATTGTGAATTATTTCACCCGCTTTAACATTTCTCCTCCGGGGATGCTACTTCTCTCCTTCTTCTCTTTAATCATAGTGGGAACTATTCTTTTGTCTATGCCTTTGATGACCACGCAGCCAATCCATTTTGTTGATGCCTTGTTTACTTCTACAAGTTCATGTTGTGTAACAGGTTTGGGAGTACTGGATGTCAGTAAGGATTTTACTTTTCGAGGACAAGTTGTCATTATGATTTTAATGCAATTGGGGGGATTAAGTATCTTGTCTTTTGCTTCTTTCTTTGCTCTCTTCTTTTCAAAGTCACCAAAATCTGTTCGAAGTCAATATTTTGTTAAAGATCTTTTATCAGCAAACAAAACTTCTGAAACATCCGCAATTTTACGTCAAATTATTTTAGCTACCCTAATTATTGAGGTGACTGGTATGGGGTTATTGTTTATTTACTGGCAACACAACCATTTTTGTACTTCAACCGGTCAAACCCTCTTTTATGCAGCTTTTCATGCTATTTCTGCTTACAATAACTGCGGATATACATTATGGAGTGATAACTTTTTAAATCCCCTCGTCTCCCATGCTATATTTCCACAAATAGTTGTTATGATTTTGATTCTTTTGGGGGGAATTGGATTTTTTGTAATGGCTGATCTATTCAGTCCATCAGCTATCAGAGAAAGAAGAAAAAAGAAATGGAAAAAATTACGACCTAGTACGATAATAGTTCTACGAACTACGCTTTTTATTTTAGTGGTAGGTTCCCTATCTTTTTATTTCTTGGAGTATCATCAATCTCTTTCACATAAAAGTAACTTTACAGAAAAGTTGGTTGCCTCTATTTTTCAAATTGTAACCGGTAGAACAGCGGGGTTTAATATTGTTAATATGTCGTTGGTTACTACTCCAACATTAATTATAACAATGTTAGTGATGTTTATAGGTGCTTCCCCAGGTTCTACAGCCGGAGGAATTAAAACAACCACGGCGTTTGTTATCTATAAGTCTGTAATCGCTACTATTAGAGGAAAAAAACATATTGAATTTAGAAAGAAAACAATTCCTTTTGAATTAGTTGATAAATCATATTCTATTATGTTTATGTCAGCTCTGGTAATTTTTATTTCTGTGTTGGCAATTTCTATTTTTGAGCCTACAATTAATTTTGTAAACCTTTTATTTGAATGTGTCTCAGCATTTGCGACTTGCGGATTATCAACAGGTTGTACTAGTTCTTTCACCGATCCAACAAAAATAATTTTGGTGATTGTGATGTTTATTGGGAGAGTTGGTACGCTTACTTTTGCATTTGCATTAAGTAAAAGAGTGAAGGATACTAACCATATCTACCCATCAACCTATTTTATGGTTGGTTAGGATTTCTATAGAGATTGTTCGCTATTTAATATATCGGCAATATGGATTACTTCCATATTTACATTGAGAGTTTGTATATAAGCGTCCATCAGTTGTAAACACTCTATATCTGTGGATGTAATATATTGAACATTCAATTGATATATTTTATTAACACACTCCTCTATAATTTGATCTGAAACCATAGGATTTGTGTTTGCAAAAAACAGATTTCCCGGGCAGCAATCATTCACATCTTCATCTACAATCAATTCAAGTCCTTCAGTATTTCTGAGTAATATGTGAACTTCATCTTCAAGTTTATATAAATTTCTGGCGGAGCATGATTCAAAGTAGTAAACACGTGCATTAAAGCGGTTATTTAGGCTTGTAACCCCTTTAACATTCACAATATAGTCACATAAATCATAAACATTTTGAACAAAACCGTTCAACTCACTTGGAACAACACTATTGGCAAGAAGCTCTTTAAAATATCTTCTAATATAAGCACTGCAGTCTGTTGAAGGGATAATGGTTGCTCTTTTAATATCTTGAGGATCTAAAAGATCATTGAGCATTTTCATAGCCAATTCTGCCGCAAAATCTCGTTCTCCCCTATAATAAAGTGATCTGCCACAGCAAGTTTGTTCAGGATTATAAATGACTGTATCTCCTAATTTTTCTAAAACACTGATCACACTTTTGGGAATCAATGGACTAAACATATCCATCGCACAAGGAACAAAAAGGTTAACTTTGCTCATAATTTGTTGTTATTGACTATAAACTGCAAAGATATAATAAATTTCGTATTTTGATTAGGAATTTATGATTTTAGGATTAAAAAAAGATGTCTTTTTATTTTTTTGCAACACTATTATTCTCAATAATAAAGATTGCTTTTAAAGAGAAAATTACCAAAAAAATGTGTATTTTTGCTACTTGTAATCTTATACTATTATAGATATAAAATCACAAAACTAGGGAGGTGAATTTTAAATAACCCCTACTCTATCAATTTTTATTGAATAATCATGAATTTAAAGCAGCAATTAATTGAGGAAAAGAAAGCAAAACGTAAGGGAGGATTATACCATAAAACTCAAATAAATCTTGCGTATAACTCCAATCGCATCGAGGGAAGCCGGTTGACTGAAGAACAAACTCGCTATATTTTTGAAACACGTACTATAGGATTTAAGGATGAAGAGGCTTTGCCTGTTGATGATATTATTGAAACATCCAATCACTTTGTTGCTTTTGATTTTTTACTTGAGAGCATAGAAGAACCTTTATCGAATAAAATAATCAAAACATTTCATAGAATCTTAAAATCCGGTACTGCTGATGCTACTAAATCCTGGTTCAATGTAGGCGATTGGAAAAAACTAGCTAATGAAGTGGGTGGCATGGAAACCACTTTGCCACAAGATGTGGATGCTGAAATGGAGAAATTGAATAGTTGGTATAATGGGTTATCTGATATTGACTTTGAAACTATTGTTGAGTACCATTATCACTTCGAACAAATTCACCCTTTTCAGGATGGAAATGGCAGAGTTGGACGGTTAATCATGTTCCGTGAGTGCTTGCGAAATAATATAGTCCCCTTCATTATAGATGAACGACACAAACAATTTTACTATAGAGGATTGAGAGAGTTTTCCACAGTCCGGGGTTATTTACTGGATACCTGTCTTTCAGCACAAGATACTTACAAAGAGTGGATTAAATATTTTTATGGAAAGTAGTTCATAATATCTTCGTTTATTCATCGCACCCTAATTAACAATCTAAAATCACTCATATAACTCCAAAATCTAAAACTACTTACCAATGAATAATGAAATTTTACTCTATCAATCTAATGAACTTACAGAACGTATTGAAGTAAGACTAGAAAATGAAACTGTTTGGCTTTCACAACAGCAAATGGCTACTTTATTTCAACAGACAAAGCAAAATATTAGTTTACATATTAATAACTGTTTTCGCGAGAAAGAACTAGAGAAAAATTCAACTGTCAAGGAATACTTGACAGTTCAAAAAGAAGGAAATAGATATGTAAAACGTAAATTAGAATTCTACAACCTTGATGTCATCATATCTGTTGGCTATCGTGTTAAGTCAAAACAAGGTACACAATTCAGAATTTGGGCTACCAATGTTTTAAGAGATTATCTTTTAAAAGGCTACGTACTGAATCAAAGAGTAAACCGCATTGAAGACAAAGTAGAGGCACTGGCTGAGAAAGTAGATGGAATTACTTTACAAATACAATCGAGCGAATTACCTGCACAAGGTGTATTCTTTGATGGACAAGTGTTTGACGCTTATGAACTGGCTTCAAAGATAATTAGGTCTGCAAAAAATAGTATCATATTGATTGATAATTATATAGATGAAACTGCATTGACGCATCTGACAAAAAAGAGCAAAAATGTAAAAGTGTTACTACTTTCAAAAAACATAAGTAAACAACTACAACTAGATGTACAAAAAGCTAATGAACAATACGAAAATTTTGAGATTAGGCTATTTAGCAAAAGTCATGACCGTTTTCTAATCATTGATAATAAAGAGGTATACCATCTGGGAGCCTCACTTAAAGATTTAGGCAAAAAGTGGTTTGCTTTTTCTAAAATGGACAAAACATCTGTGGAAACTATTTTAAAATCAATACCATTAGCCTAAACCCCAAAAATCTAAATTCTAATTTTAGATCAATCTCCTTCCTCCAGCGAAAAGATCTCCTCGACGCTTTTTCCAAAATATCGGGCAATCTTTAATGCTAAAATAGTGGATGGAGTATATTTCCCGGTTTCAATGGCATGAATGGTTTGTCTGCTTACTGAGATGATGTCAGCCAGCTCTTGTTGGGTTATGTTCTTTTCAGCCCGTTCAACTTTAATTCTATTCTTCATTGGGTCCGGATTTAGAGTTTCGATACAGAGCAATATTAAACTTGGCAATAAAAAGGAATAGAATGGTAAACATGTTGTATACCATAATGTTGAGAAATGCCAATCCATAAATAAATAAAAACATAAACAGTAGTAATAGATAATTGACTAGAACAGCCCATAATAAGGAGTTTAGACGGAGATTAGCAATAAACTCATCTTCTACCTTCTCTTTTGAAAATCCAACCATCAATGCCCCAATAATAACCAAAGCACCAACCAAAGTGTTCGTAATGTTGGTCTTAACAAAAGTGAAATAGTGTAAGTTTCCCATGAATTGATCAACACAAATAGCAAAAGCCTTCCCGTTGATTTCTAACAGTTCATGATATGGACTAAGCAAAATTAATCCAATAATAGTGGATGGAATTAAGATAATCCAGCCCACTTTTTTAAATTTGTTGGGTAATAAAAATTTACTTTTCATGACTTTGAATTTTTCTGCAAAAGTAAATAAAACTTTCCAATAAGTCAAGCGTACTTTACATTTTATTTTCAAATTCTAAATCCTATTTTCTAAATCCTAAATTTTAACTCAACATAGCAATGCCCTTTTTTAGAGCATCTATAAATATGTCTATTTCCACCTTTGTGTTGTAGAGTGCCAAAGAGACACGAATAGTCCCCGGAATATTGAATTTATCCATAATCGGTTGGGCACAGTGGTGACCGGTGCGTACCGCAATTCCCATTTGGTCTAAAATAACACCCAAATCGTAAGGATGGATTTCACTCACATTAAATGAGAGGACTGCTACCTTTTCTTTACTGAGTCCATAATAGTATATGTTAGGAATCTCTTTCATTCTTTCCATCAAGTAGTTAAGCAACTCTTGCTCATAACTTGCAATCTTCTCTATGCCAATAGATTGAATATATTGGATTGCTTTTTCCAATCCTAAAACACCTTCCACATTAGGGGTTCCTGCTTCAAATTTAAAAGGCAATTCATTATAGGTGATCTCTTCAAAAGTAACTTTTCCGATCATCTCTCCCCCACCCTGATATGGTGGTAACTTGTTAAGCCACTCTTCTTTTCCATAAAGCACACCGATTCCCATGGGAGCGTACATTTTGTGTCCTGAAAAAGCATAAAAATCTGCATCTAAGTCCTGAACATCCACTTTAGTATGTGATATTGCCTGTGCACCATCTACAAGTACAGGAACTCCTTTGGAGTGAGCTATTCGAATTATCTCCTTAACAGGATTGATAGTTCCCAACACATTGGAGGTGTGAGTTATAGCCAAAATTTTAGTTTTTGAGGTTATTAAACGCTCAATCTGATCAATATCCAACCCCCCTATCTCATTCATAGGAATTACTCTGAGAGAGGCTCCTTTGAGGTCACATACCATCTTCCAGGGGACAATATTGGAGTGGTGTTCCATTTCAGAAATCAATACTTCATCTCCCGGATGCAGAAAGCTCATTCCAAAGGTTTGGGCTACTAAATTAATTGATTCCGTGGTTCCTTTAGTAAAGATAATCTCATGAGAGTGTTTTGCATTGATGTAGTGCTGTACCGTTTTTCGGGCTTGCTCAAATTGATCGGTTGCCTGCTGACTCAAATAGTGTACTCCGCGATGAATATTACTGTTGTAATTTTCGTAATATTTTAATATTGAATTGATTACAATATTCGGTTTTTGAGTAGTTGCAGCATTATCAAAATAGACCAAAGGGCGTTTATAAACCATCTGATCTAAAATTTTAAAATCTTTTCTAAATTGTTTCATTGTGCAATCAAATCACGACATCCGTTTATAAAAATAGCCGTATGCCCCAACAAATAATAATGTTATGAATATTGACCAGATACCGGGATAAAAAGTTCCCAATGTAAAGTAAGGAACCAGTACTAGTGCCAGGATTTGAGCAATCGTGTAAATATGAAACCCTATTTTTTTCAGTCTCAGCATTTGCACGGCTCCGATAACAGAAACGGCAAACAAAAGGGCGATCAAAAAATATTGCCATTGTGGTACATCGGCCATTCTTTGGAACATTTCATCCGTTTCCGGAGTGGAAAAGGGCATTGGATACTCTTGAATACGAGGTCCTAACGCACTTAAGATTAAATAAGATATAAAGCTCCATCCCGAACCAATAAAAGTTAGAACTGCCAATAGGATTAACAATCCGGGTTTACGTGGTTTACTCTGAGGTTCAAAAGGGTTTTGAGGGTCAATGTATTGGGGTTGCTCTTGTTGTTGTTGTTGTTGCATTTGCTCTTGTTGTTCCATAAGATCTGCTCTATTTTAGTTTAATTCGCAAAGATATAGATTTTTTTCTTTATTTTTAAAAAATAATTATTGGGGGGAGGGAGCCTGGAGCATGACTACTTCTTCAGTATGCTCTGCTACTCTAAAGCGGTGCTCTATCCGAAATCCGATAATCCAGAGGATCTCTTTAGGATTATCCGCACGACAAAGGATTTGTACCCTCTTTTTTTCAATCAGGGAAAGTTTGAGATCAGTAAAAAAATCGCTGACCTTTTTGCGACCTTTTGACCCCAAAGGTTGGAAAGTATCTCCTGCTTCCCAGGCTCGAATAAGGAGGGGATATTGCCAATACCGAGCATCAAAATAGGCGTAACGACGATGCGTGTCCATCCCCCCTAATTCTTTTTTTTCCAAAAAAGAAATAGAAAAACCTAAATCGGTAAGCTGAGAAGAATCGGTAATCAAGATCTTTATATCCTGTTCAAATTGCTCTTTTTCAATGATTTGAAACGAGGTACGATCGGTTACCAAAAGATAGTGTTCCGAAAAAAACTTTCTTCCGCTTTCACCTCCCTTAGTAGTAAAAATCTGTTCCACCTGATCGGCATGAAACCCGAGCGGAGAAAGAATTTCATATAGCACCAATTGCGGGTCAAACTGTTGATCCAAAGCTTCAAACGGAACCTCCAGAAACCCCTCCCCTATTCTCTTAACTACCTGTGCAGCAGCTTGCTTCATAGCATTTTCATAGAATCCATTTTGCCGATCTATTAACTGAATATTACGGGTTGAAGTGGCAATTAGTTGAGGATTTAATTCCTCTAAAAGAGGAATTATACGGTTTCGAATGCGATTGCGCATGAACTGATCCTCCAAGTTGGTATGATCGATTTGGAAAGGAATCCGGTGTTGTTTGGCATACACCTCAATCTCAGCAAGCGAAAAATGAAGCAGCGGACGGAATACGTTTTGCTGATTCAACTCCGGGATACCCGCCATACCTTTGATTCCGGTTCCTCGCACCCAATTCAGGAGGATAGTTTCGGCATTATCATTAGCGTGATGAGCAGTGCAAACGTATTGATAACCAAATTGTTCCATTAATTCCTGAAACCAACTGTAACGCAACTCTCGCGCCACCATCTCAATCGATTTCTTAGATCCACTTTGAATTCCATAAGTATCAAACTCCTTGACCCAGATTTGATGTTGTTCAGGATTTTCAACCCCAATGGCATCCAATAACTGCTCTTGTACAAACTGTTGATCCAGATTCGAATCCTCGCCCCGCAAGTGAAAGTTACAATGAGCTATATCGAACTGCAAACCAAGATGATAGAAAAGATGGGTCATCACGTTGGAATCGAGACCTCCGCTGACAGCAAGTAAATAGCTCACCTTCTGAAAAGATTCCGTACCATCGTTTTCTTTTCCCGGTACCAACTCCCGTAGTCGCGCTAAAAGTCTCTCTTTCATCATATTATCGTTTCATCAACGCTTCAATCTCTTCCACTTCAACAGGCATTCCTGCAAAAAGGTCAATCGGCTGATCAGCCACCACTACATCGGTTTCTATGCGCACTCCTATACCCTCTTCAGCGATATAGATTCCAGGTTCACAACTCAATACCATACCGGCTTCAAAAGTCCAGTCACGCTCACCCACGTCATGTACATCAAGACCAATAAAGTGAGCTGTATTGTGCATGTAATACTGTTTGAAAAGCGGTTTATCCGGATTTTGATTCTTCAAATCTTCCTCAGTATATAATCCCAATTTGATCAACTCCTCATCCATTCGTTTAAACACATAATCGTTGATTTTATGGATGGTCATACCCGGTTTATAAAGTGGAATAGTCTCTTTATAAATTGCTAAAACCGCATTATAGACAGCTTTTTGACGTGGTGTAAATTTTCCATTCACAGGAATAGTTCGGGTTGTGTCACCGGCATAATTAGCGTATTCAGCTCCAAAATCGAGCAATAAGAGATCTCCATCTTGCATTTGTTTGTCATTTTTTATGTAATGTAAAATGCAAGTATCCTTTCCGGATGCCACAATGGGAGCAAATGAGTGCCCTGATGATCCGTTACGAATCATTTCATATATTAATTCTGCTTCTATTTCGTATTCATATTTGAGGGGAGAAACAGCCTGTAGAGCCCTGCCGAACGCCTTTTCCGTAATTTCACATGCTTTTTTCAACGCACGGATCTCCTCAGGATGTTTCACTGCCCGCATGGGGTATAAGATGGGAGCCAATCGACGATATGTATGAAGTGGGTACTCTTTTTTCAACTTTTCAGCAAAACGGATCTCTTGTATAGGATGCATATTTCTCATTCGGGAGCTCTCCGGAATATGCAAATATATTTGCTTTGAGTGCACCATAACATCCTGTAATACAGACTCAAACTGCTCTGTATAAAAAACTTGTTCAATTCCTGAAATGGCGGTAGCTTCCTCTTTGGAAAGACGATGTCCGAACCATACAATCATTTCGGGAGAAGGATTTTTGATAAACAATATTTCACGGTAATTAGGATTAGGATGCCAGGGGGCTAAAAAAAGGAAAGTTTCTTCCTGGTCAATCCCGGTAAGATACAGTAATTCAGAGTTTTGTCTAAAAGGGAAAGTAGTATCTCCTGATCTTGGATATTCGTCATGCGAAGTTAAAATAGCCGCAGAATGGGTTTCTAATTCAGAGATCAATTGAACTCGATTATGCTTGTAAAAATCAGTTTTTAAAGGTGTATACTTCATATTTTTTCTTTTTAATTATAAACTCAGGTATATATTTTGCAAAGATACAAATTTAATTAAATGGATTAAATCAGCTTTTTGCCATTTTTTATATATCTTTGTGAATTATTCTATTCAACTCATTATAATGAGAGTAAAGACCAAAGGGATTGAACATGTATATCAACTCTTTTTAAAAGAGGGTGAGCATCTGACAACAGAACAGATTGCTGCGCATTGTAAGATTACTAAGAAAACACTTTTTAATCGCTATCAATCGAGACAAAATCTTGAAAATCAAGTTATTGAATATTGGAAGCATTGCTTCTATACTACCTATAAAGTGAAGGTAAAATATGCCAACAATCAGATTGAAGCTTTACTTTACTTTGTGGATCAATTCAAAAAAAGTATTACGGAAGAGCAAGTTTTTTTTAGATTGGAGGAAAAGAAGTACTTAAAACCAGCCTTACTAACAGACAATTTTTATGTTCACATGGTTGAATATCTTGTCCAAAAAGGAATTGATGAAGGTTATTTTAAATCTACAATAGATCCTAAAACTTACGCTATTAGTATTATTTTCAACCTTTTTCATCTTTTTTATTATCCTGATGGGGAAATGAGTCCCGAATATCCACAACTTGATAGAGATCAATCTTTGAAATATATAAGCAATATGGTCTATATGCTACTCACACCGGAAGGTGCAATATCTTTTGAAATGATACTGATAGATCACTTCTTGGGAATTATACCGTCAGAAGGATAGATTTTAAAAATTATTATTTTTTCCAATTTTTTTTCAGTGTGAATAGAAACTCTAATCCTCCCTCTTTTCTATTTTTCACACTGATGTTACCTTTGTGAAACAATACAGCATTTTTTACGATAGATAATCCTAATCCGCTACCACCATCATCACGTGTACGTCCTTCACTAACACGGAAAAAGCGTTCGAAAATACGATTCAAATGAGCTTCTTCTTTGACTCCAACTCCCGTATCGTAAAATGAGAAGTAGTAGTAATCAGCATCATTATTGTAAACACTGATATTGATAATCAAATCCTCTCCTCCATATCTGATTGCATTATCTGTCAGATTTCTAAATAATGAGTAGAGTAAATTTTCATTTCCAAGTAACTCTAAATCTTCCGGTATTTGCCATCTGATTTTAATTTTTTTCTCAAGTAATTGAAGAGCAAACTCTTCAATTACTCTCTCAAGCAGTTCAGTAATATTTATTTTTTCTATAGCAAACAGATTCGGAGCCTCTTCCATTTTTGTAATCAGGCTCATATCCTGTATAATTGCTGAAAGTGCAATGGTTTGTTGAAAAGCTCTTTCGATAAAATATTGTTTTTTTTCATCACTTAAGGGCTGACTTAAGAGGGTTTCCAAATATCCTCTAATACTAGTAATCGGAGTACGAAGTTCATGGGCAATATTACCTGTCATCTCTTGTTTCAATTGTTTGGTTTTTTCTTTTTTTGTAACATCGCTTAAAATAACTTCAAAACTACCATCCTCAAAAAGATTAGCTCTTACTGCAAATATTTTTCCTTGTTTGCAAATTGTTCCATCAAAGTAGTATTCTTCATTTTGAGCTAAAAACTCCTGAAGTTCTACAAAGTTTTCATCTTTTAAAATGATGGAAGGATCGCTGGTAGGCTCATCTGCTATAGTATTGAGGTATTGTATAAACAGGCCATTATGATATTCCACCTTATGCTGTGGAGAAAGAAAGCAGATACCTTCTTCTAAAACTTGAATATGTTGTAATAGTTTTTGCTTTTCCATTAAAATAGTCTTTTGGCTCTCTTTGAGTTTAAAATAATTATCGGCTATTTTACTTCCAATCTCACCAATTTCATCATTTGGGAAATTCAATTGGTCAAGATTTTTTTTATCAGAATTTAAAACATAATCACGTAATTGTTTGATAGTATTACCCAATCTTTTAGTAGTGATATGAATGAAGAAAATAAAAATGGCAAAAAATAAAATTATAAAGTAAAGAAATACATTATCCGGTTTTAAAAAATTATGTACGCGAATATTGTAAAGTAAGGCTACGCGTATGAACTTACCATCTACTTTTTTTGCAAAATAAACATACTTCTGCTGATTGGAATCAGAGTGACGTATATCTGATCCTGAACCTTTTTGAGCAGCGCTGATAATTTCCGGTCTATCTAAATGATTATTGAGATTATTATAGTAACCAATGGAATTATCAAACAACACTTTTCCATTTTGAGTAATAATTGTGATTCTAAGCTCATTAGGTAATATTTTTTCCAATTGATTCAGTACAGGAGCCAAGCTATCCTGGGCATCTACTATAGCGATTTGGATAATATCCGTATAGGTCTCTAGTTTTTCAATTAATGCTTCTGTTTTATAGTTTCTTTCCCTAACTTGTTCAAATACAATAATGCCTACCGTAAAAAAAGTGAACAACAAACCAAAATAGAGAAATAGTTTTTGCCTATAATCTAGTTTCATTTCTTTTATTTTTGTTTGTTGCTAACGATCAATGAGTTAAAATTATTGTTTGACTATTATTTGGTTAAGTTTTTTACTGATTAAGGATGTTGTGTAACTCTTCTACATCAAATCTATATCCATAACCTATTTTATTTGAAATCACAGATGCGTATATTCCTAATTTTTTTCTTATGCGTGTTATGTGTACATCAACGGTTCTTTCTGTTACATAAGGAGTATCAGTCCACAATTTATTGATGATGTTTTTTCTCGATAGCATTTTTTCGGGGTGTCTTGCAAGTAAGGTGAGCAATTCGAATTCTGTTTTGGTTAACGGAACCTCTTTCTCATCAATAGTAAGTTCTTTCATATTAAAGTCAAAAACAAAATTATCGCGGATCAATTTATTTTCTTCACCCTCAGCTTTTATTTCTTTTTCTGTTCTTTTCAAAACAGCTTTTACTCTCGCACTTACTTCTTTGATAGAGAACGGTTTTGCGATATAATCGTCTCCACCAACTGAAAATCCGGTCAACATGTCATTCTCGGTATCCTTCGCCGTCAAAAAGATAATTGGAGTTAAAACCCCCTCTTCTCGTATTTTCTCAGCCATTTTAAATCCAGACATCCCCCCCATCATAACATCCAATAGTATTAAATCAAAAATATTGAGATCTTTTTCTAAAGCTTCTTCTGCAGATACAGCAGTTTCTACTTCATAACCTTCACTTTTAAGGTTGAACTCTAAAATTTCTGCAATACTAACATCATCATCTACAATTAAAATATATTTACTCATACGTTTTAATTTCTAGTTGCAAAGATAAATATTTTAAATGAATTAGACTTCTCTTTTTCCTTTATGTTTTAATACCTTTGCTTCTATATAGAATACAATTTCTTCAACGATATTGCTACAATGGTCTCCAATTCTTTCCAATTTTCTGATAACCATCATCATCTCCAATCCACATCTTGCATCGTTGTGATCTTTTCCAATTTGTTCTGAAAGCAAGTCAATAGAACTAGAATAAATATCATCAATTCCCTTATCTTTCGCTAAAATTCTACTTGCATTTTTGGCATTTTCTGAATTAAATGAGACTAAACTAGCTGTCATCATGCTCAATAAAATATCAAACATTTTTTCCAATTTCAGAATCTCTTTCATTTTATCTGTAAAAGGCTGACATTCCGTTTCCAATACATATCTCGCAACGCCAGCAGCATAATCTGCAATTCTTTCCAGAGTGATGCTAATTTTCATAATGGATAAGACTAAGCGTAAGTCGATAGCAACCGGATTGTATAATGCAATATAGTGCTCGCAATTGCTATCCAATCTTAATTCATAAGCATCTACTTTCTTTTCAAGGCTTACTATTTCCAATGCTAACTCTACGTCGTTGGTTAATAATGCCTGTTTTGTTTTTTCTATTTGAGAAATAACCAATCTCCACATTTCATTGATCTCATCTCGAAGAAACTTCATTTCTTTTTCATTGTGTTTCATATCAATTCTCTATTTTTATAATGACCAATCTGTTCGTTCAATTTTGATTTATAATTTTCTTTAAACAAGGGTGAGGAGATAACAAAGTCTGCGGTAGCCCTGGAGCATGCATAAACGATGTTATATAAAGTTGCCAATCGTAGCAGAGCTTTAATATCTACATCGTGTGGTTGTGGTTCCAAAGCATCCCAAAAGAAAATTAGAATATCGATTTCCTTATTACAGATCAAAGCTCCTAACTGTTGATCTCCTCCTAAGGGTCCCGATTTCAATTTTGCAATATTCACTTCTATATCCTCTTCGTAATGCTCAATACATTCTTTTATTTTTTTCTCTACTAATTGTCCGGTTGTTCCTGTACAGGTCAAATCATTCTGAGCGAGAAGTTTCCAATTAAACTCTACCCATTCCAATAGATCTTTTTTGCAGTTATCGTGTGCAACAAGTGCTATTTTTTTCCTTTTTTTCACTTCTCGTTCATTTTGATTTTTATCCAAATCTTCCTGTAATATAATTTTGAGTAGTTTCTTTATCAGGATTTAAGAACATTTTTTTGGTGTCGCTGTATTCAATCAATTCACCTAACATAAAGAATCCGGTTTTGTCACTAACCCGTGCAGCTTGCTGCATGTTATGAGTTACAATAACAATCGTGTATTTCTTTTTTAATTCATGAATCAATTCTTCTATCTTAGCAGTTGATATTGGGTCAAGCGCTGAAGCAGGCTCATCCATAAGGAGAATAGAGGGTTCAACAGCCAGAGCTCTTGCAATACACAATCTTTGTTGTTGACCACCGGAGAGTTCAAATGCTGATTTATGAAGTTTATCTTTCACCTCTTCAAAAAGTGCAGCAGCCTTAAGCGTTTCTTCCACTTTATCAGCAATAAACTTTTTATCTTTTATTCCATTTACCCTTAACCCATAAGCTACATTTTCGAAGACAGATTTAGGAAAAGGATTAGGTTTTTGAAAGACCATTCCTATATCTTTTCTCAAGGCATCAATATTAATCGATTTATCATAAATATTCTTACCTTTTATTAAACATTCGCCTTCTAATCTTGTACCATCAATCAAATCATTCATTCTATTGAATAATCTCAAAAAAGTAGATTTACCACAGCCTGAAGGACCAATAAAAGCTGTAACAGTATTGGCATCCATTGACATAGTGATGTTTTTCAATGCCTGAAAATCGCCGTAGTAGAAGTTTATATTTTTCGTTACAATCATTTCTTATTATTTGTTTTTCATATTTTTACTTAATTTCTGTCTTAAAAGTGTTGCTGTCAAATTGAAGAAAAGCACTATAACAACCAACACTAATGCTGTTCCATAAGCCATAGGGCGCGATGCTTCGATATCTGTTCCGCTCGTTGCCAACACATACAAGTGATAAGGTAAGGCCATAGCCTGGCTAAAAATAGAATCTGGTAAACTTGGTAAGAAGTAAGCAGCTACTGTAAATAAGATAGGTGCTGTTTCTCCTGATACCCGGCTAATAGAAAGGATAATTCCGGTTAAAATATTGGGCAAAGCACATGGGAAAACCACTTTTCTAATGGTTTGTAATTTTGTGGCACCTAAAGCATAACTACCGGTTCTATAAGATTCCGGAACAGCTTTTAAAGCTTCTTCTGATGTTCTGATGATGAGTGGCAAGGCTAATAGCCCTAATGTTAAAGAACCTGCTATAATGGAATCTCCAAAATTTAATCCTTTAACAAACAAAGCCATACCAAACAATCCAAAAACAATTGAAGGAATACTAGCTAGGTTATTGGTCATCATCCTTATAAAGCGTACAAATTTACCGTTTCCTGCATATTCAACTGTATAAATAGCAGCCATAACACCAAGAGGAACAGCAAAAATCATACTTCCTATAATGAGGTAACAAGTACCAACAATAGCCGGAAATATCCCTCCCTCTGTCATCCCCTCTTTGGGCATACTACTCAAGAACTCCCAGTTAATCACTTTAATACCGTTGACGGCTATAAATCCAAGAATAGCTATCAGAATACCAACGATAATTATACTAAACAAACGAAAGAAAAAAAATGCAAATTTTTGTTTTGTTCTCTTATTCATCATTACATGTCTTTATAGTTCTTCTTTTTTGAAATCATTTCTGCAGCAATAGAAATGAACAGTGTGATTATAAAGAGTATAGCACCTAATAAAAAGAGTGCTTGATAGTGTGCTCCACCCGAAGGTGCCTCTCCTAATTCAGCTGCAATAGTTGCCGGTATAGTTCTAACCGGATCAAACAGTGAAGTAGGCATTAATGCAGCATTACCTGTAACCATCAATACTGCCATCGTTTCTCCAATAGCTCTTCCGATCCCTAAAACTACAGCTGCTGATATTCCTGATTTAGAATATGGAATAATCACTCTGTAAATAGTTTGCCAATGTGTTGCTCCCAGTGCTAAACTCGCTTCTTTCATAGCTCTTGGAGTATTTCTCAAGGCGTCTTCAGCAATTGATATAATAGTAGGTAACGCCATAATGGCCAAAATCAAACTTCCGGTGAGCGCTGTTTCTCCAACAGGCAGATTAAATGTCTTCTGAACTAAAGGGGCTAATACTACCAGTCCAAAGAAGCCGTATACTATAGAAGGTATACCGGCCAATAACTCAATGATTGGTTTTAAAAACTTTCTTATAGCTTCCGGAGCTAATTCTGAAAGATAAATAGCAACTCCTAGTCCTAGAGGCAGAGCAAAAAGTATAGCAAAAAAACTCACCAGAAGAGTTCCAAGCAACATCGGTAATGTACCAAACAAAGGAGACGGTGTTGCTGTGGGAAGCCAATCTCTACCAGCAAAGAAATCTGAAGGGGTTATATTCGGTACTGATAATTCTTTGACTCCTGAATATTCTGCCGGAGAATATTGATGAGGAACAAAAGCAATGATTCCCTCTTTCTCTTTGATTACTTCAGCTAACTTTTCAGCTAAAAATTCGTACTCTTCTCCAAGTTCTTCATCAGAATAGTAATCAAAAATATTATCCATTCTGAAAAGAAGAATCTCTACATCTTCCCCACCCAATTCATTCCAATTTGTAATCTCATGATCGAAAATTTCTTTTATTTTTTTTGAATTAAAATCCTCAACCCTATTTTTAGAGTTTACATAAAGAGAATATCCCTCTTCTACTGCAGGTTTTTTGAAAAATCCCAACCCTTCTTTGAAGAGGAAGATCGATATAAACAATACAGTGATGCCCGCGAAGGCACCACTAAATGTTAATAATGATTTTATAGTAAAATTTGATAACTTCTTCAACATCTCTCTCAATTTAATAGTTTAATTGTTAAATTATTAATATCGAGATATGTTATTTTACGTTAACATAACCAACCTCTTTTACAATTTCCTGTCCAGCAGGTGAAAGGATGTAGTCAACGAAAGCTTTAACTTTTGACTCATTCTTTTTGAGATAGTAGAAATAAAGAGGTCTTACGATAGGATAAGTTTTATTAACTGCATTTTTAACAGAAGGCTCTACATAGGTTTTACCTTTATCATAAGAGATATGTACAGCTTTAACATCTTTATTAACGTAGGCTAATCCAACATAAGCAATAGCTCCTTTAGTTTGTTTAACTGATTGAATGATAGCTCCGTTTGCTGGCATACTCATGATACCTGACATGTGATTTTTGTTTTTCAAAACACTTTCTTTGAAGAACTCATAAGTTCCTGAAGAGGTTTCACGAGAATAAGGAACAACTTTCATATCTTCACCACCAACTTCTTTCCAGTTTTTGATTTTACCGGTGAACATACCTTCAACTTGTTCTCTTGTCAACTTAGTAACTTTGTTTCCAGGATTGATAATAATTGCTAATGCATCATAAGCAATGGCTACCTCTTTTACAGAGTTACCACTTTGTTGGATTTTTTGTCTTTCGTTAAATTTAATCTTACGAGATGCTTGTGCAAGATCAGTTGTACCGTCGATTAGAGCAGCGATTCCAACACCACTACCACCACCGGTTACGCTAACTTGAGCTTTAGGGTTAACTTTAAGATATAATTCAGCTGCTTTTTGAGTAATAGGTAAAACAGTTTCTGAACCTTTGATTTTCTGTGCACTAAGTTGAGACATTCCGAATACAACTGCTAATGCTAATAAAATTAATTTTCTCATTTTTCTATTTGTTTTAATTGGTTTATTTTCTTTTTTAATTCGTCGCGAAAGTAAGTTAACCGAATTACAACAGGATGGATTTCCTGTTACAATCCGGTTAAGGAATTAGAATTTATATTGAAGTCTGAGGGTGAATAAATTATCTTTTTTATCTACATCGTATCCTTTTACATTTTGAGACAATTCATTTTTAAGTATTTCATAATAAGCAGTAGCTCTTAGATCTTTGTTAATTTTCCAGATTAATCCAAAACCTAATGTATTGAAAGAAAGATCTCCTTTGCCGGTTTTATTTAAAGTTCCTATGTCATCACCAGAAACTTTACTATTTTGATCATACCAATCATACTTTACCACAGCAGATAAAGGTATAATTCCCATTTCCTGAACAAAAACTACGTATCCACCGGTGAAATTTCTTATATAAGTATCATAAATGTAATCGGCAATAGCTGAAGTATTAGGGCTTTTAGTTGATGATGGGCTTCCAGGTTGAGTTCCCATTAGATATTCTCCTGCAAGAGCTGTTTCACCTAACACAGTCATTACTCTAAATTGAGCATCAACACCAAAATATTCTCTTTTAGCAAAATTACCAATATTGGTTAAGGAAGTGTCAACAATAAATCCTGCATCACCAAAAGTATAAACATTTTGAGTACCTTGATACACAGTTCCATTGTAGTAGGAAACACCGGCACCGAATTTAATCATCTCATGAAATTTTTTCTCTACAGACAATCTGGTGATAAAATCTTTTCTGTTTTTGATATCTTGTTTAATACCATTACCTGCAAATAATCCAGCATCTAATCTTAAAACATTCCAAGCTGATCCTTTTTTAGGTTGCAATCTCACCATTACTCCCAAATCTCTTTCGTTAGGGAATAAAGTACGGAAGATTTGAGATCTCTCAGGAGTTTCTCTGGTTGAAGATGAGTAAGTAATTTCATAACCAAAAGGACGATCAAAAACTCCGACTTTAATGTAGCTTGCACTGAATTTTGGATCTTTAATCTGCATGTAAACATCTTTAAAGCTCACACCTTTTTCAGTAACATCTAATTGAATAACAGCTGAAGCAATACTTTTATCATAAGTGAATTTGATACGACCTCTACGAATACCCATACGATGGAAGGCTTCCTCAGTGTTTGAGTTTTTTGCACCCACATTTAAAGAAGCTTCAGGATCACCATATTGGTATTGTCCTTGAACATAACCGGAAACTTTTAGTCCTTTTAATCCTTCAATCTTTTTTACTCTTCCTTCTAGATCATCGATACGAAGCGAATCTGAATTTTGTGCATTGGCTGGATTAATTCCTAAGAATACCAAACCTGCGATAAGCAATAATGTGCTTGTTAAAATTTGTAGTTTTGATTTCATGTTTTTAAATTTAATTATTGATTAAATAACTCCCGCGAAAGTATCCTGGAGTTGTTACGCTCCGGTTACGGTTAGTTTAAAATTTAGAAAATATTAGGAGCGAAAAATCAAGAATTTTTATTGATTTAGGAACAATATTATCTCATGTTATCCTATTCAAATTCAATTAAATAATACACTTGCATTTTGTAAAAGAGCGACAGGTATCATACATTATATCAGTACATATTACCTATAATAAATCAAAAGATTGATACACTAAAACTTCTCCTTTTTCAAATTCTATTACAAACTCTTCTCCTAATGCCGAGTTCAAACTACCTTCCCAATAATAAGAAAAAGTAGCTTTTTGAACGGGGTATTTTAATCCATAAAAAGTAAGTTCTGTTTCTGCAGAATGACTAAATATGGAAACCGGTTGTTTTGGAAATGAATGAAAAGCTGTAGTAGTGAAGATGGGAGTAAAGACTCCGGAGTTGGTTACCATTCTGATTTTTAATTCTTTATCTGATAAGTTGTGTTCCGGATTAGCATAGTATAAAAGAATAGAAAGGTTCGCTAAAGAATGATCCTCTCTTAATCCAAATGCCCCAATGATATCAATTTCATACCATTCTTTTGAAATGCAATATTTAATCCCCTTTTGCAAGTCATTATACTCTTCACTATCATCTTTTACTATTATATTTTTATATTTATTAAAAAAAAGGGGGGTGATAGAGTCTAGGTCACCGACAATGACATCGGGTTCATATCCCAAAGTAAGCAACTGCTCTACTGCCCCATCCAGACAGACAATATGATCCGCATTTTGCAAAACCCTGAGCGGAATAGGATGTGATGGAATCTCTCCATTGGCAATAACTACTGCTTTCAAATCGATTATTTTTAATTCTGTTGTTTAATATCATATACCGGAACCTGAAGTTCCTTTTCTAATGTTTCGCAAAGAGTTCGGGAATCCAAATTGTAACCTGCCGGGGAGGTTGGATTGACACACAGAGCAATCAAACGGGTTTGGTGTAATAAAGCTACCTTCCCCCCTGATTTTATAAATTCATAAAAATAAAAAGGAGTACAGAAAAAACGGGTAAAATCACGGACAATGAGTCTGGTATTCTTAATCTCTTTTTGCAAAGTAAAAATTTTTAGAATTTGATCTGTAATCACTCCCGGAATATAAAAAGTAGTACCATGCTCATATAGTCGTTCTTTGTACTTTTCAATCAGTAATGTGGAAGGAATCTGAAGATCTACAGCTTTTCCCTCGTCTGTAATGGCATATAATCCTGTCTCAATACTATTCAAGTATTGCTTTAATAAACGTTCCGTATTAGGCTTATATACAGGTAGATGAATTAAGTTTAAAATAAACTTAGTCTTTTGAACCAATTCCGGCATATAAGGTGAAACAGCTGCTCCTGTCGTGAGAATCAATGCATCGGCAACAGCCGGTGATGCAGAAGATTTTCTCGATAAAGCACCATCTACAATGGTTAAATCTACTTTATATTGTTCCAGCGCTTCCACCATTTCCGAAAGCCATTGAGTTGTATTGGGTCCTGAAAGAATTACCTCACCGGGATGCTCAACTTGCGCCATCACTAATCTTCCCATTGTTGTTTTTCTATCAGAAAGATCTAAAATTTGAGATGTGAGGCGTTTAGATCTATAAAATGACTCAGAAGTAACAAAAATAGTTCCTTTTTCAAGTCTTATTTCCGGCTTATCAGTTTGTGTCACCTGATCAATGCGTTCTCCATCAATTCCAATAGAAGTAACAGCCAATTGAATGGAACTGTTTTGAGTCTTATTCCGCTGATGAATTTGATCTAAAATATAGTTAAAACACTCAGTCTTACCGGTATTTTTCTCCATGCCAATAATGGCAAGAGTCCTATATTTTAAGATCTCATCAATGAATGGCATTTTTAAGATTACTTGCTCTTTCTCTCTTTTCTCGATAAGTTCGAAGGCTCGATTGCCAAATGCTGTCCATTAAGTAATGCCGCCACACCTTCCACCTTTTTAGCTGCTTTGCAATCCTCACACTGACAATCACTTACATAATCTTTAGGTTCAGTATAAGTTGTGATTACACCTTCATAGTTTCTCAATACTACCCTATTGGTGCCTTGAGTGATTAAATAATCGGGCATAACAGGAATTTTTCCTCCTCCACCAGGAGCATCAACAACAAATGTAGGTACTGCATATCCGGAAGTATGACCTCTAAGCGCTTCTATAATTTCAATACCTTTTGCAACAGAAGTTCTGAAATGCTCAATTCCTGACGACAAGTCACATTGGTAGATATAATAAGGTCTTACTCTGTTTTTAACCAGGTTATGTACCAATCTCTTCATAATAAATGGACAATCGTTAACTCCTTTAAGGAGTACTGATTGGTTCCCGATTGGAATGCCTGCATCTGCCAATCTGGCACAAGCAGTAGAAGATTCAGGAGTAATTTCGTTGGAATGATTAAAGTGAGTATTCAACCATATTGGATGATACTTCTTCAACATATTCACCAGATCATCGGTAATTCTTTGAGGACAAACCACAGGAACACGTGTTCCGATTCTGATAATCTCAACATGAGGTATTGCTCTCAATCTTTGGATTATAGATTCTAAAGTACCATCACTAACCATCAGAGCATCTCCGCCTGAAAGGAGAACGTCACGTACCTGAGGAGTACGGGCAATATAATCGATACCTTGTTGTACTAAATCTTTTGGTGCACTTCCATCTGTCTGACCGGCAAAACGACGTCTGGTACAGTGACGACAGTACATAGAACACATGTCAGTAATGAGGAACAATACACGATCAGGATATCTGTGAGTTAGTCCGGGTACTGGAGAATCCTCATCTTCACTCAATGGATCCACTAAGTCAGCTGCTGCCATATGAGTTTCTTTTGCAGTTGGAATTGATTGTCTTCTAATGGGACAATTGGGATTATCAGGATCAATTAAACTCAGATAATACGGCGTAATTGCCATTCTCAAAACAGCTAATGATTCTTTAACACCCGCTTCCTCTTCAGGGGTTAAAGAAATATATTTTTTTAACTGATCAAGAGTTTCAATTCTGTTTCTAACTTGCCATTTCCAGTCATTCCATTGTTCATCGGTTACATCGGGAAATAATTCAAATCTTCTACTCGCCATGGTATTCTATTTTTGGGTTAATTATTTATTATTTTTACTATTTAAATCAATCTGCAAAGTTACACAATTATTTTCAAATAATCCTATAAAAAAATGAAACTGTTTTCACAGATATAATTTTAAGCTAAAAAATAGCGTATCAGTGCCTTTTCATTCTAAATAGCTTAAAACGAACTACTCCATCGGATGGTTTTAAAACTACACACTACAATATTAAAAACTGATTAGCGTTATTTAATGTGTAAAAAATAGTAATTAAATTTTAACAATAAATATGCCAACAACAATTTTATGGGCAGATGACGAGATCGATTTGCTGAAACCACATATTTTATTTTTAGAACAAAAAGGATATCGTGTAATTCCTGTTGTATCGGGGAATGAAGCACTGGAAGAACTGGAAAAAGAGGTTGTGGATATTATCTTTCTGGATGAAAATATGCCGGGATTAAGTGGTATTGAGACCCTAAAACTACTCAAACCTAAGTACAATCACATTCCTATTGTGATGATAACGAAAAGTGAAGAGGAACATATAATGGATGATGCTATAGGAGGAAACATTGCAGATTATTTGATCAAACCGGTGAATCCGAATCAGATATTACTTTCCCTGAAGAAAAACATAGATAATAAAAAGATTGTAACAGAGAAAAGTACAATGGCATACCAGCAAGCCTTTAGAGATATTGCAATGAAAATATCCGATGCACTCTCTATAGAAGAGTGGAATTCTCTTTATAGTGAATTGGTATTCTGGGAATTAGAACTTGATAAAATTGAGGATAGCGGAATAGCATCTATTCTAACTGATCAAAAACAGGAAGCCAATACACTCTTTGGGAAGTATATTACTCAAAACTATCAGAATTGGCTTACTGGTAAAAGTCTTGAAAAACCATTGATGTCTCACACTATTTTAAAAGAGCGCCTATTTCCCTATCTGAAAGAAAAAGAGCCTACTTTTCTTTTTGTAATAGATAATTTAAGATATGATCAGTGGAAAATCATATTCCCTCTTATTAGTGAGTATTATCGAATTGAATCGGAGGAGATTTACTACAGCATCTTACCAACAGCTACACAATATGCACGCAATGCCTTATTTGCCGGTTTAATGCCTATAGAAATTTCAAAGAAATATCCTCAATATTGGGTTGGAGAATCTGAAGAGGGAGGAAAAAACCAACATGAACAAGCACTATTAGAGGAGTATTTAAAAAGATATGGAAAAAATGTAAAGCTTTCATTCTCAAAGGTTCTCAATCTTGATTTTGGCAAAAAAGTATATGAAAACTTTCACTCATTAATGCAAAATGAACTCAATGTAATTGTTTTCAACTTTGTTGATATGCTTTCGCATGCCCGAATAGATGTAGACATAATTAAAGAATTAGCGGATAATGAAAAATCATATCGTAGTGTTGTTGCATCCTGGTTTGAAAACTCTACTATGCTGGAAATGATCAGGTATTTGTCAGCTAAGAAAGTTCCTATTTTTATTACTACAGATCATGGTGCCATTAAAATTTCAAAACCTGTCAAAGTAGTGGGTGATAAAAACATCAACTCTAATCTAAGATATAAAGTAGGCAGAACTATGGAATATCCTGTTCAACAAGTGTATGAAGTAAAAGAACCTGAAGATATATTTCTACCTAAAGAGGGAATTACCCATCGATTTATCTTTGCGAAAGAGTCTGATTTTTTTGCTTATCCCAACAACTACAATCAGTACGTAAACTATTATAAAAACACTTTTCAACATGGTGGTATCTCAATGGAGGAAATGATGATTCCTTTCGTTAAGCTATCTCCTAAGTAATGTTTTTCTTTCTGACTCAATTAATCTAAAACTGCTAACACAACTAAAAACAACTGCTCAATGAAAACAGACAAACAAATTACCGGACAACAAGGTGAAGAACACGCTATTAACTTCTATCTTCAAAATCAGTATCAAATTTTAGCAACTAACTGGGTTTACGGACATCTAGAGATAGACATCATAGCACGCAATCAGGACACAATTGTGTTTTGTGAAGTCAAAACCAGAACTTCAGATTGGTTTGGAGCTCCGCATATGGCTGTAAACAAAGCTAAACAACGTAATATCATAAAAGCAGCTCACCACTACATCTGTAAGGAAGGAATCGACCTGGATGCCCGTTTTGACATTATTTCAGTCTTAATTAAAGGGGATCAGGTTACCCTTGAACATTTGCCTGGAGCATTTACTCCTTCATGGTAGTAAACTACTCTCCAATAATTTTGATGAGTGCACGTTTCTCACGCATGCCATCCATTTCGTAATAAAAGATTTGTTCCCAAGGACCAAAATCCAGTCTTCCTTTTGTGATAGCACATACCACTTCCCTACCCATGATGGTGCGTTTGAGGTGTGCATCAGCATTATCTTCATATCCGTTATGTCTATACTGAGAATAGGGTTTTTCAGGAGCTAATTTCTCTAACCATACCTCATAATCATGATGTAGTCCCGATTCATCATCGTTAATAAAAACAGATGCCGTGATATGCATGGCATTAACCAGAACCAATCCTTCCTGAATACCACTTTCTCTAATGGCATCCTGAACAATAGAGGTAATATTTTTCAATCCTCTTCTTTGAGGAATATTAAAAAAGAGTTCTTTTCTGTATGTTTTCATTCTTTCGTAATTAAGGCTAATTTATAATTGAGATCTTTGAAACAGAGTTCATCAAAAATAAGAGGCGGAGCAATACGACATGCTGAGTCACACCACAGGAACCAATCTGAAAAGAGTCCTACATTCAAAAATTGGTTTAAAACTTTAAAATTGGTAGCACTACTGTCAAACTGGATAGCCATGAGTGCACCCAGATTACGAATCTCTTTCACTTGTGGAAATTGATGAAACACCTTTTTCATTTCAATTCCAATTTGAGTGGCATTTTCCCAATATTTACCATCGATAATCTGTTGAAGATGAGATAATCCAGCAGCACAACAAACCGGATGTCCTCCAAAAGTGGTGATATGTCCCAATACCGGATGATGAGTTAACTCTACCATCAGTTTTTGAGGTGCTACAAATGCACCCAACGGCATTCCGCCTCCAAAAGCTTTGGCTAACAATAATATATCAGGAACCAGATCATAATGTTCAATAGCAAACAACTTTCCCGTTCTCCCCAAACCGGTTTGAATCTCATCCACTATCAATAATGCACCTGTTTCATCACATTTCTCACGTAACATTTTCCAATAAACCGCATGGGCCGATCTGACTCCCCCTTCTCCCTGCACTAACTCCACAATAACTGCAGCAGTTTTGTTAGTTATATACTCTAAATCTTCAGCTATTCCCATCCTGATAGAGCGGGTTTCGGGTAGCAACGGTTGAAATGCATTTTTATATTCCGGACTACTCATTACGCTCATAGCACCATGAGTAGCTCCGTGGTAAGAGTTCTCAAAGTGGATAATCTCCGATCTTCCGGTAGCCCTTTTAGCTAATTTTAAAGCACCTTCCACTGCCTCCGATCCGGAATTTACAAAGAAAACAGAATCTAATGGGTCAGGTAAATGCTGGCACAATAGGTCTGCCAACTCGACTTGAGGAGTTTGAACCAATTCCCCATATACCATCACATGCATATAGCGATCAACCTGATCTTTAACTGCTTGCTTAATAAGTGGATTTCCATGCCCTAAGTTACACACAGAAATTCCGGCAATCAAATCCAGATAGGGTTTCCCATTGTGATCAAAAAAATAGGATCCCTCTGCTTTCTCAATCTGAATAGCTATAGGTTCAGAAGAGGTTTGGCCTACATGCAAATAAAAACGATCTAATAATGACTTTTTCATCTATTTCTTGTGATCTCTGTGAATAATTCCGTTAAATTGTGCCGTACTGGTCAAGATGATTTCGTTGATGCAAACATGCTCCGGTAGAGATACAACATACTCGACAACATTGGCAACATCTTCTGCTGAAAGGGGTGTATATCCATCATATACCTTTTTGGCTTTCTCCTCATCTCCATGAAAACGAGTAATTGAGAAGTTTGTTTCAGCTGCCCCTGGAGATAACTGAGTTACTTTGATGTTATATGGAATTAAATCCATTCGCATTCCCTGAGAGAGTGCTAACACAGCATGTTTAGTGGCACAATATACATTGCCTCCAACATACACTTCCCTACTTGATATTGAGCCCAGATTGATAATGTGTCCCTTTTTACGTTCAACCATCCCGGGAGTTACCAAACGAGTCATATACAATAATCCTTTAATGTTAGTGTCAATCATCAACTCCCAATCCTCAAGGGAACCTGTATGAATCGGTTCCATTTCCAATGCTAACCCGGCATTGTTGACTAACAGGTCAATCTGTTTCAAACTTTCCGGAATTGACAAGAAAGCTTTTTCACACTCATCATAATTCCGAACATCATAAATGAGGGGGAAAATCTCTACATCATATTGATTTTTAATGGTTTGCATAACTTGATTCAGTCTTTCTTTGTTTCTTCCGGTTAAAATTAAATCATAATTTAATTTTGCCAAACTGACAGCTATCGCTTTTCCAAATCCGGCAGTTGCTCCGGTAACTAATGCAATTTTTCTCATAATTATTATTTTTTATTTTCTTGACATATTAAATTTAACCATTGTACCAGGTCTTCCAGTACTTCCGGTGATATAGTTTGCTCAATTTGACCATATTCTTCCAAAAATCCTGTTTCACATTCTTGAAAAAGATGGTTTAATTTGGGATATAATTTTACTTTACTAAAGGGGGAACTACTCTTTCTATATTTCTCAAACACAGGAAGATGTGTTTTTCCATTTACTTGCGTATCTTTGTCACCATTTAGCGCAAAAAATGGAACCTTTAAAGAGTTCAGATAGCGTTCCGGATCGATTTTAAAAATTGTCATAAACCAAGGAGAAAGAAGTGTAGATCGCTTTTGATATAACTCTAAAGGAGTGAGTCCTAAGCGTTTTTTCTCCTCATCATTCATGTTTTTAGTGTATTTTGCCATTAACTTATCAAACTTTTTTCCTAGTTTATCCGGATTTTTCTCTTTGCTGATCAACTTATATATTTTATTCGATATTTCCAATGTTGCTTCTACTTCCTGATCAGACAAACCTCCGTTTTTTGCGTACAGTTCTGCTTGATACAAAAGCGTTTGTGTAAAATTCTCCCCTACTCCTGCAAGTGAAATAATGAAATCAATTTCATTATTTTCTGCAGCGGCAATCAACGCCACCAATCCCCCTTCACTATGTCCCAATAATCCGATAGGATGCTGAGAATAAGGATCTTGCTGCTTAAAATAACTCACAATAGTTTGCACATCTTCAGCAAAATCAAGTGTAGTCATCTTTTGAAAACGAACTGGCTCTGCATCATCATATCGGTACACAGCAAAACCGGCACGAGTCAGGTAGTCCGCAATCACTTTAAAAGGTTTATGTCCCATAATTGCTTCATCTCTGTCTTGCCAACCTGAACCGCTAATCAATATAATTGTCCCCTTACACCCTTCTTCCGGATAGGTCAAAGTTCCATTAATCAACGGTTTTCCTTCTAAATCAGAAATATTGAGTTCCGTTACTTGATATGGATATGGCTCATGAGGTTCTTGTGGTCTTTTTATTTGAAATCTAAAATTAAGGGGGCGCAAATTCAGAGCCATTCTTCTAAAGTTTTGCACAAAAACTCCTTGATAGCCTCCTTTGTCATCAAGTGTCCCAATAAAGTGAGCTCTTAGTTTTTTAATGACTACTTTTAAGGTATCATTTTGAATCTTCGCTGAAGATGCTTCAATTCCATAGATATATTGATCCGGAGAATCTAATTCTGCTTTGACCAGAGTGTCATTGCAATAAAAAAGAGTTAAACCGATACGCAGAGAATCATTCTTAGTGGGATATAAAACCCCTTCCCAATGACGTTCCACAAAAGGTTGCTCGTTTTGAGCTCCCAAAAAAAGGTGGGAACTGAACAAAAGAGAAAAAAAGAAGAGATATAAATATCTGATTCTCACTTGATATAGTTTAATTATTACTGCAACTATCAACCTGCAAATATAATATAAAAAAACGAATCAATTTTTATCTGTATTTTTGCAAGTTCAAATAATAAGCAAATGATTGACTTAACTACTGATATTAGACATGAAAGAGCTGTATTGATTGGTGTTGCTACTCCCGATACTCCATTTGAAAAAATGAATGAGTATTTGACGGAGTTAGCTTTTCTTGTTGATACTGCCGGAGGGGTTGCTGTTAGAAAAATCATTCAAAATCTCCCCCATCCTGACCCACGTACCTACTTAGGTTCCGGAAAATTAAGAGAGGTAAAGGAGTATATTGAGGAAAACAAGATCGACATTGCTGTTTTTGACGACGAATTAACTCCTTCTCAAACCCGAAACATTGAATCTTTCCTGGGGATTATGGTAATAGACCGAACCCGTTTGATTTTAGACATTTTTTCTAAAAGAGCTCAAACCGCCCATGCGAAAGTTCAGGTGGAATTAGCCCAATATCAATATCTGTTACCCCGTTTAACGGGAATGTGGACCCACTTGGAAAAACAACGTGGAGGTATTGGAATGCGTGGTCCGGGAGAAAAAGAGATTGAAACCGATAGGCGTATTGTACGAGATAGAATCTCTCTTTTGAAAAGCAAGCTAAAAGAGATCGATGTTCAGAAAAGAACTCAACGAAGTAATAGAGATCAATACATTCGGGTTGCTCTCGTCGGATACACTAATGTGGGAAAATCTACCTTAATGAACTTGTTGAGCAAATCCGATATATTCGCTGAGAATAAGCTATTTGCAACTTTAGATACTACCGTCAGAAAAGTGGTTATTGAGAATCTCCCTTTCCTTCTTTCAGATACGGTTGGGTTTATTCGCAAACTGCCACATGGATTGGTTGAGTCCTTTAAATCGACCCTGGATGAAATTAGAGAAACAGATCTTCTATTGCATGTTGTTGATATCAGTCACCCTGAGTTTGAAGAACAAATTGAGGTTGTAAATCAGACTTTAGCTGAAATTGATGCCGCTGACAAGCCAACTATCACAGTGTTCAATAAAATCGATCAGTACCATTGGGTTGAAAAAGATGAAGATGACCTGACCCCTAAGGAGAAAATCAATATCTCTATTGACGACTTGAAACAAACCTGGATGGGAAAATTGGACAATACAATCTTCATTTCTGCTAAAACTAAGGAAAATATTGAGCAGTTAAGGGAAAAAATGTATGAGGAGATCAAGAAACTCCATATTCAGATCTATCCTTACAATAATTTTCTTTACTAGGAATAGAGTACTTTTTCAATAGATTGCCATACTCTTTCAGCTGTCAAATCCCAGGAAAATAGCGTAGCTCTCTCTTTCCCTTTTTCAATTAATTGTTTTACTAATTCAGGCTCTTTACTCATTTTGAGCATTGCATCTGCAATCTCTTCTACCTCGTATGGATTTACAATCAGAGCTGCATCGCCTGCAATTTCAGGCATAGAAGTGATATTCGATGTAATCAGTGGAGTCTCAGCCTGAAACGCTTCTACTATTGGAATTCCAAACCCTTCAAATAGTGATGTATATACCATGGCAGAAGCACTTCCGGTAATCATGATGAGCTCATCAATCGGCTTTCTTCCCAAAAAATATACATCATCTTTATATTTCATCCTTTCATAACTCGATTCGGTTTCAGCATCCATGTATTTTAATTCACCAACTACAACCATTTTATATTGTTCCTGATCTTGTTCCTTGAATCGATCAAAAGCTTCTAAAATACGTTGTAGATTTTTCCGTTTATGCACCAATCCAACAAATAAAAAATATGGATTTCCTGATGAATACTTTTCTCTCGTCTGGTGCTTTTCATCATCAGTTAAAGGACGATAAAGGGTATTCGACCCGTTATAAACTACGTCAATCTTCTCTTTATCAACACCATATAAATTTGAAATATCATTTTTTGAAAACTCCGAAACCGTGACGATACGTTCAGGATATTGTGCAAATTGATGGAAATAGTTTTGATAATATTTAAGAGGTGTAGGAGCAATAAATTCAGGATGATGTTCAAAGTTGAGATCATGAATCACATTGACCATTTTTACCTTTTTGGTTAAAGGCACCCATCCATCAGGAGAAAAAAAGAGATCAGGTTTAATTTTTTTTAGCTGATAAGGAACTCCCCATTCAAAAAAAAGATACCATAAATAAGGATGTTTAGCAGGTGGAAAAGCTATAAGAGGTGTAACATGATCGCCAAATATAAAATCTTGATGATGCGGCCTGTCAAAAATAAAATAAAACTGATGTTCAGGGTGATTTTGAGTTATTCTTTTCAGTGTTTCGTAGGTAAACCAACCAATTCCTTCTAATTTTCCCTTAATGAGTAGTCGTGTATTGACTGCTATCTTCATTCCTATTCATTGATTCTAATATCCTTTACATTCAATTGGATATTGGTTACATTATTCCATGTATTCTCTTCTACATGATATAAAATATCAAAATCGTTATTTTTTAATATGGGTTCAAAGTGTTCTTTTTGATTAAAAGCAATCACATCCAGAGGTTCATGTTTTGTTTCTCTTTGAAAAACGGTCATTTTAAGGTGTCTTTCTCCCACAATTTTAGGATTTCCAGCCTCAGAAACATGAGATGAAAGAAACAACGGAGACATATTACCCGGACCAAATGGTGCAAATCTTTTCAGGTTATTTACAAAAGATTGATTTATTTCAGACAGATCTAGTTTTAGATCAATTTCAATCTCCGGAACCAAAGGTTCTTCCTGTATATGATCAATCACAAATTGTTCAAACTGAATCTTAAATGCTTCTAAATTCTCTTTTTTGAGCGAAAGACCGGCAGCATATTTATGTCCGCCAAAGTGTTCCAACAAGTGCGAGCAGTGATCAATACCATCGTAGATATTGAACTCCTTAATCGACCGGGCTGAACCGGTGAGCAATCCATCAGTTGAATCGGTAAAAACTACCACAGGACGATAAAACTCTTCAACCAAGCGGGATGCAACAATCCCAATGATTCCCTTGACCCAATCGGGATTATAAACCACGATACATTTTTTCTCCTTATTACTTTCCAAAGAAACAAATTGGTTGACTGCTTCCTCAGTTGCTTTCTTATCCAACTCCTTTCGTTCTTTATTTTGTTCTTCGATATTTTCTCCAATCTCTTTCGACTTATCCTCATCTTCACAAACCAGCAAACGAACTGATTCTTTACCTGATTTCATTCTTCCGGCAGCATTGATTTTAGGTCCAATAAAGAAAACTAAATCAGAAATAGTAATCTGTCTGCTAAAAATAGTGTTTTCTTTTGGAGGATATTGAACTCTGATATTAGCTTGTTCAATAATTGACTTAACTCCCATTCGAGGAAAGCAATTAATGCTAATCAGGCCATAATAAGCCAAAATTCTATTTTCACCGGTAATAGAAACAATATCTGAAGCAATACTGATGGCAACAAGATCTAATAAATCAAGCCAAAGCTCATCAGGTAAATTATAATGGTTACAATAACCTTGAACCAGTTTAAACCCAACTCCACAACCTGTTAATTCTTTGTACGGATAGGTACATGCATCTCTTTTGGGGTCTAGTATAGCAACAGCATTGGGCAATTCATCCCCTTGAAGGTGGTGATCACAAACAATGACATCTACTCCATTGGCTTGTGCATGGTCAATAATTTCATTGGCTTTAATGCCACAATCTAAAGAGATTAAAAGGGTAAAGTTATTATCTATACAATATTGAATTCCTTTTTCCGAGATTCCATATCCTTCACTATAACGGTCAGGAATATAATATTCAACAAATTTTCTATAATCAGATCCTATTATTTCTCTCAGAAAAGAGTACATCAAAGCAACTGCGGAGGTTCCATCAACGTCATAATCGCCATAAACCATAATTTTTTCGTTATCCATAATTGCTTTGGAAAGTCGTTTAACAGCTTTATCCATATCCAACATAAGGAATGGATCATGCAATTTTTCTATATCCGGATTGAAAAAATCATCTATTTTATCAAGTTCATTAAAGCCTCTTTGCAATAGAAGAGCCGCAAGAGGTTGCTCAATATCAAGCTCTTTGCTTAACCTCTGAACCTCCTGTATCTCAGGCGTATCTTTCAAAATCCATCTTTTTTCCATTGCACACTTTTTGGCACGCAAATATACTAAAAAAAGAAATGAGAAACTTAACGAAGTTTAAAATATTTTAAAATTAATTAATTAAATAATACAAATTACTGCTAGTCAGCTATTTAAGATAAAATGAAAAAACTCAATTTTAAAGTTTTATTTTCTTATCAATTTCATCGATAGCTTCTCTCATTTTTTTATCTGTTTCATACAGATTAGAAATGGTTCTGCAGGCATGTAAAACAGTGGCATGATCTCTATTTCCACAATGTGCACCAATTGCAGCCAAAGGAAGTTTGGTGTATTTCTTCGCAAAAAACATACAAATTTGGCGAGGTTGAACGATAGCACGTTCTCTTTTATTCATTTTGATTCTCTCGATAGGGATTTTAAAATAATCGGAAACTACTTTTTGAATAAACTCAATAGAGATCTCTTTGGCAGTACTTTTTACGTACTTATCGATCATCTCTTTTGCTAAATCGATTGTAATTTTCTTATTATTCAGTGATGCTTGTGCCAAAATAGCGATCATCGCTCCTTCCATTTCCCGAGTATTGGAAGTGATTCTTAAAGCAATATAATCAACAACATCATCAGGAAACTCAACGCCGTTATTTTCAAGTTTTTTACGTAAAATTGCAATTCTAGTTTCTAAATCAGGAACTGTTAAATCAGCAGTCAATCCCCATTTGAAACGTGAAAGTAAACGAGCCTCAAAGCCTGCAATCTCAACAGGAGATTTATCAGCTGTAATAATCAACTGTTTATCTTTTTGATGAAGATGATTAAAAATATGAAAAAACGCCTCTTGTGTCGCCACTTTTCCACCTGCTAAGTATTGGATATCATCTATAATAAGAACATCTACAGATTGATAAAACAGGATAAAGTCGTTTTTATTATCATTTTTTACAGCCTCAATAAATTGATTATAAAAAAGGTTAGAATTGACATAAACTACCGTTTTATCAGGAAAGTTCACTTTAGTTTGTAATCCGATAGCATGTGCTAAGTGAGTTTTACCCAATCCAACATCTGAATAAATAAACAATGGATTAAATGCTGTTTTACCGGGAGATTTTGCCACTGCCCATCCGGCAGTCCTGGCTAAACGATTACAATCCCCTTCTATATAATTTTCAAAATTAAGCGAAGGAATTAAATTAGAAGGTATTTTGTGTTTTTTTAATCCGGGAGCTATAAACGGATTGGGAATTTCTCGATTAGGAGAGTTATAAACGTCAATAGGAATCTTTGTAGGTGGATTGCTCACCGCCGGTCTATATGTAGATGGTAATTGAACACTTTTTGACAATTCTGCATCATTTTGTTTTTCAATCACAACTTTATATTGTAACTTTCCTCCACTACCCAATTCTTTATGAATTACTTTACGCAAAATGTTAACATAGTGCTCTTCCAACCACTCATAAAAAAACTGTGAAGGTACTTGAATAATTAAAGTGCTCTTATTGAGCCCTATAGGAACTATCGGTTCAAACCAAGTTTTAAAAGAGAGTTCATCAACATTGTCTCTAATTACTGCTAAACAGTTGTCCCACACAACTTTACAATCTTTTGTTCCTTTATTTGCCATAGCCAATTCCATCATCTTACAATAACAAGCTCAATATAAATTAATTATGAAAATTCTATTCTCTTCCTTTTCTTCCGACAAATATCAACAAAATAAAGTTATAAAAAAACTTCTTTTTGACTTGATTAATTGAAAAATTTGTATATAGAGAATTTAGCAAAATTCAACCCTAAATTTTAAACTACTTCATATTCAAAGTAATAAAAAAAAATCATACTTTTGTCGTTGCAAAAATACAAAAAAATAATGAAATTTTTTACAGGAATTGTAATTCATGGTGAGAAAAGAGGAAAGGAATTTGGCTTTCCTACCGCTAATATACAACTGGATCAATCAGATACAACTATTGAACCCGGTGTTTATGCAACTGAATTGATACTTGACAATGAAAAACATCAAGGTATGTTATACGTTGGCACCAGGCCTACCCTCAACTTATCACAAAAATCTATTGAGATCCACATCTTTAATTTCAACCGTAATATATATGGTATTCAGATTCAATTTTTTGTTTTTAAAAAAATAAGGGGGGATCAAAGGTTTAACTCCATCGAAGAGTTAATTGCACAAATAGAAAAGGACCAAGCTGCTATCAAAGCTTTCTTTGCTACAAACTCATAGTGTACCTTGTTATATTTTAAGGTAAGAGAGTTAATTCAAAATTTCGGATTTCGGATTTCGGATTTCGGAATGAAATTAGATTTTAGAATTACTTTTTAGCCTTTCGACTTTCGATTTTATTTCATATTTCACATTTCTTATTTGGTATTTAAAAATATTGGGGGGCAGGATAGGTACTTCTCTTAGGTTGTTTTATTTCCCCACTCTGGAAAAGGGCAGGGACAAGCCCTGCCCCTAC
>DIRT01000029.1:44975-123830 GCA_002427605.1 Bacteroidales bacterium UBA5429 | reverse complement strand
GGCAGGGACAAGCCCTGCCCCTACAATTGCGGTTAATCTAATTTTATGACTTATAATTTCGTGATTATCAAATATTTATTATCAATATAAATGGTATCGCATAATTACATTATGGAGACAGGGCATGCCCTGTCTCTACGACCATATTGATCACACATGTTCAAAAAAGGTCAAACATTCCAGAGTGGGGAAACGGGATATCAAAAAAGGGAGATCCGTTCTGCCCCCCTTTTTTTCTTTTTCAAAATAAAAACAAAAAATATAAATAAAGGCGGAAATCGAAAGTCGGAAGGCGGAATTTGAATTCTAAATTCTAAATTCTAAACTCTAAATTTTACGAATCCTCACATCCTACCGATCCTAATCCTTTTTTTTTGTAATTTTGCAGGTTCTAAAATTTTGTAATGATAATTTAAATTTATAAACAGATATGATAAATGTAACTTTACCTGACGGCTCTGTGAAACAGTTTCAAAAAGGGATTACTCCGTATGAAATTGCACTTTCAATAAGTGAAGGATTGGCGCGCAATGTATTGGCTGCACGCGTGGGAAAAGATGTTGTTTCTCTCAATACTCCGATTAACGAAGATGCTGATTTTCAACTTTATACATGGGAAGATAAAGAGGGAAAAGCAACCTATTGGCACTCCTCTTCGCACATTATGGCTGCGGCCATTGAGGCGCTTTATCCCGGTGTAAAATTTGGAATTGGTCCCGATATTGAAAACGGTTTTTACTACGATATAGATTTTATGGATTACTCAATTTCTTCTGATGATTTTCCAAAAATTGAAGCTAAAATGATGGAAATTATCAAAGAGAAACCTGAATTTGTTCGTAAAGAGGTTTCCAAGGCAGAAGCCTTAAAGTATTTCGAGCAAAAAGGTGATGAGTATAAATTAGAGCTAATCAATGATTTAGATGATGGAACCATCACTTTTTACCAAACAGATCACTTTGTCGACCTTTGTCGTGGACCACACCTTTTCAATACTGCTCCGATTAAAGCGGTTAAATTGTTAAATACTGCCGGCGCTTACTGGAGAGGTGATGAAAAAAGAAAACAATTGACTCGTATTTATGGTATCTCTTTCCCAAAAAAGAAAGATTTGGAAGATTACTTAACCATGTTGGAAGAAGCCAAGAAGAGAGACCATAGAAGATTGGGTAAAGAGATGGAACTTTTTACTTTTTCTCAAAATGTGGGATTGGGTTTACCTCTTTGGTTACCTAAAGGAGCTCAATTGAGAGAATTACTGGAACAGTTTTTGAAAAAAATCCAGAAAAAGTATGGATATGAGCAAGTTATTACCCCTCATATTGGAGATATTAACCTCTACAAAACTTCCGGACACTTCCAAAAATATGGAGCGGACTCCTTCCACCCTATCACTACTCCTCAAGAAGGTGAAAGTTTCTTACTAAAACCGATGAATTGTCCTCACCATTGTGAAATCTACGCCAATAAACCACACTCCTATCGTGAATTGCCGATCCGCTACGCTGAATTTGGTACCGTATATAGATATGAACAAAGTGGTGAGTTGCACGGATTAACCAGAGTGAGAGGATTTACACAAGATGATGCACATATCTTCTGTACTCCTGATCAATTAAAAGAGGAGTTCATCAAGGTAATCGATATCATTCTCTATATTTTCAAAGTGTTGAAATTCGAAGATTATACTGCACAAATCTCTTTGAGAGATCCTAATAATACAGAGAAATATATTGGAAGTGATGAGAATTGGGATAAAGCTGAGAGAGCCATTGTTGAAGCGGCTGCTGAGCGCGGATTAAAGACAGTTACAGAAACCGGAGAAGCTGCTTTCTATGGTCCTAAGTTAGACTTTATGGTGAAAGATGCCTTAGGAAGAAAATGGCAGTTAGGAACTGTTCAAGTGGATTATAACTTGCCTGAACGCTTTGATTTAGAGTATGTTGATGCCGATCAGCAAAAGAAAAGACCCATTATGATCCACAGAGCACCTTTCGGTTCTATGGAACGTTTTGTAGCTGTATTACTGGAACATACCGCCGGTAAATTCCCGGTTTGGTTGACACCGGAACAAGTAATCGTATTGCCTATCAGTGAAAAATATCTCGATTACGCTTATCAAGTGAAGAACTTACTCAGCGAACAGGATATCAGAGCTATTGTGGATGAAAGAAATGAAAAAACAGGCAGAAAAATTAGGGATGCAGAGGTGCAAAAGATTCCATTTATGCTTATCGTTGGAGAAAAAGAGGAAGCTGAACAATCCGTTTCTGTTAGAGAGCATGGAAAGGGAGATCAAGGAACTGTTTCTCTTCCCCAATTTGTAGAATTAATAAAAGAAAGAATTGCTACTGAATTAGAATAATAAGGAGATTAGATTATGTTTGAAAATTTAAGTAACAAGCTAGAAAGAGCGTTTAAAATATTAAAAGGACAGGGTTACATTACCGAGATTAATGTGGCTGAAACGATGAAGGAAGTACGTAAAGCACTTCTGGATGCGGATGTCAACTATAAAATTGCGAAGGAGTTCACAGATAATGTGAAGAACAAAGCATTGGGTCAAAATGTATTGAAAGCCGTGTCACCCAGTCAGTTACTGATTAAAATCACCTATGACGAACTGATTGAATTAATGGGTAAAACAGCTGAAGATATCAATATCAAAGCCAATCCTTCCATTATTTTAATGTCCGGTTTACAAGGATCCGGAAAAACGACTCATGCTGCCAAATTGGCGCGGTTACTCAAAACTAAACGTAATACAAAACCTCTTTTAGTAGCTTGTGACGTGTATAGACCTGCTGCTATTGACCAATTAAAATTATTGGGAGAACAAATTGAGGTGGATGTTTATACTGAAGAAGGAAATAAAAATCCGGTAGATATTGCTAAAAAGGCGATTAAACATGCGAAAGATTGGGGACACAATGTGGTGATCATCGATACTGCCGGACGTTTGGCTATTGACCAGATGATGATGGATGAGATCGGCAACATCAAAAAAGCGGTCAATCCACATGAGACCCTTTTTGTTGTAGACGCAATGACCGGTCAGGATGCCGTGAACACAGCCAAAGCTTTTAACGACATATTGGACTTTGACGGGGTAATCCTAACCAAAATGGATGGAGATACCCGAGGTGGAGCTGCCATCTCCATTAAAGCGGTTGTGAATAAACCGATTAAATTTATTGGTGTTGGAGAAAAAATGGATGCGCTGGATGTTTTCCACCCTGATCGTTTAGCAGAACGAATCCTGGGCATGGGTGATATCCGTTCTTTCGTTGAAAAAGCGCAAGAACAGTTCGATGAAGAGGAAGCGATGAAGTTGCAAAAGAAATTGGCTAAAAACCAATTTGACTTCAACGATTTCCTTGCTCAGATTGCACAAATCAAGAAAATGGGCAATTTGAAAGATATGATGAGCATGATTCCGGGAATGGGAAAAATGATCAGAGATGTTGACATTGATGATGATGCCTTTAAAGGTGTGGAAGCGATTATTCTTTCTATGACTCCTCAGGAACGATCACAACCCGAAATTCTTAACAACAGCAGAAAAAAGAGAATTGCTGAGGGAAGTGGAACCAATGTTCAGGAAGTAAACAGATTAATCAAACAATATGAGGATATGCGCAAAATGATGAAAATGGTGAATAGCGGAAAAGCAAAACACCTGATGCAAGCCTTGTCCTCTCACGGTAAAAGATAAAACAACTAAACGAAAACAAAATGAGTAAACCACAAATTTTAGATGGAAAACAGATCGCCAAAGATATCTACAAAGAGATAGCTGAAAAAGTTGAAAAACTGATTGATGCGGGAAAAAGGGCACCCCATTTAGCTGTCATTTTTGTAGGTGATGATGGCGCATCAAAAACGTATGTTGAAAGCATACAGAAAAAATCACAAGAGGTGGGAATTACCTCTTCAGTATACCACTACCCTTCCACAATCACTCAAGAGGAGTTATTTGAATCTATTGACTTCTTAAATCAAGATTCGGAAGTGGATGGCTATATTATCCAACTGCCGTTACCTAAACATATTTCTACTGAAGAAGTAGCACAACGTGTTGATCCTGAAAAAGATATAGATTGTTTTAATCCGATTAATATAGGCAATCTGGTATTGGGTACAAACAACTTTTCTCCTGCAACCCCCATGGCTTGTATGGAGATCATTAAACGTTCCAACATTGACACTGTTGGAAAAAAAGCAGTAGTAATCGGAAGAAGTAATATTGTGGGAAAACCGTTAGCATTGTTATTAGCTCAAAACAAAGATGATGCCAACGCTACTGTCACCCTGGCACACAGCAAAACGCAGAATTTACCTGAAATCGCTCGTGAAGCGGATATTTTATTGGTTGCTATGGGAAAACCTGAAATGATTGGAAAAGAGTATGTTAAAGAGGGTGCTGTAGTGATTGATGTGGGAATCCACCGGGTGAAAGATGAAACAACAACCAAAGGATATCGTATCTGCGGTGATGTGAATTATAATGAGGTGGCACCGCTTACTTCTGCCATTACCCCCGTTCCGGGAGGAGTAGGCTCTGTAACCATGAGTTGCTTGCTACTCAACACTTTAAGAGCTTATAAAATTTTTGAGGATCGCTCCTACCCCATGGCTGAAACCGGCTGTGACTGTATTTCCGATCCACACTGCGATTGTCCTGAATAAAATAGATTAAACTATGGAAGCTACATTTTATCAAATGAGTGCTATAGCACTGAATGGTGAAGAGATCACTTTTGATCGCTATAAAGGGAAATATGTTTTGGTTGTGAATACAGCCAGTAAATGCGGACATACTAAACAATATGCAGGATTACAAAGCCTGTACGAAAAATATAAAGATCGTGGGTTGGTTATTTTGGGATTCCCTTGTAATCAGTTTGGCGGACAAGAACCGGGCGATGAACAATCTATCGCTGACGGTGTTGTTGTTAAATATGGTGTTACTTTCCCTATGTTTTCGAAAGTAAAAGTGAATAGCAAAGAGGCTCATCCGCTCTTTCAATACCTAAAAAAAGAGTTACCCGGAGAAACCGGAGAGCGTATCACCTGGAATTTTACCAAGTTTTTAATTGATCGGGATGGCAAACCAATGGAGCGTTTTATTCCTAAAGTAAAGCCTGAAGAGATTGATCCAATCCTCGAAAAACTAATGCCTTAACCTCTATTACTTTCTATAATCAAACTTAGCAAAAAACCGAAATGGCAACAAAAATTGGAATAAACGGATTTGGAAGAATCGGAAAATATGTAGCCCGTTTACTATTGAGCAATGGAAATCTGAAGTTGGTTCATATCAATGACAAGATGACTCCGCAAATGATTGCCCATCTGCTGAAATATGACTCCATTCATGGTATTTTCAGAAAAGAGATCACGCATGATGATCAATATGTTTATGTCGAAGGAAATAAAATATTGGTTACCAATGAGATGAACAATTTTGTAATCCCTTGGGAGACCAGTGGAGTTGAGTGGGTGGTTGAATCCAGTGGAAAGTACCGCACACGTGAATTGTTGGAGCGCCACTATAGAGGCAATGTTAGGAGGGTGACATTAAGTGCTCCCCCCTTAGATTCTTCTATCAATAAAATGATAGTATTAGGATGTAACGAGCATATATTGGAGGAGAGCGATCATCTGATATCCAATGCTTCTTGTACAACGAACTGTGTTGGAGTTGTTTTAACAACTTTGTTGCAAAAATTTGGTGTCGAAAAAGCATTTATGAACACAGTTCACCCCATGACCAACAATCAAAACATTCAGGATGGCTATCACCCTGATTTTCGCAGGGCGCGTGGGATTGTGGACAATATTATCCCGACAACAACCAGTGCCATCAGGGCAATTCAGCAGATTATTCCCGATTTAAACGGACGTTTTGATGGTTTTGCAACCCGTGTTCCGGTTTCTGATTGCTCCTTTGTTGAGTTAACAGCCATTCTGCAATCGGATTGCACTGTAGAATCGATTAATCAGGCATTTAAAGAGGCTTCTGAGGGAAGTTTAAAACCTTATTTGGAGTATACTGAAGACCCCATTGTAAGTAGCGATATTAAAGGAAATAGGCACTCAGCCATTTTTGACGCCCTTTCAACCCGTGTGCTCGGCAATCGGTTTATTCAAATTTTAGCCTGGTACGACAATGAAAGTGGGTACTCTAACCGCATTGTGGACTTGATTAACAATTGGGAAAACATTATCGCAAATAAACAATAAAAAGGCGAAAGTCGAAAGTCGAAAGGCGAAATTCAATTACGAATTACGAATTAGACCTCCCCTAGCCCCTCCAAAGGAGGGGAATAATCAAAAATAACAATGAATATGGTTGTATGGGCAGGGCTTGTCCCTGCCCTTTCCAGAGTGGGGTGATGGAATATCAAAAGAGACACCTCAAATCCTGCCCCCCTTTTTTTTCTATTTCAAAATAAAGAAAAAAATAAAAAAAATCCCATTAATTTGACTTTTTTTCTTAAAATTTCGTTATATTTGCAGATGTAAACCGTGATAGTAAAATACTATATACTGTTTATGGATTATAAATACTAAGAACCATGGAACCTGTTGTTTTAATTCACTGCAAAGATGCCATTGAAGCCAATATTTTAAAAGGAGTTCTGGATAATGCCGGAATAGAATCTTTTATTACCGGTGAGAGTAGTGCAACTATTTTCCCATCCAATACCGGTGAACCGGGAGATGTTCAAATTTTAGTTGACGAAAAAGATTTGGAAAGAGCTCGTGAACTGATTAAAAAGTAGTCATTTAGATTTATATTGTAATTATATTGTAACATTTTGCTTTAAATTTTACTTATTTAATGAAAAAGAAAAAGTATGATTTCAATTATTGCAATATTAATCTCTCTATTCACATTGATAACTACCCTGATATAACTCATTTGAGCTCCATGTTTCACGCCTGTACGTTGCTTCGATGAATAAAGAGAAAGAGTTTTTAACATTGCTGGAACAACACAAAGGAATTTTGTATAAAATTTCCAGGATGTATGAAGATAACGAAGAGGAGCAGGAAGAGCTTCGTCAGGAGATTGTGTATCAGTTATGGAGTTCATATCAGAGTTTTGAAGGGAAGAGCAAATTCTCAACGTGGATGTATCGTGTTGCGTTAAACACCGTATTGACACAATTTAAAAAAGGGAATCGAAAAGCGCAAGTAGAAACTCAATTAAATGAGGAAGCATACGAGGTAAAAAGTGATGGTTCTGATGCTTTGGAAAAGGAAAATCAACTGAATTACTTTTACAAGGCAGTACAAGAGCTCAACAAGGTGGAGAAAGCGTTGGTTTTTCTTTATCTGGAAGGATTACCACACAGAGAGATTGCAGCAAACCTGGGAATTTCCGAAGGAAATGCCAGAGTAAAATTAAATCGTACGATTAGTAAATTACAAAAGATTGTCATTCAGAAAGGCTATGAGTAAAGGAAAATTTAATTTAGAAGAGATTCAGAAAGAGTGGAATCAACAAGATCCGACAATTCCTATACCGGAAGATTTGTCTTGCTTGAAAAAAGCTAAAAATCCTATTGAAAAGATTCGGAGAAATGTGATGACTGAACTCCATGTTATCGTGGTGGCGATTCTATTTTTAATTATTGTTCCCTTTTTAAAAGTGTACCAAATATCGGGAATCTCTGAGTTAATCTATTATGTTGTGCTCTTTTTAATGGTAGTAAGTACGCTCCCAAGCTATATCAATTTTTACTCCTACTACAAGAAAAGTGCCGGAATTCAATATAATAGTTACCGCTCTGTATCCAAAATATACTATGAATTAAAAAATATGATTCGGATTTATAAAACAGTAAACTATGTCCTTATCCCCTACACTTTTATTCTACTTTTTATTATCTTGTCTAAGGGAAAATCAGAACTTATCTTCCAATGTCTGATGGATCTCCCCGGCAGCTTTACCCCTGAGAACTACGTTTATTTTATAGCTCTCGGTTGCGTCGTGCTTTTCACATTGCTCGCCATCCTTTTCGTAGCACTTTGGGTCAAACAATTTTATAGTAAACATCTTAAGAATCTGGAAGAAATTTTAAATCAATTTGATGAAGATTGTGAATAACATATAAATTAATTAAATATTAACTAAAAACTTATAAAAATGAAACATTTAAAAAAAAGTTTCCTGTTTTTAATTGCTCTTTTAACGCTTGGAATAGCTCAGGCACAGAGACCGATTTATAAATATGAAACTGTACCCAATGATCCATTCAATGTAAGAATCTACACTCTGCCTAATGGACTGAAAGTCTATTTATCACCTTATAAAGATGCGCCTCGTATCCAATGTTATGTTTCTGTTAAAGTGGGAAGTAAGAATGACCCTGCTGAAACTACCGGATTGGCACACTATTTCGAACACATGATGTTTAAAGGAACACCACGCTTGGGAACTCAGGATTGGGAAAAAGAAAAAGTGCTCATTCAACAGATTGAAGACCTTTTTGAAGTATATCGTGTAACCACCGATCCTGATCAAAGAGCGGCAATCTATCACCAAATAGATAGTGTTTCCTATGAAGCCAGCAAGCTTGCTATCCCAAATGAGTACGATAAAGTAATGAAATTTATTGGTTCTCAGGGAACTAATGCAGGAACAGCAAATGACTACACCGTTTATATGGAAAACATCCCATCCAATCAATTGGAAAATTGGGCTATGATTCAGGGAGATAGATTTACATCTCCCGTTCTTCGTTTGTTCCATACCGAACTGGAAACAGTGTATGAAGAGAAAAATATGTCACTCACTAACGATGGCAGAAAAACAAATGAACGTTTAATGGAACTACTCTACCCTAACCATCCTTACGGACAACAAACTACATTAGGTTCTCAGGAACACTTAAAAAACCCTTCAATGAAGAATATCAGAAACTTCTTTGATCAATATTATGTTCCTAACAATATGGCTGTTATCCTATCCGGAGATTTTGAATATGATGAAGCGATTCGGATAGTTGACAAATACTTTGGACATCTCAAAAGAAAGGATGTACCTGAGCTTAAAGTAGTTCCTGAAGTACCAACTACTACTCCAACTGAAGCTTCAGTAGTTGGATTGGAGGCTGAATTTTTGTATATGGCATTCCGTATTGACCAACCTGCCAACTCTCAAGAGATCTACACTCTCAATATGCTTGCTAAAGTATTGTATAACGGGAAAGCCGGTTTATTGGACTTGAATGTAAACCACAAACAATTGGCTAATATGGTTGCTGCTTATCCTTACGTACTAGACGATAACTCATCTCTCTATTTCTACGGAAAACCCAAAGAAGGACAAACTTTAGAAGAGGTTCGCGACATTATTTTAGCACAAGTGGAGCTCTTGAAAAAGGGTCAATTTGATGAAAAACTCCTCATCTCCGCAATTAACAACATGCGTTTGAGCGAGATGAAACAGTTGGAAAGCAATGGTTCCAGAGTGAGAATGATGTCGAATGCATTTGTTAACGACATTCCCTGGAGCGAAGCCTCCCAATCAATCAATAGATACTCCACCATTACTAAAAAAGATATTGTAGATTTTGCAAATAAGTATTTTAAAAACAATTACTTCCTGGTTTATAAAAAGCAAGGCACTCCCGATGATATTGAGAAAGTAGCGAAACCACCTATTACTCCGATTGAGCTTAATAGAGATGCTGAGTCAGACTTTTTCCAGGCACTTCGAGCCAATAAAGTACCTTCCATAGAGCCTCAATTTGTTGATTTCAACAAAGCTATTCTCACTTCTGATGTTAAAAAAGCTCCCCTTTACTATATTCAAAATATGGAAAATCAAACTTTTAATATTAGTTTCCAATTTGAAGTGGGTGAATTGAATAACCTATTGTTACCTATTGCCTCCAAATATGTAGATTACCTGGGAACATCAAAATATAGTGCTGAACAAATCAAAGAAGAGTTTTACAATTTAGCTTGTAACTTCTACTTTAGCAGCGATGATAAATACACCTATTTGAATATCTCCGGATTAAGTGAAAACTTTGAAAAAGCATTGGAACTTTCCATTCATTTACTTCAGGATATGAAAGCTGATGAAGAGGCACTACAAAATATGATTGCTGATCAAATACAAAGTAGAAATGACGCTAAATCAAACCAAGGTGCAATCACTTACGCGATGTTGAGCTACGGTATTTATGATCCGGAATTGGTTAAATATCAATTATCATTTGATCAATTAAAAGCTCTTACCTCTGCACAGTTAATCGAGACAATCAAGGAAACATTCAATTACATGCCGGAAATCTACTATTATGGACCTGAAAAAATGGATCAACTTAAGAAGAAGATTGAAGTGACTTATCTATTCCCAAAGAGATACAAAAAACCGGAAAAAGCAAAAGAATTCAAACTTCTTAACATTAAAGAAAATGATGTTCTTTTTGTTCAGTATGACGCAAAACAGTCTCGTTTATACACCTACTCATACGGAACTCCTTTTAATGTGAAAGAACTGCCGATTATCACCATGTATAATCAATATTTTGGAGGTAGTATGAACGCTATTGTATTCCAGGAGATGAGAGAGAAAAGATCTTTAGCTTATACTGCGCAGTCGAGATATGTTCCTGCCAATGAACTCAATAAAGACAATTATAATTTCAGCTATATTGCTACACAAAATGATAAAGTGATCGATGCTTTCACAGCGTTTGATGAACTTTTCAACGATATGCCTCAATCTCAGCCTGCTTTTGATTTGGCCAAAGAGGGAGCGATGTCATCGATTGAAACCAACCGTATTACTAAAAATGCTATTTTCAGTATGTTCCGCACCGCCAGGAAAATGGGTATCAAAGAGGATTATAGAAAAGCAATCTATGAGCAATTAAAGAATTTCACATTGCAAGATATTGTTAAATTCAATGAGCAATATATCAAAAACAAACCCAAACGTTATATGATTGTTGCAGATGAAAAAGATCTTGATTTTAATGCGATTGAAAAGCAATTTGGACCTGTAAAGAAAGTTAAGTTGGAAGATATTTTCGGATATTAATATTGGAACACAATGAAAGAAGAATTTGAAGAAGGAGTTGAGTTAGAGATCATTAAGGCAGCCGGTGGGATTGTTTTAAATGATGAAAAAGAAGTTTTGATGATCTTTAGAAAAGGTCGTTGGGATTTTCCAAAAGGAAAGCTCTATTATCGTGAAGATGAAAAAAAAGGAGCCATGCGGGAAGTAATCGAGGAGACCGGTGTAACCGGTCTCACATTGCATTCCGCGCTACCAACGACCTATCATACCTACACTGAATACAACAGCGAAATCCTAAAGGAAACACGCTGGTACCTGATGAGAGCCCCCAAATCCAATTCGCTCAAACCTCAAATCGAGGAGCAGATTACGGAGGTAAAGTGGGTTCCCATTCAGGAAGTTAAAACACTCTTAAGTTCCAGTTATAAAACTTTACAAGAACTCTGGAATGAATCAGAGAAAACTATAAATGCTTTATTGAAAGAATGATACAGATTTCGGATTTCGGAATTTGACTAGGATTTTATGATTTCAGAATATATCTTGTTGAAATTCAGTCATTTCCAATTTCTCATTTCTTATTTCTTATTTGGTATTTTAAATAATTGGGGGGCAGCAAGGGCCTCCCTTTTTTGATGTTTCATTCCCCCACTCTGGAATGTTTGCCTTTTTGGAGATGCGGGATCAATTACGAATTACGATTTTTAAATTTAGAATTTAGAATTTAGAATTATGAAATTTAGCGATAATATCATTTAATTACTTGATATTCAATTACATCAATTGCCACGTCCTTTAGGGTGTGGATTGAATGAATCCCCCAATAACCTAGGGCTTTAGCCCAAATTTATTATAATGTTACCCTTTTGGGGGTTATTTTAATTTTAGAGTGTTAATTTTGAATTATGGAATTAAGCATTTGATTATTAGCGTGTTATGATACACATTACCTTATTTCAAATTTCTCACTTTACACTTCATATAATTGTAAATTTGGGCTAAAGCCCGATATGGCAGAGCGCATTCCCAACCCCGACATAAATGTCGGGGCTATTAATATGAATATCAATGAGATACACTAAATACTTAACCATTTTCAATTTTCAATTTATTAAAAAACTTTCGCCTTTCGACTTTCGACTTTCGCCTTTCGACTTTTTTGAGATTCGTAATTTTTTACTGTAGACCCACAACCTTGAACTTCGGCTATATTAATTTCTGTAGAGCGTTACCACTCCTTTTTCCCATTCCCGTTTGCCTTCCAAATCCCAGTATTCGGCGCGGATAAGATAGATTCCGGTGGGGGCAATGGTGCCGTCTATAGTGGAGCCGTCCCAGGTGTAAATGGTGTTGGGAGTGATTATCTCGTTATTGACCAGCAATTTGATTAACATTCCCTCTTTGTCGTAAATATAGATTGAAATTCGTCCTTCTGAAGCTGTACTTTGGTAACTGATCGACACAAAATCCTGATAACCATCACTATTGGGAGAAAAAACGGGAGGATCAATCCCTAATTTTGACTTTTCAGGGAGAATTTGAGCCGTTTGAGAGTTGAGATATCCCGGAGTGGCAAAACCGGCTGTCTGAGCGGCAGATTTCCAATGATTTCGGTTTTGAGTTGGCAGATCAATAGCAATCTTTTCCAATGAAACACCATCGGTACTGCTGAGAAAAGGAGAGTGGAAATCAGCTGTATAATGCAACCAATCAACAACTTGATATGCCCAGTCGGTGATATAGATCACACTTTCACTGTTGGGAAAGTTGGGCAGCGAGTCATTCTGTACCAACCGTTCCGGATAGATCGGATTATATTGTTCTATGGTCAATTTTCGATTTTTGCAAATTGCGATATATTCCTGAGGGAAAAGGAGATAGCCTGATCTGACCATCGGAACGAGACGCTCCGGTTTCTCAAGTGTGCCATCTCCGATATAGATTTTGCCCAAATCTATAATTTTGTCCGAGCGATTCACTATTTCAACGAAATCGGCAAGCGTACTTTGGTAGGAGTCGGTTAGTATTTCATTGATTATCAGATCAAAATAGTCCACTTTTTCGGGCACTCCTACCCTACCCTCGCTCTCAATGACAACCTGATTCCCGACACAATCGTAGATAGTGTCGCTGATAATCACCCTGTAAACTTGCTTTTTAGACAAAGATGAACCCAATTGCACCCGAACCTGTTTTTGTTGCGGTTGTACAAGTGTAACGCTCACAATTGGGATTTCCGGAACAATCCGAATCGGGATGAGATCGGGTTGCATCAGGATTGTTTCATTAAAGTGTAATAAAATTTGCGTGGAGTCCAGATAGGTAACTTTCTCTAAATAAGGGAGTTCACTATCAGGATTGGTTGCTGCAATCGAATTGGCTCTCCCGGGAGTTCCTCCTGATGGGTCTTCTGAAGAGTCCCAGTTGGATTCCCCACTGCAAGGATTTTCCAAATCGATCATCTCCAAGGACCAGCCTCCATCGCGCTTTAAGAGGTTACTGTGCCAATCCACCTTAAAATCAACAACATGGATCACTTCATTTTCCTCATTTAAAAGCGTGATCTCTTGTCCGCCATTGGTAATACCCAAAGAGGAAACACCGTACAAAACATCGCAAAAGGGTTCAAAGAGCGGAATTTCCGATTGAGGAACGATCAAGCCATAAGTTTGTGGAGGCAATATCATAGAGGTTATTTTTTTGATAGAACTGCCCAGTCGTAAACTCCAGTTATTCAGTTGCACAGTATCCCATTGAGAAGGATTATACAACTCAACGTACTCAACAGCAGGTAGTTCCACTTGAGGTGTCGGATCTGCCATAATCTCCGTGATGAGCAGTTCATTTCTTTGCACTCTCTTGATTTGGAAATAAGAAAAAAAGGGGGAGGAAAGATTATCCGCATCATCTCTGATCCCCGAAATGGCAATGGAGTGTTCACCGATAGCGAGTGGGGCGATAAAGTTCAAGAGGACCCGATCGCGATCTGCCCCCCAAATATTTATAGTATCAGGAAAAAAAGAATCATCAATTAAATAAGCGGAAGGCTGAAGTGCACTCAAAGGATTAATCGGTTCCGAAAAGCAAACCTCGATACTACGCCCATGAGAATGTGGTATCAATTGCGTCACTTCCGGAGGAACCGTGTCGATATAGTGGGGACCGAAGTAGAAATCGTCAAAATAGAAATTGCGGATATTGGAGCCGGTATAGGTTGTAGATATTCCAAAACCCTGCTGCTGAGGCAATTGCATAAACATTGCAGAAGCATCCTGGTAAAACTGACCCGTTTTCAGGGAGTCCAGAAAAAGTTCCCACAAACCGGGATCCGTGTAGCGCACTTTAACGCGGATATCAAACGGTTTAGCTATAGTTGCTGCTTTTCCACGACAGATAGTGGTAAGCGTCGTTCCCTCCTGATAAAAAAGCTCCAGCGCATCCTGAGATAAATTTTCACCCAATTGTAGAAAAATCGCCTGATTATTGGGATCATTTAGGTTTTGCTGCGCTGAAATCAGATAAAATCGTGTAAAATTGTTCCCCGATGGAGAAAAAGTACACTTGATGCTCATCTGCCACTCCATCTGATCACCAGAAAAGGTGGTTGGAACCATCAAATAGGACTTACCAGCTGCCGGGGCATCCAACTGCAACTGGAAAGCAGAGTTGACTTTAAAGTTCTGGGTATCCCCTACCCATGTCGGATTGTGAGTAAAATCCCCATCTGTAAAGGAATCGGTAATTTGTGAAAAAAGTGGGTTAAAAACAGTTCCCGTAAAGGAATTAATCGAGAAAAAGATCAGAATGATCCCAAAAAACAAAGAGTTCTTCATGGTAAGTAACAATGAGTAATGTGAGTAAAAATAGTAATCACAAAAATAGGATAAAAAATTTAAAATATAGGCTCATTTAGTCGATTCTCTTACATGATTTTTTTGTATCTTTGCAAGTTCTATTTGAATATTCACTTTAAAATTATAATCATATGTCAAAAAATTTGAATCAATTGTATCCTGCTCCTTTATGGAACATTTTTGCTAACATTTGTGCTCATCCCCATCCCTCTAAACACGAGGAAAAAATTTTAGCGTGGTTGAAAGAGTGGGCAAAGGAAAATAAAATAGATTATGCACAAGACGAAACAGGCAATATTCTATTTCGCAAACCTGCTACTCCCGGAATGGAAAATCGTGTTCCTGTAGTATTGCAAGCGCACATCGATATGGTACCCCAAGCGAATAGTGATGTAAAGCATGACTTTTTAACCGATCCTATCCGTCCCGTTGTGGGTGATGATGGTTGGGTACGCGCTTCCGGAACCACTTTAGGTGCTGATAACGGCATTGGTGTAGCAGCTGCTATGGCTGTGTTAATTGACGATAAAGCTCAACATGGTCCGATTGAAGTGCTCATCACTGTTGACGAAGAAACCGGAATGACCGGTGCTTTCGGCTTAAAGAGTGGTTTTGTAAATGCTGAAATCCTGATTAACTTAGACTCTGAAGAGGAAGGCGAACTATTTGTGGGTTGCGCTGGTGGTTTGGATGCTACTTTTGAGTTTGATTACAAAACTGAACCAGCAAAAGAAGGTATGGTAGGTTATCAATTCGGTGTAACCGGACTTAAAGGCGGACACAGTGGAATGGATATCGTGTTGGGCAGAGCTAATGCCAACAAAGTGATGGCTCGCTTCCTAAAGAAAGCAACAGAGCAATTTGGTGTGAGAATCAGCACTATCAATGGTGGTAGTTTAAGAAATGCAATCCCAAGAGAAGCGTTTGTTTTACTTGCTGTTCCACAAGATCAAGTAGCTCCTTTTGAGAAATATTTTAACCAATTTGCAGAGTGCATTACTGCTGAATTTAGTGGTACTGAGCCTCAAATGAGCCTTCAATTAGAGAAACAAGAGACTCCAAAAACTCTGATTACTAGCGATTGGCAACAAAAAATTATCAATTTGGTATTTGCTATTCCTAACGGAGTTTTGAGAATGAGTGACAGCATGCCCGGATTGGTAGAAACTTCTACTAACTTAGCGACCGTAAAAATTGCTGATGGCAAAGGAACCATAGGAAACTTGATGAGAAGCTCTGTAGAAAGCGCAAAAGAGGCTGTAGGACAAAAAATGAAAGCTATTGCTGAATTAGCAGGCGTTCAATGCAGCCTGACAGGTGGTTATTCCGGTTGGAAACCCAACATGGACTCCCCTATCCTCAAAACTATGAAAGAGGTTTACCTCAAAAAATATGGTGTAGAGCCTAAAATTAGTGCTATCCACGCCGGATTGGAGTGTGGTCTTTTCAGTCAGGTTTATCCTCATTGGGATATGATCTCCTTTGGACCGACAATCCAATTCCCACACTCTCCAGACGAAAAAGTGGAAATTGCCAGCGTTGGAAAATTCTATGACTATTTAGTGGAAACTTTAAAACATATTCCTCAAAAATAGTCCATGCGACTCGATAAGCTTTTAGTAGAAAGAGGATTTTATCCCTCCAGAGAAAAAGCTCAATTTGAGATTCTACAAAAGTGTGTCTTAGTAGATGGTGTTGTTGTTGACAAACCATCCAAAAACATATCAGAAACCGCCACGATAACTATACGAGATCAATTTAATCGTTATGTCAGTCGTGGCGGTTTAAAATTAGAAAAAGGGATAGCGGACTTTAACCTGGATTTTGTCGACAAGAAAGTGCTTGATATTGGCGCTTCTACGGGTGGTTTTACCGATTGTGCGCTACAACATGGTGCAGCCTGGGTTTGCGGTGTGGATGTGGGAGATCAGCAATTAGATCCGTCGTTGAAAGAGCATCCACAAGTGCAAAGCATTGAAAATTGCGACTTTAGAGAATTAGATCCCAACCAGGTTGCTCATCTTCCCTTCGACTGGGTTGTTTCCGATCTCTCTTTTATCTCTTTAACTTACATTTTAGGCTCCATAGCGCCTTTTATTCATCCTCAAAGCGAACTATTACTGTTGATTAAACCCCAATTTGAGGTAGGACCTAAACTGTTGAACAAAAGCGGAATCCTTTCAGATTCCAAAGGATATAAAATAGCGATTGAGCGCGTAGTTCAGGAAGCGGAACGGCACAACTACTTCCTTCACGGATTAACCATCTCAACCTTATGGGAAAAGCATAAAAATGTAGAATTTCTGGCGCATTTCAAACAGCAAAAAAGCAGCTTTACAGTCGATTTTGGGCAACTTTTAACTGAGATTAAAGATTTAAAGAGAAAACTCAAGTAGAAGGCGGAAGGCGGAAGGCGGAATAAATCCAATTACGAATTACGAATTTTCTCCTTCTACCTTCTACCTTTAAATTCCGCCTTCCGAAATCCGCCTTCCGCCTTTTAATTCTAATTTCTAACTTCTAATTTCTAAATTTATCATATCTTTGCAAGTTGTAAAAGTGAAAACCTATGAATGACACTGTGAGATTTGGCGGGTATAGTTTGCTTCCCCCGGCTGTTAAGAACCTATTGATTATCAACGTTTTATTTTATATTGCTACGATTGTATTTGGAAGATCATACAATATAGATTTATATGCTCTTTTCGGGCTTCACTTCTTTTCAGCTCCTGATTTTAAAATTTGGCAACCGATTACTTACATGTTTATGCATGGTAATTTCAGTCATCTTTTCTTTAATATGTTCGCCTTATGGATGTTTGGAGGCGTTGTAGAAAACAGATGGGGTTCCGGTAGATTTCTCTTTTACTACTTTGTAACCGGTATTGGAGCTGCAATAACTCACTATTTGGTGATCTATTTTCAGATTGCTCCTGATTTAAATCTTTTGAATCAATTTTTAGCCAATCCTACCATTGAACATTATGATGTGCTAGCGAATGAGGTTCATTCTACTCGTTTAAAAGATGTATTACTACGAAATTACATCGTTTATAAACAAAATGGGATCTCTATTTCAGAATTATGGAGCGTTACCTCTTCAATTAAAGGATCCTTTTTAAATCAATTCAATGTAGTTGGCGCTTCCGGTGCTGTTTTTGGTATCCTGTTGGCATTTGGAATGATGTATCCCAATGCTCAAATTTATATTTACTTCCTCTTCCCTATCAAAGCAAAATGGTTTGTTCTTTTGTATGGATTATTAGAACTTAGCCTGGGTGTTTTTGGATCCAATGATGGTGTAGCTCACTTTGCTCACTTAGGAGGAATGATATTTGGATTCTTTTTAATTCTATATTGGAGAAAGAAACGAGTTTATTACTAAAATCATTACAATGTTTTTTCGTCAATCACCATTTCAAAGAGAACCACTTAGTTTTAAAGATTTCTTGAAGCACTACTTTAAGTGGAGTTCCCGTTTGACACAACTCATCGCGATTAACATAGGTGTTTTCGTAGTCATTCTACTCTTAAAGGCAATTTTTGGACTGATAGGATTTTTATTTGAAATACCCGGACTTTCCGATTTTGTTAGTCTGCATATCGTACATTTTTTCTCTTGTCCTGCCAGTTTTTCAGCCCTACTATTCCGTCCATGGGGCATTTTTACTTCTCTCTTTATGCATGAGAGTTTCTGGCACATTTTCTTCAATATGCTTATGCTCTATGTAATTGGAAGTCAGTTTCGTCTTTTCTTAAATGACAAACAATTACTGATAACCTATATATTTGGGGGAATCTTTGGCAATCTGGTTTATATGGTCGCCTATAACCTATTCCCTGTGTTTCAACCCGTTGTAGATAGCTCCGTAGCTATTGGGGCATCCGGTTCCATTATGGCGATCATGGCACTGATCTCGATCTATCGACCTAATCACAGAATTAGATTAATCCTTCTGGGTGATGTCAAGTTGATCTGGATTACGCTTTTCTTTGTATTGGTTGATTTTCTCAGTATTCCTAAAGGGAATGCCGGTGGACATATTGCGCATTTGGGTGGAGTAATCTATGGATTTTTTATTGCACCGGCTTACTATAAAAAAGCACATCTTTTCCGTAAACCTAAAAGAAAAAAGAAGCAAAGAATGAAATATGCCACTTCCAGAAATTATCAACCCCATTCCCGTCCGGAAACTGACGAAGAATTTAATCAAAGAAGGGCAGAAAATGAAAAAAAGATAGATATTATTCTGGATAAGATATCAAAACATGGATATGATGCGTTAAGTAAAGAGGAGAAAGAATTTCTCTTTCAACAAAAAAAGTAAAAATGGCAAAAAAAAATAGAAGAGGATTGTTTTTTAAAGTCAGTGGGAAAGTTTTTCTATTGATTCTCAATATATTAGTTGCATTGGGACTACTTTTTACTTTTCTAACCCAATGGATTAAACCCTCTACTTCTATTTGGATTGCTTTTTCAGGGTTAGGATTTACCTATTTAATTCTTGCCAACCTTGTTTTTATTATTTTATGGTTGTTTTTGAAAAGATCCTTTACCCTTATCTCTTTAATTGCTATTACAATCAATATCAACAACATAGATAGACACTACCAATTGAATGCGGCACCCAAACCGGAATCTTGTTGCAACTGTATTACAGTGATGAGCTACAACGTCAAACTATTTGGGTTGTACGATTCTGAAGATCCTAAAACGAGAAATAAGGGGAAGAGTGAGATCTTGCACTATATTGCAAATAAAGACCCCGACATTCTCTGTTTTCAAGAATATTTTTATGATAAATCCGGGAAACTCAACTTTACAACTACTGAGGTGATTGATTCTATATTAAACAAACCCAACCTTTATACTTACTTTCCCTATAACAGAAACAATCAATCTTTTTATGGTTTTGCCACTTTTTGCAAATATCGAGTTGTCAATTCAGGACCTGTTTGGATGCCGGATTCGCAAACTGTTGTAGGAATTTACATTGACTTCAAATACAAAGGAGACACCATCCGAAATTACAATATCCACCTGGCATCCAACTATTTTGAACCTGTAGATTACGAGACGGGGAGACAAATTTTCGAAAACGATATCCGGGATTCAATGATCAACAAAAGAGCCATGAATCTGTTCAAAAAGATGCAGGCTGCTGTATTAAAACGAGAAGAACAGGCTATTGTTTTGGCTGAGCATATTAAATCCTCACCCCATAAGGTGATTGTATGCGGTGATTTGAATGATCCACCGGCATCCTACTCCTATCATAAGATCAGTCGTAAACTCAAAGACTCCTTCCGCGAGAGTGGTAAAGGAAGTGGCAAAACATACCATCACTCAAGTTATCCCGACTTTAGGATTGATAACATATTCCATTCTAAAGAGTTAAAATCGTTCGGGCACACCGTATCCACAGAGATTGAAATTTCAGACCACTACCCTATTTTCTGCTATATTTCGCTGTGTAAATAATCTTTTGATTTCGGATTTCGGATTTCGGATTTCGGAAGTTTGGCGTTGTGCTTTTTTTTATATAACCCATTGATATTTAATTATATATATTATTTGGAAATAAAAATAATTGGGGGGCAGATCATTTTTCGCTTTTGGGTTATTCCGTCTCCCCACTCTGGAATATTACGCCTTTGGGAGAAGTTGTGGTCAATTACGAATTACGAATTACGAATTACGAGGTCGTAAATTAAATTGAACATGGTGTAGGAATAGGTCGCGACCTGTCCAGGATAAATAAAACAATGAACGTGGCTGTAGAGACGCAATGCTTTGCGTCTCTAAGACAATATGCACATTACCATATACATAACCACAAAACGATCCATTCATTCCGAAATCCGAAAATGTTTGCGAGTGGGGAAATTAAAATATCAAAATAGGAAAACCTTTTCTGCCCCCTAATTATTCTTTTTTCAAAATAAAAAAAATCAAATAATTAAAAGAATTTTCATTCCGAAATCCGAAATCCGAAATCAAGTTTATTCCAGCCATTTAACCAAGTGAAAATCAAAATCATGTGGCAATAGAGGATGATTGGGTTGTAATCTCAATGCCACTTTCCAACTTCCTGAGTAAGAGGCTGTTATTTTTGTCTTATAGGTGTGTACTCCATCTTCTGAATGATCATAAGCCAATTCATACTTAGCAAACAGTTGATTGGTATTTTCAAGCGTAGATAAAATACATAACTCTATTTTGACATCTTGAGGTTGCAGTATACCCAAACGAAGCTGAACACTGATTTGCGCATCTTCTCCAATGTAATATAGAAAATCATTCGGATTATCGTACTCCTGGTTCACAAACTCGATATTATCCCATTCTGTAATCACTCTCTCTTTCCAACTGATGAGCTGATTGAGATTTTCTGCTTGATTTGCACGTAATGCTTTGGTTCTCTCTTCCAGTTTGTTATAAAACTTCAAATAGTAATCCTCTAATTGACGTTTCATCGTGTAGTGAGGAGCAATTTGGTAGAAATTCTCTTTCATCATTTGCACCCAGCCTTCAGGAATTCCCTGTTTGTTGCGAGTGTAGAATGTAGGTATAATCTGATCCTGGAAGATAGAATAGAGCACATGAGCGTCCAACTCATCCTGAAGATGGTTGTTTTCATAGGTAATTTTCTCCTCTAATGCCCAGCCGGCTCCCTCTTTGTAACCTTCCGCCCACCAACCATCCATAACACTGAAGTTCAAAACTCCGTTCATCACCGCTTTTTCTCCACTGGTACCGGAAGCCTCTAACGGTCTTGTCGGATTATTCAACCAAATATCACAACCGGAAACTAACTTTTTAGCCAGAATCATATCATAATTCTCCAAAAAGATGATCTTTCCAATAAACTCCTCTTTTCTGGAGAACTCAATAATTCTCTTGATCAAATCTTGTCCTGCTTTGTCGTGTGGGTGCGCCTTTCCTGCGAAAATAAAGCGGATAGGATATTCAGGATGATTCACCAGTTGAGCCAATCTTTGTTCATTCATCATAAGCAAGTGCGCTCTTTTGTAGGTAGCAAATCGTCTTGCAAATCCGACGGTTAACGTCTTATCATCCAGCGATGTCACTGTTTTATGAATCAAGGATGGCGACTCATTTCTATTGATCATCTGCTTTGTTAAGAGTTCTTTTACGTTGTCCATCAACTCTTTACGCAATTCCTCTTTCAATCCCCAGATCTTCTCATCATCTGCTTTATAGATTGGTTTCCAGAGTTCAGGATTAGCACGATTTTCAGCAAAATCTTTTCCAAACAGCTGATTATGATAATGTTGCCACTTTTTATGTGTCCAGGTTGGATAATGGACTCCGTTAGTCACATAGCCGATATGCAGTTCATTGGGATAATGTCCTTCGTAGAGATTGGCAAACATTTCACGAGATACGCGACCATGAATCCGGCTCACGCCATTGATTTCCTGTGCCAACTTACAAGCCAATATACTCATTGAGAACTTCTCGTTTTGATCCTCAACATGAACGCGTCCCAGTCCCATAAAGGCTTCCCAGGAGATATTCAAATACTGAGGATAATTGGACAGATAAACACGGATCATATCCTCTGAAAACTTATCATGACCTGCAGGAACGGGCGTATGTGTTGTAAAGAGGGTTGAAGCTCTAACCAACTCCAAAGCTTGTTTAAAAGTGCGGTAATTGTACTTCATTTCAGCAGAGAGACGCTCAATTCCCAAAAATGCGGCATGTCCCTCATTCATGTGATACAATACCGGATCTTCGCCAATTTCACGTAAGAAACGAACACCACCAATGCCGAGAAGGATCTCCTGTTTTAGGCGAATTTCCAGATTTCCACCATACAAACTGGAAGTAATAGCTCTATCTTCAGGAATATTGTCATTGAAGTCCGTATCCATCAAATAGAGTGGTACTCTTCCCACCATAGCTTTCCAAATTCTAACATAGAGTGTTCTACCGGGCAAAGGAATAGTAAGCATCTTCCAGGATTCATCCTCATTTCTAAATGGAGTGATAGGCAGTTTAGAATAACTTTGAGGAGGATATAAATTAATCTGATCTCCTTGATGACCAATCTGTTGTGTAAAATAACCGTAGCGGTACAACAACCCTACTCCAACCATATCGACATGAGAATCACTCGCTTCTTTCAGATAATCACCTGCCAACATGCCTAATCCACCGGAAAAGATTTTCAACTCGTTACTGATTCCAAACTCCATGCTAAAAAAGGCTATTTTACCCTCTTTTCTTGTTCTGGGAGCATGAATATACTCTTGAAAACAGCGATATACTCGTTGTACTTTTTCTAAATAAGCTTCATTTTGGTCAAATTGCTGAATTCTTTCGTAGGATAATCTTTGCAGTGCACTGATCGGATTTTCTCCACAATCATCCCACAACTCTTTTCCTGCAATCTCTTCAAACAGTTCTCTGGATTCAATATTCCAACTCCACCACAAGTTTTGTGCAATCTCTTCAAGCGGTTTCAGATTAAGAGTTAATTTGGATTTAACTGTAATGTGAGTCCATGAAGGCTCATGAGGTTGACTTATTTCTGTAAATAAGTTGATTTGAGAGACTTTTTTGTGATACAACTCATATCTGGATGTAGTCGCTTGAATCGCTTTATCATAAGCTTCTAAATAGTTATCGTATAACTCTTCCCACAATGCTTTTTGGGCAATCTGCTGCACTTCTTTCTTCAAATAGCTTTGCACTTTAGGAGTATGAGTACTGTGTTCCAATAACGCTTCAGCGATGGCATTAACTACTTCAGTATCGTTGGTATCAGTTCGTTCAACAACAGTAACTCCTTGATGCTGAGTAAAATTCTCTTTAATCCATCTTCCAAAACCTGCCAAAGTAGTGGTTACGGTTGGAATTCCAAACGCAATACTTTCCAACGGAGTGTAACCCCATGGTTCATAGTATGATGGAAAAACTGAAAGATCAAATCCGATTAAAAAGTCGTAATAATTAAGATTAAAAATCTGATCTTGACCATCCAGGTAAACCGGTACAAACAATACTTTAACCTTTGAATCTGCACTGTTGAACAACTCATTTTTCTTCAAGTGATTCACAATAGGATCATTGTTTAAATCGGCTAAGTAGTGGGTAGTATATTCAGAAACATGACGAGAGGGTTCTACAAAGTGCTGACCTTCCAACAATTCTAATTTGGGAGCGCGACAGCCTGCCGGAACGGCAATACAAGCCACTACTTCCCTATCCAAATTGGATTTTTTAAGTTGAGCCACAGCATCAATAAAAAGGTCAATTCCCTTGTTTTTAAACTCATATCTACCGCTATTGATCACCAATAGAGCATCTTTACTAATCTCTTGTTGCGTTAAAGCAGAAACAATTTGTAAGATTTTTGCTCTTGCAGCAGCTCTTTTTTGTGCGTACTCTTCTCCTTCAGGTACAAAACTGTTCTCAAAACCATTGATTGTAACAACATCCACGGGTTTATCGAAGAAATGACGGCACTCTACATTGGTAATTTCACTTACCGTTGTAAATACGTCTGATTCTGTTGCAGAGAGGTACTCTAATGAAAATTTCGATTGAATGTTGAAATTTCGTGCCATATCTATCGGACTGTACTGCTCGATATTATCGTACAGTGGTAATAGATTTCCTGCTATAGAGCGACCTAACGCAGTGGCGTGAGTAGTAAAAATGGTTCCAATTTGCGGAGTTTGTTTTTTGAGATATAAAATTCCGGTTCCGGTCATCCACTCGTGGAAATGAGCCAAAATATGATCTTGAGCATTACAGTAGTAGTTGTAAAAACTTTCGATCACCTTTCCCGCACTATACCCAAACAGAGCAGGTTCAATATAATCCCATTGTCCGGATATAGAGTCTAATTTAAAATCTAACCAAAAAGAGGTAAATATATCATCTTTTTTAGAAAAGTAGGGTGTGAAGTCAACCAAGAACACAACGGGATTCCCGGGAACATTCCAGCGACCAATACGGATCTTGAGCCCCTCTTTGATTGCCTCCTCTTTCCAACGTTTGAAAAGATTAGGATCCTCCACGAAATCAGGATTGTTTTCCCTTGGCAAATCGGGACCTATACAGATATATTGATCATGAAAATATTCAACAGCAGTGCTCACTTTTGTTGACAAAACGGTGTAAATTCCACCTACTTTATTACAAACTTCCCAGCTGGTTTCAAATAGATAGTTCGGTTTATTTTTCATAGAGTTCTTTTTTCTTTATTGAGTTCTACATTTTTTATCGCGATGCGAAAATATAGTAAATTTTTGATAAAATTGCCAAAATTTTTCAGCAATCACCTCTTTTGAGAAATGATTTATTGCATATTCTCTTATATTTTCCGCATTATATCTGTCAAAATTGTCCATAAACTGCTCTAAAGCAGCAATTAAGAGTTCTGTTTTTTGTGGTGCGATAATAACACCCCGATCGGGAGAAATAATTTCAGGAATACCACCCACGTTACTACTCAACACCGGTTTACCACAAGAAAACGCCTCACTGATTACACAAGGCTGATTTTCATAGTTGGAATAGAGTATCAAAAAGTGGTGTTGTGCCAGCAACTCTGCTACCTCTTCGGAGGATTTACTGCCTAAAAAATGGACTGTATCACTCAGCTGATGGTCGACAACCCACTGCTCATATTGAGGTTTAATAAATTCACTGACTACATTGAGTACAAAGTCGTTACGTTTTTTTCTCATTTCCCAAACAGCCTCTAAAATCCCTTGAAAATTCTTAGCATCCTCATCTAATGTGGATATATGAATAAGTTTAATTGGGGGGAAGGAAACGGGTTGGGGTTGAAACAAGTGATGATCCACAACATTATAAATAATCGCACTTTGAGAAACCGGGAAGCGCTCTTGGATTTCATTGAGCAGATATTCAGAAACAGTAGTAATCCCATCAATATGTGACCAAGTTTTGTGTAGCTCCTTTTTAACCTTCAAAGGCAATAAAGGATAATTCCGCGCATGATATCCGCTCCAATGTTCGGTGAGCAATAGCGGAACTTTCCACTTTTTCTTGAACTGTACTGCCACACTCCCTCTCGGAAAAGCGACATGAAGATGTAAGAGAGAGGGTTTCCCGAACTGCTGCTCGATGAATTGTCCCCCCCTAATATAATAATATCCAAATAAAAATTTATTAAATAAACGTCCCAATAAAGAGCGTTTTCTTGTCACATAGTAAGTACAAACCTTGTTATTGGGAGAAACCTCCTCCACTGTTCGGGTCACAGTTCGTTGGTTGGTTTCTACCACTTTTAGGGTCACAGAAGGCATTTTCAGAGCAATAGCTTCAATGTGGCGTTCGATGAAATTACCCGTAAAAGGCTTACTATCATCAGGATACCACGAAGGAATATGCAATACAAACATCGTTAGCGTTTTCTTTTTAAGATCAGAATTTGTTTGATTTCCGTAGCAAAGATAGTGAAATCTTCCCGTTTAATCATAAAAACAGAACGTAAGGCTCTATTCCGTTGATAAAATATGATTAGAGAGAAGATCAGGCTGCTTAGATAAGAGACAGAAGTAACCACTCCGGCGGTTAAAATAGCATGCAATGTTCCGTAATGAGCCATGAGAGGGATGAAAATAAAACCACCCAGTACAGTAATACAAAGTCCTATCAATGAAGAGATTGCATTGATACGATACAATCCCTGTGCAGCAAAATAGTGAGAAATAATCGTTAAAAATGAGATGGATAAGATTCCGGGTGCTAAAACAAAGATCACCTTCTTGACTTCCCCGAAATCAGGACCAAAAATGGCGACAAAGAGCGAGGAAGGTAAAATTAACAGTATACAGAGTGCAACAAAGGTGAATAAAGTAGAAATTTTAGCCAAAATAGAGGTGATTTTTTGAGCATATTGGTTATCGTCAGTGTTGGAGAGACGAGCATATTGCACTAAAGATAAACTTTTGGGAAGCACCCAGATCGCCTCAGAGATCTTGGTTCCCATATCGTAAACTCCTAATGGTTTTCTCCCCACATAAAACTCTATCAGATAATAACTTAAGCGATAATTAAACAATTGAGTCAAGTTTGCAATCTGAACCCAAAAACCCAGTTGAGCCATCTCTTTTAGTTGCTCCCAAAAAGTTAATGAAGGTTGATTTTCAGTATCAATAGGTTGATTTACAGTTATTTGAGTTGGTTTACGAAGGAGACGCAAAACAAGACGGAAAGAGATTAAAAAAAGTACAAGATAGGAGAAAAAATAGGCATAAATATAGATATCTATCGAAAGAGAGTAGTGCCGGTAACGATAAAAGAAGAGCAAAACGCCCATCATAGCAATTAAAATCAACGATTGCATCACTTGAAAAACATTCAGTGCTTTGATCTTCTCGTAAGCTTGCAAAACGGACAGATTGATTGTAAAAAAGGTAACTGAAAGTGCCATAAAGAACAACAAAACAGTATAACCTTCAGGGATCATCCCTGCGAGATGTAAAATAGTTACACCCAATAAATTAGCCAATAGCGCCCAATAGAAACTCAGTTTCAATAACAGTTTAGGATCTCTCCGCGGTATCAAATAAACCAACGTTGTTCCGCCGATAAAAGTCGCAATAAGCTGAATGATAGTAACATTCAATATAATCAAACTGATTGACCCCACCCCTTCTGCTCCAAACTGATTGGAATTGAAAATCATGACAAAAAGCATCACCAGGATGGTCAAGATTCGGGAGAAAAACGTGGAAACAATATTGCTGAACATCGATTAGATTTCGGATTGCGTTTTTTTTGAACAAATTATTTGAAATTAATTCAGTTTGCAAAGGTATAATTTTATTTCTGATTTTTGGAAAATCTATTTCCATATCGTAGAGACGTTGGCAGATTGTAGAGACGTTGCATGCAACGTCTCTACAGAAACGGCATTGAATACATTTTGGGGTTCTAATATTGGATTCGTTCGCTTGTCGGAAGATTACAAAATCAAAAATCAAAATAATTTCGGATTTTTTTCATAATTTCGCTGGTTCTCAATTTATTGAACTAAAACATTCTAACAATCATTATATGAGCAAGTTAAAAACGGAATCGATCAAGTCTCTTTTTTGGAAATATTCCATTCCTGCGATTGTCGCTTCTACGTCTACATCATTATACAACATTATCGACCGTATTTTTATTGGACAAGGAGTTGGTCCTTACGCTATTTCCGGCTTGGCATTGACGCTTCCCTTGATGAACATTGCCATTGCACTTAGTACGCTTATTGGTGCCGGTGCTTCTGCCATTATCTCAATTCGTTTGGGAGAAAGACGTTACAATCTGGCTAACAAGACATTAGGGAATGCCACCTTGCTCTTTTTTATCTTTGGGGGTACCTTTTCAATTCTTGCCTTTATTTTCCTGGATCCCATATTGATCGCGTTCGGTGCCAGTGAGTTAACCCTTCCCTACGCCCGCGATTTTATGCAGGTTATCCTGATCGGGAATGTTTTAGGAAATCTATTTTACGGATTGTACAATATCATGCGTGCTTCCGGTTATCCATCCAAAGCTATGCTCGGCATGATCGTCTCTGTGATTTGCAATCTTATTTTGGCTCCCTTTTTTATATTTGTACTACATTGGGGAATCCGAGGTGCCGCACTGGCGACCGTTTTATCGCAGTTTATCGGACTGAATATGCTCTTCTACCATTTTCTGTCATCCAAACACACAGTGCATTATGCTAAAAATGGCTTTAAACTCTCCAGAAAGATTATTGCAAAAATCTTCTCTATCGGAATGTCTCCCTTTTTAGTTCACATATTCGCGTTTATTGTCATAGCGGTGATCAATCGGCAACTCAAACAATATGGCGGCGACTTTGCCATTGGAGCTGCCGGAATTATCAATAGTTTAGGGGGACTGGTGACCATGATCATCTTCGGATTTGCCCAGGGAATGCAACCCATTGTGGGATACAACTACGGAGCTAAGCAATACCAAAGAATGTGGGATACCTATAAATTGACTGTCAAGTGGGCTACCATTGTAGGAATTGTAGCGTGGGTTGTAGCATTACTCTACCCGCACATGATTGCTCAGGCATTCACCACAGATAAAGATTTGATTGATATCACAGCCAATGGAATAAGAATCTACTTTTTGGCCTTTCCTTTAGTAGGATTTCAATTGGTTACCTCTCAATTCTTTCTCGCCATTGGTAAAGCACGCGTATCGATTTTTCTGGCAATGTTTCGTCAGATCATAGTCCTGCTCCCCTTCTTATTGATTCTTCCTCCTTTATGGAGTGTCAACGGAGTATGGTACAGCGAACCCATCTCATCACTTTTCGCACTACTGATGTACATTTTGATCATTTACAAATGGTACGATAAACAGAGCTGGAAGCCGGAACCTACTTTTGAAGCATACGAGGAATAAACGGATTAAAGTAGAATTTCTCATTAATCTGACTTACTCCTGCCAATCCTTTTCCTCCCACTTTGGAACGTTTAATTCCTGCAAATAAGCCCTTCTCAAGGGTGTCAAATAACCCCTCTTCAGCCATTGCTTCAAGTAGATTATACGCATTATCCAAAACCAATTTAGCTCTTTCACTGATGATTCCTCCCTCTTTAAAGGTCACTTCATCACCCAAATCTCTCATATTATTGAATATGTATCTGGCATTTTCAATCGCCAAATAACGGTCAGACATGAAAGGAGTATGGATCGCTTCAGTCATCATACCCAACAGTTGCAACCCTTGTCCGGTCCAGATTGAGATCATATTAAAGAGTGCATCCTGGATATGTCCTTTAAAAACATTTCCGGTCATAAACTTGGTTGGAGGCATATATTTCAGAGGAGCATTAGGGAAAATTTCGCGGGTCATTTGTGCTTGTGCCAATTCATACAAGAATCCGTTCTTCATTTCGGGATCCATCTCAAAAGCGTGTCCCAAACCCATTTGTTCTTCCGGAATACCGGCAAGCAGAGCCAACTGCTCATTGATCAGGTCGGAAGCCAGTACGGTATGTGCTTCTTCAAATGCATCCGCAGTAGTAAGGTAGTTATCCTCCCCGGTATTGATAATCACACCGGCATAACCATTGATGACTCTGGAGAAAAACTGGTCAACCAAAGTTCTTTGAGGATTAATATCTCTAAACAGGATTCCATAAAGCGCGTCATTCAGCATCACATCCAAGCGTTCCAACGCTCCCATAGCGGCGATTTCAGGCATACACAAGCCGGAGCAGTAGTTGCACAAACGGATATAACGACCCACCTCCTCACCTACTTCATCCAACGCTTTACGCATAATTTTGAAGTTCTCCTGCGTTGCATAAGTCCCTCCAAATCCTTCAGTAGTAGCACCATAAGGCACATAGTCGAGCAAACTTTGTCCTGTAGTTCTGATTACTGCAATAATATCCGCACCTTGTCTGGCAGCAGCTTGCGCCTGAACCACATCCTCAAAAATATTACCGGTTGCAACAATAACGTATATGTAAGGCTTTGGACCTTCACCGATCTCTTTTAAATATTGATTTCTGCGAGCCACATTGCGGTTAATGCGCTCCATAGTTTGATCCACATAAGGCGCAATTGCTTTATGAATCTCTTCATTGGAATGGATCGGCAAACGAGTAATATCCAGCTCCCCATTGGCAATCTTTTCAGCGATTTTCTGAGGTTTTAACCCGGTTTCCAATATCGCATTACCGAGATAATAAACCACTCCTTGAGAAAGCAATCCGGCCTCCTGGATCTGATTCACAACCACATTAGGCAGCGGCACATCATGAACATCAACCCCATCGATACCCAACAAACGACACAATGTTCTCTCCACCGCAACAGTCGTATGTTTATTCACAAATTGTTGAACACCATCTGCAATCTGTTTCGCAAACCCTTTTGCTTTGTCCACTTTATCAAAATCCAGACCTAATTTACTCTTTCTCATATCTTAAAATCTATTATCGTGTTATGAATTCAAAAACAATCTGCAAAGATACAATGAAATTTCGGATTTCGGATTTCGGATTTCGGATTTTTTAACTTCAAGGTGTAATTGTTTTATTTCGCCTTCCAACTTTAGGAATCACGTATTATTTTAGAGACGCAAAGCATTGCGTCTTTACAGCAATATCAATATTTCTAATTTCATACTTCTTATTTGGTATTTTAAATAAATGGGGGGCAGGATATTCTTCCCTATTTAGTTATTCCGTTTCCCCACTCGGAACGATTTCGGATTTTGGAATGAATGGATCGTTTTATGGTGATGTATCTGGTAATGTGCATATTGTCTTAGAGACGCAAAGCATTGCGTCTCTACAGCCACGTTCAATGTTTTATTTATCCTGTGACAGGTCGCGACCTATCCCTACACCATGTTCAATTTAATTTACGACCTCGTAATTCGTAATTCGTAATTGAATTCATTCCGCCTTTCGACTTTCGACTTTCGACTTTATTGTTTTTTTTTTCTTCCCATTCAATTTCGCCATTGTTTTGCCGATATGCGCAATTTCTGCACGTAAATGAGCAGGAAATAATATTTCTGTTGTATTCCCAAGGGATAGCAACTCTTGTATAAAGTCAAACGTTGGACGAAGGAAAAATCTGAATATTGTGTATTGATCTGTGCGTTCTATCTCTTTTTGGGAATGATGCAATGGTAACGTACGCAAATAATTAGCCTGAAAATCGTCCACTTTGATCTCTATGTGTTCCGGTTCTTCATCGCTGACAATAATTCCAAAACAGGTGCTAAAAAACTCCTCTGCATCAAAATCTTCAGGTAAAGTAAAACTCTCAAACTCGATATCCAGTTCGGAAATACGATCCAAAGCATAAATCTTTAGTGGTGATTCGCCATACTTTGCCAATAGATACCAACGGCGTTTGAACAATTTGACGGCATAGGGTTCCACATTGTAGTGGGGAGCAACATAGTCATCCTCAACCCAAAATGGTTTATAATTGAAAGTCAACATTTTACTATCACGCATAGCTTCAAATATGATGGGAAGCAGTTCACGTCCCGAAGGGTTTTCCTCTAAGATGATACGATTTTTAAGCTGCATACTCTCATTAAGCAGATTGCTCAACGACAAAGCTTCTAACATCCAATGCTTTATACCTGAAACTTTCTTCAGATCTTCACGGTCAGCAATATAATAGCTATTGGTACTCTTCCGGCAAGCAATCTTAATGCCAAATAGTTCCGAAATATCACTCTTATGGTTCATGAAGGTACGCCACTTATAATCCTCCCCTCCCGAAAGGGAATATTGGCGTTGCCACCTATTTGTTATTTCCTTAAACGTAATTCCTTCAAAACCAGCTTGATTAATGGTATCGATCAACCAAATATACCTCTTTATTAAATTTATAGTCATAATATTTATTTTTTATACCGCAAAGATACAGAAAGACTATGAAACTTTATGGCATAGTTTTACTATTTTTAGGAAAAAGAAAATAAAATTGCACTATGAAATACTTTGGCATATTCATACCCTATTTTTGCGCGTATAAAACGCAAAAATATGACAAAAGAACAACCTAACATCCATCATGTAGAACGCTTTTTGCCGGAACGGAGCTTCTGGGCACGTCTCTTTCATCGCGATATACCGAGTATTCTGGTGTTGACCTTCGGGGATACGGCTAGTCGGCAAACACCCTATCTATTCACACAACTGGAGAAAAAAGTTGGCTTTATCTCTTTCAACAACAATAACAAGACAAGAGAGAAAAAAGTTGATAATGACCTTCATTTCAAAAACATTTTAAATACAGAACTTAAAAAATATCACAAACAGATTGGATTTTTTCGGCGTCCTGCGAAAACAAAAGAAAAAATAGTCCTAATTTCCGGATTAGGTGGCAATTATGGTAGTTATTACGTTGTTGAGGCTGCTCAAATGCTTCATAATAGCGGATATAATGAATTATATACCATTGTTCAGATGCCGTTCGATTTTGAGGGGAAAATTCGCCGTCAACATGCAGAAAATTCATTAGCTTCTTTGGATAAATTATGTATCCAATTATACATTTACAACCATGCCAAGTTGTCAAAAGAACAAGGTGAACTAACACTGAACGATTATTTTCAGAAAATTGACGATGACATAGTCAGTGTGCTAAAAAACATATTAAAATCCACAATACCACCAATCAATTTGTGAGACAGTGTCTCACATTTTTAAAATATAAGTCTGATTATCAGAGTATTATAAAATAAATTATATTAACTTTTAAATTTCACCTCTCATTTTTTATTTTACAATCATGTCACCCCTACGGGGTTATCTTGATTTCGGATTTCGGAATGCGGATTTCGGATTAAAAACTTGATTATCTGGGTATTATATTAAAAAATAGAACAAAAATTCTAAATTTAATTCATTCCAAAATCCGAAATCATTTCCGAGTGGGGAAATGAAATATCTAAATAGGAATGAATGTCCTGCCCCCTATTTTTTTTAAATCCAAAATAAAAAACAAGAAAAAATAGAAAGTAGATATTCTAAACCGTTTCCGAAATCCGAAATCCGAAATCAGTTTCATTTTCCCATTAGAAACACCGTTGGGCGTTTGTGCAGGTCTATCTTTTCTTTGCGCCATTGGGAGACGGTGCGGGTTTTAAGAAGCTGTTGGTCGGTGGTGAGGTCTACGCCGAGGCAGATTTTGAGTTCAGGGGAGCAAACCTCCATCATCGACTCAAAAAAGTGATTGTTGCGGTAGGGAGCTTCGATAAATATCTGGGTTTGGTCGGTTTTAAAGACTAAAGATTCATAAAACTTCAACTCTTTTTCTCTTAATTTCCTGTCTCGGTTGAGATAGCCGTTGAAAGCGAACTTTTGTCCGTTTAATCCGGAGCCCATTAATGCCAGCAAAATGGAGTTGGGTCCAATTAACGGAATGACCTCAATGCCCATCTGCTGCGCTTTGTTGACTACCAACGAACCCGGATCGGCGACACAAGGCGTTCCTGCTTCGGAAAGGAGTCCCATGTTAAACCCGGAAAGTAACGGCTCTAACAATGCTTCAACCTCTTTAGTACGGGTGTGTTCGTTCAGTAAAAAGAGGTGTAACTGGTCTATCGGCTTAGGCATTCCCATTTTCTTGATAAATCTTCGTCCCGTTTTAAACTCTTCTACAATAAAATAGTCTAAGGAGTGAATTAAAGTGGAGTTGAAGGGTGGAAAAAGGTGTTCAAACGCTGTTTCACCTAGGGGCGATGGAATTAAATAGAGCTTCCCTTTGTTCATAAATTGAGTTTTAATATTAATCAGCAAAATTACAAAATATCTAATCATGAAACGTAACTATTTTTTAACATCCGGAATGGACAAAAAAATAACACTCATATTTGCTATTTTATTCATGAGTATCACCTTTTCATGGGCATGCAATATTAACTTTGTATTGATGGATAAATCAGGCAAAGAGGTTAACCCGGAACATGTTAAGAATGGAGAAACTTATACATTGGTTTTGACATACCGCTACACACATGGCAATTGTAGTCTTGATCTCAACGATACGGAATTCAAAACTGACGGGATTAAAATTCTCAAGGCTACCAACTGGAAGCAAGAGAATAACGTTTATACCCGCAAGATGCAGATTCGCATTGTGGATAACAAAAAGGATGCTGTATCACTGAATGTAATCCGAAACTGTAATCGTGCCGGACTCGATGCAACCTTTACGCTATCGCGTTAGTTACCAGATGGTTGCATCGGCTTCCATCCACCGTCCTTGAGCCTTGAGGGTCTGTTCTATGATATCGCGAGCAGCTCCCTCTCCCCCTTTTTTAAATGATATATAATCGGAAATAGCTTTCACCTCTTCAGCAGCATCAGCAGGACAAGTTTTGATGGCACACTGTTTCATGACATCCAGATCAGGAATATCATCACCCATAAACAAAACTTCATCCGGAGTAATATTGTGTTTTGCCAGATATTGCTGGAACACTTCTTTTTTATTGCTGACTTCCAGGTAGATCTCCATATTGGTAAATTTACGATATCTCAATCGCATCGACTCCCCTATTCCACCTGAAATAACCGCAACACGATACCCTTTTTTCAACGCATATTGCAGTGCATAGCCATCCTTCACGCCGGTAGCGCGCAACTGCTCCCCATTGGGCAGAACCCACACCTTACCATCCGACAAGACCCCGTCAAAATCAAAAATAAAGGTAGTAATATGCTTCAATTTCTCTCTATAGTTCACCATAAGTATTTATTTTTTGAAAATCAGCAGCAAATTTACAACTTTTTATCGTTCTGGCAGTCTATATCAGTGAGAAATGTGTATTTTTGCATACTTTTTTAAACGATCGATATAGAATTATGAAGAAAACTGTTTTTTTAGGATTATTTTTAATGATAGGTTTAGTCCTATTTGCACAAGAAAAGAAAGCACAACAATTTCCCTCAGTAGATATCAAAACCCTTGATGGAAAAGCTTTTAACACAAAAGATATCACCAATGAAGGGAAGCCGATCATTGTGAGTTTGTGGGCAACCTGGTGTAAACCCTGCTTGGCTGAATTGATGGCTATAGACGATCTTTACGAAGATTGGGTAGAAGAAACCGGTGTAAAATTGTATGCTATCTCTATTGATGATCCCAAAACAGCTTCCCGCGTTGCGCCTTTTGTAAATGGTAAAGGTTGGGAATTTACCGTTTTGTTGGATCAAAACTGGGATTTAAAAAGAGCATTAAACATTGTTGATATTCCTTTCCTCTGCATCCTCAATGGTGACGGAGAGATTGTTTGGCAACACACCTCCTACGCTCCCGGATCCGAATATGAAGTGTTCGAGATCGTTAAGAAAATCGCCAACGGAGAACCTATCGAATAGTTTGCTTATTTATAAACCGATTCATTTATGAAACAGATCAAACTGGTTATTACCCTCCTGTTCCTTTTTGCTGTAGGAATGGGTTATGCACAAAATAGTGGACATATCTCCGGAGATGTTTGCTTTAACGGCATGTTCTATATCCCCGATTCATTGATTGGCGCGGAGAAAGTGGAATCTAAAGTACGTGCCAACTCCTGGTTGAACCTCAACTATAACAACGGCGGTTTTACTTTAGGTGCACGCTATGAGTTTTATCAGGCGCCGCTGATCGACTTTGAAAAGATTGGCTATAAAGGACAAGGCATTACACATTATTTCGCTGATTACAAGACTGATTTACTGCAAGTTACCGTAGGTACTTTCTATGAACAATTTGGTTCAGGATTGTCGTTCAGAGCGTATGAGGATCGTCAGTTAGGAATTGACAACTCCCTTTTAGGTGCCCGTTTCAGAGTCAATCCTTACAAAGGAATTGCCGTGAAAGGAGTATGGGGTATCGAACGTAATAATTTCGATTTTGACTATACTAAGCGAAGCGATATGATTCGCGGTGTCGATGGTGAAGTGAGTCTGGATCAGATCTTTGAAAAGTTGCAAGAGAAAGGCTTTAGTCTGGCTATCGGTGGTAGTTTTGTAAGTAAATTCGAGAAATCAACTGAGTATCAAGGATTTATTCCTCCTGAAAAGGTTCCTCAAAATGTTGGTTTGCATGCCTACCGCATCAATTTTGGATATAAAAGATTCCGCCTTGAAGCTGAAATGGCGTCTAAAATTAATGATCCTAATTTAACTAATGATTTTATTTATAAAAAGGGGGAAGCTCTTTTGGTTACAACTACCTATTCGCAGAAAGGATTTGGTGTCTCGGCATCCTTTATCCGCGCGGACAATATGGATTTTAGATCTCAACGTAATATCAGCGCCACTACTCCAATCTTGGGTATCAACTACATTCCTGCCATCAACAGACAATATTCCTATCAATTGCTTGGAAACTACAGCTATGCCAGTCAACCCAACAACCAAATCGGTTTCCAGGGACAAGTGAATTATCAGATTCCTAAAAAATCAAAATTGGGCGGAAAATATGGCACTGACCTTACCTTCAACTACTCCCGTTTCCATACTATTGAGCAGATCCCGGTAGAGGAAGCGCTATCTCTTGGTACTCCTTCAGGAACTGACGGATACACCTCCTCTTTCTTTAAATTCGGAAAAGACCTACTCTATCAGGATATTGGATTTGACGTTACCAAAAAGATCAATGCAGACTGGAAGTTAATGTTAGGATACAACTACATCGATTATAACCTTTTGATACTGCAAGGACATGGAGAATTGGCTCATATTCACCATATTACCTCTGAAGTAACGTACAGAATTAACCGAAAACATGCCTTAAGAGGGGAACTTCACGCTCTGTTCACCAAACAGGATATGGGTGACTGGATTTATGGTATGTTAGAGTATTCTATCAGTCCCAATTGGTTCTTCTCTGTGGGAGATCAATACAATTATGGAAATCAGGCAGAAGCAATGAGAATCCATTATTACAACTTTTCAGTTGCTTACGTAGTGGGTGCTACCCGTATCGCAGCCAACTTTGGTAAAACCAAAGAGGGAATTCTCTGCATCGGTGGTGTATGCCGCGCTGTACCCGCTTCTTACGGATTCGGTTTAAACATTACAACTAAATTTTAAGCTCATGAAAAAGATCCAAATTATATCGTTTATTTTCATTTTAGGCATTTTCTTTTTTGCTTGTGATGAGATTGAAAAACCATATCTTCCGACTGACGGAGAGATTCCTGTGACCGTTACATTTCCGGAATTGACACCGGACAACCTCTATCGCAAAGTGCTCATTGAAGAGTACACCGGACATAAATGTACCAATTGTCCTACCGGCCACGCTAAACTGGACGAGATGTTCGGTTTATACGGTGATACTATCGTTGCGATTGGCGTTCATGCCGGACCGTTAGCTGCAACTGACGAACAATTTCCGTACAATTTTGTTACGCCTCAAGGAGTTCAACTTTTTAACGACTTCAACATTCCTCAGATTCCTTTGGCAATTATGAGTCGTGTAAGATATAACGCTAACTCGTGGGGTTCTCCTATCAACAAGTGGGTAGATCATTTCAACAAGGTGGACCGCAGTACAAATTATGCTGCAATCCAGTTGATTAATGAGTATAATGCTGCAACTCAAACCATTACCACCTTTGCAAAAGTATCGATATTAGAAGAGATTGCACACAGGGTTCAGTTTTGTGTTGTAGTAACTGAAAATGGTATCGTAAAGCCACAACTCAATAATGGTGTTATCGTTCCCGATTACACTCACAACCATGTTTTGCGCGGCACTCTGAACGGCAACTACGGAGTTCGTCTAACCAATGATGGATTAGTAGCCAAAGGCGACACCTACCTTAAAGGATATCAGGTTTCACTCAGAGATAAAGATTGGGTAGCGTCCAATTGTTCAATTGTCGCCTATCTGATTGATATGGAAACAAAGGAGATTATTCAGGCAACAGAGGTTAAAGTGCAATAGCATTCGTCGTAGGGACAGGTCGCGACCTGTCCTTACACCGTTTCATTACCACACACCATTTCGGAATTTTAGCATTGAGTTTTTTTATCATATCCCATTGATATTTAATGATATATATTATTTTGAAATAAAAATAAATGGGGGGCAGAATAGGTATTCCTCTTCGGTTATTTCATTTCCCCACTCTGGAATATTATACCTTTTAGGACGCACAGGATGAATTACAAATTACGGCTTTACAAGGCAGAAGGTAGAAGGCGGAATGATTTCGGATTTCGGATTTCGGAATCTTAAATTTTATAATAAGTTTGGGCTAAAGCCCTTGTCTGATCTGGGGGTATTCTAATCCACGCCCTAAAGGACGTGGCAATTAATTAATTGAATATCAAGTAATTATATTTTTGCTAAATTTTCAAATTCTAAATTCTAAACTCTAAATTCTAAATTTAAGAATCGTAATTCGTAATTCGTAATTGACACTCCAGATCAAAAGTGGTAAATTTTCCAGAGTGGGGTTATAGATTAACAAAAGAGACACCACAAATCCTGCCCCCCAATTATTTAAAATACCAAATAAGAAATCAGAAATAAGAAATACGAATATTTAATTTTCAGCAAGTTATATCCTGAAATCATAAAAATCCTAGTCAAAATCCGAAATCCGAAATCCGAAATCAAAAAGTTAGTGTATCTTTGCAGGTTATTAAAATATGTAAATATGTCGAAAGAGATTATTGAAAATATCACGGAAAGTGACTATAAATATGGGTTTGTTTCTGATATCGAAATTGAAGAGTTCCCTAAGGGATTAAATGAAGATATCATCAGAAAGATTTCAGCTCGGAAGAATGAGCCGGATTGGTTGTTGGAGTTCAGATTGAAAGCGTACCGTAAGTGGACCACCATGAAAGAACCGGATTGGGCACATTTGAATTATGAAAAACCTGATTATCAAGATATTATATACCTTGCTATTCCTAAGAAACAGAAAGAGTTAAAGAGTTTGGATGAAGTAGATCCGGAATTGTTGGATACTTTCAACAAGTTGGGAATCAGTCTGGATGAGCAAAAAGCATTGGCAGGTGTTGCTGTGGATGCGGTCATAGACTCTATTTCTGTTAAAACGACTTTTACCGAAACGTTGGAAAAGCATGGAATCATCTTCTGTTCTTTCGGAGAAGCAGTGCAAAACCATCCCGAATTGGTTCGGAAATATATGGGAACGGTTGTTCCTTACGGAGATAACTATTTTGCAGCTCTCAACTCGGCTGTTTTTAGTGAGGGTTCTTTCTGCTATATTCCTAAAGGAGTACGCTGTCCGATGGAACTCTCTACCTATTTCCGAATTAATGCCGCCAATTCCGGTCAGTTTGAACGGACACTTCTCATCGCTGATGAAGGCGCTTACGTAAGCTATATGGAAGGGTGTACGGCACCGCAACGGGATGAAAATCAGCTGCATGCTGCTGTAGTGGAGATATTGGCGATGGACAATGCCGAAGTAAAATACTCGACAGTTCAAAATTGGTATCCCGGAGACAAAGAGGGCAAGGGAGGAATCTATAATTTTGTAACCAAAAGAGGACTTTGTAAAGGGAAAAACTCTAAAATCTCCTGGACACAAGTGGAGACCGGTTCATCCGTAACCTGGAAATATCCATCTTGCGTGTTGCAGGGCGATAATTCTATCGGAGAGTTTTACTCCGTTGCTTTAACAAACCACTTCCAGCAGGCGGATACCGGTACCAAAATGATTCATATCGGCAAAAATACCCGCAGTTTGATTATTTCTAAAGGGATTTCAGCCGGAAAGAGCGAAAATAGTTACCGAGGATTGGTCAGAGTTACCAAAAACGCTGAAAACTCCAGAAATTTCTCCCAATGTGATTCATTACTCATGGGAGATCAATGTGGAGCGCATACCTGGCCTTATATCGACTGTTCCAACAAAAGCAGCGTGATTGAGCATGAGGCTACGACCTCCAAAATCTCTGAGGATCAGCTCTTTTACTGTCAGCAACGCGGAATTGATCCGGAGTCGGCTGTCAGCCTGATTGTCAACGGATATGCCAAAGAGGTACTCAATAAACTACCTATGGAATTTGCCGTGGAAGCACAGAAATTACTGGCTATCAGTCTTGAAGGAAGTGTTGGGTAAGAAATTTTAAAAATCAGAGCGTTTAATTTCAAACTCCACATTGCGTCTGGTAGGTTCTCCGTAGTAGGCTACTTCAATCTCCCGTACCACGGTTGCCCCCAATTTTCTCATGGCAGCCTGAGAACGATAATTCTCACTTCCAACATGAAAGAGTACCCGATCTACATATTGAAAAATGGACTCTAACATCATCTTTTTCACCATGTTATTGTACCCTTTTCCCCAATACTCAACACCATAAAAGGTATATCCAATCAGAATGGAGTTCTCTTTGGCATCATAATCATAAAAACGTGTAGAACCTATTGCCCGATTTTCAGCCTTATCAATAATAATATAGCCTCCCCCACTCTCTAAAGCGCCTTTGAAAAAGTTTTCAAAAACAGCTCTTTCGTAACGATTTTTATTGGGATGTTCAGCCCATACTGCAGGATCAGAGGCGACTGCATACAATGTTTCAAAATGCTCTTCTTTAAGTGGAACCAATTGAACCCGATCATTTTCCAAAAAGGGCTGAATTGAGAAATTCATAAAAACAGATTTATCCAATTTCTATTTTTGATTTTTCAAAACTGCTTTAAGATAAGCTAAGAACAATGGATGAGGACGGTTGGGTCTGGATTTAAATTCAGGATGGTACTGACAAGCTACATACCATGGATGATCCTCTATTTCAACCACTTCCACAATTTTTCTATCAGGTGAAAAGCCGGTAATCTTCAATCCGCTTTTTTTCAATCGATCTAAATAATCCAGATTAAAAGCGTAGCGGTGGCGATGTCTTTCATCTATTTTAGTTGTACCATAAGCAGCCGATACATGCGAATTTGGTGTTAATTCAACCGGATAACTACCCAACTTGAGTGTTCCACACATTTTTCTCTTTTTCTCAAATTCGCTCATCAAATGAATTACGGGATCTTTCACATTTGGATCCAATTCAACACTTCCTGCTCCGGGTAATCCGGCCACATTCCGTGCAAATTCTATAGTTGCAATCTGCATTCCCAAACAGATTCCCAAAAATGGAATCTTATTTTCTCTGGCATAACGTGCTGTTTCAATTTTTCCTTCAGTACCTCTCACTCCAAAACCACCCGGAATTAAAATTCCATCCAATCCTTTTAGTTCCTTTTCTGCCGTTTCAGGTGTAACTGCTTCCGCTTCAATCCAGCGAATTTTTACATCCGTATGAGTAAAAATTGCAGCATGATTCAACGATTCAACAACACTTAAATAGGCATCTTTCAATTCAGTATATTTACCCACCAAACCAATGGTAACCTGATGATCAATCTGTTTACTCATCTCTACCATTGCGGTCCAATCAGAAAGATCTTTCTCCTTACATCTCAGGCGCAATCTTTTGATCACCTGAGTAGCCAATCCTTCCTCTTCCAATGCCAGCGGCACTTCATATAAAGATGGAGCATTGATATTCTCAATAATCGAAGCCGTTTTTACATTACAGAAAAGGGATAGTTTTTCTTTAATCTCTTTTCCGATAGGTCTGTCGCTTCTACAAACCAAAACATCAGGCTGAATTCCCAATGAAAGCAACTCTTTAACACTATGCTGTACCGGCTTGGTTTTCAACTCATTACTTGGTGTTATAAAAGGAACTAAAGCAACATGGATATACATACAATTGTTATATCCTTCTTCCAAAGAAAATTGACGAATCGCTTCCAAAAAAGGCAAACTCTCATAGTCTCCTACTGTTCCACCCACTTCAACAATCGCCACATCCGCTTTATTCGATTTGGCATTCAAGCGAATCTTATCTTGAATCATATTGGTGATATGAGGAATCATTTGCACCGTTGAACCTGCATACACTCCTTTACGTTCATTTTCCAAAACTGTATAATAGATTTTTCCTGAAGTAACATTGGAATGTTTATTCAAATTTTCGTCAATAAATCTTTCATAATGACCTACATCCAAGTCAGTTTCCGCACCATCTTCAGTCACAAAAACCTCTCCGTGTTGAATCGGATTCATCGTCCCGGGATCTCTATTCAAGTAGGGATCCAACTTCTGCATAGTCACTTTAAGACCACGAGACTTCAACAGTCTACCCAACGAGGCAGCGGTAATCCCTTTTCCTAAGCCGGAAACCACACCTCCTAACACAAAAACATACTTGCAAGCCATTTTATTAGTTTTTAAAACAATCGGCAAAGATATAAAGAAATGTTCAATTATGCTTTCTATTTATCGATAAATACTTAATTTTTTACAAATAGTTATGGTTCTCATTTTTTTGAAATAAAATAAAAAGGGGGGGAAGCCCATTCAGGGGTATCAATCTCATTTATCACGCTCTATCTCATTAGTTCTATCAGTACTGACAGCGAGTCAATGGAGTGTACTTGCTCGTTGGTTCTGATAATGTAGTGAACCAAACCTGTCAGCAGTTCATTCCGGATCGATTTGGGTGGAAGTTCGCACGGTTCTCCTGACATCAATCGGGAATAGTATAAACTTGCTTCCTGAGATAAAAAAGCCTCATTTTGAACATAAAGATCGCTAAAAGAGTGAGATTCCATGCAGAAGAAAGGAGTACTCTGATCGTAATTATTCAAAGGTTGAAGTCCCAAAGCTGCAATCAATTCTACCACAAAACAGATATGTTGATCCAATTGAAATGAGTTAGGATCATCCAATTTCAACATACCATTCTTAACAATCCGAAACAGTTTAGGGTCTTCAGATGAACTATAGAGCAATTTATAAAGGAGTTCATTGTAAAAAAAGAGAATACTGTTTCTGCGAGGATCCAATGGAATTTGATCATAAATTTTGACAAAACTCACATCTTTCAGGAATCCCAACTGATGCAAATAATGATCATCAAAGGTAAGCTCAAGCAGGGCTAAAGAACTAAAAAAAGTATGATGCAGCTTATTCTTTTTAGAAAAAGCGTTTTTAATGATAAACGATTGTGTCCCAAACTTTTCTGTAAATATTTTGACAATCAGAGAGGTATCTGAATATTTAACTCTATGGAGTACAATCCCTTCAGTAGAAACAAACATTCTATTGAATCATTAAAAATTTAGCCACCTGTCTGTCTTGCCCATCCTCATCCGATACAAAAACGTAGAATACTCCTGTTTTAGGACGATTTCCATGAAAGTCGAGACCATTCCAAACCAACTCGCCTCCCTGTGAATAGCCTTGCCAAATTAACTTTCCGGAACTGTCAACAATCTTACATAAAGATTTAAATTTCAATCCCTTCACTGTTATTGGACCTTGCCAGGTTTCTCTTACAGGATTTGGAAAGACAAGACATTCATCATAATTTTTCTTCCCTTCCGTTGCTGTTCCACGATATGAGATGATACCTGCAGTAGTTCCAAAAAACACTTCTCCAGACTCTTGATCTATCACAATATCGACAACATTATCAGATAAGAGGGGTGAATTACTTTGATCAAAGTGCAACAACTGTTCAGTTCCATTCTCGGAGAGCAAGAAAACACCGGCTTGAGAGGTTCCCACCCATTTGCGGTTAGCCCCATCCACAGCAATAGTATTGATGGTTTCAAACTCAAACAAGTTTTGAACATATCCTTTTTGTTTAATCAATATATTCTTAGCAGCCAACTGTTTAGTAAACACTGATCCAGGATTATAAACCACCTTAATGGAACGATCATTTCCAATCCAAATATTTCCATGTAAATCTTCCACAATACATTTGATCTCATTTGTGGTGACATTGGCTGCCGAATGAAGATCAATCTGAGCCAATTTATCATCTGAAGGATCATCGATAGTGTTGTTATCGCTATAAACAACTAATTTATTTTGACGCGGCACGGTTATCCACTTATATCCTCTGGAATCTATTAAAATATGTTCCAGCACTGTTTTAGGAGTACCTTGTACGTAAGGATCTAAAGTAAAGGATTGCCAGGTTCCATCCTTTTTTAACACATGTAATGGAGTGGATGATTTATTATTCGTTATCCACAAATTGCCTTTTTTATCAAATGCTAATCCGGAGAGGGTTGTATATTTTGTAGTGTCAGAGGGATAAAGTTGAAATCCAACAAGAGGAGAATTTCTATAATCCCAATGTTGGGTTACTTGCATATCTACTACTTTAAACAATCCTCCCGTCCAGGAAGCAATATAGATCTCCCTGTTATTTTTTGGATTAATAATCACGTTATTCAAATCGTGTCCATGTAAATAGTAGGGAAATGGATCCGTAATATAGTTCCATTGCTGATTATAAAAGACACTGAGGGACGGGGGAATAAAATTAAACTCCCAACCTCTACGAGAACCAGGTACTACAGCAAGGAGAGAGTTTTGACAATCCATCCCCTCTACCATTTCAGTTGCAGGACCACTCAAGGTGTAAAAAACAGGATAGGTCAGAATACGATTAAAATAAACCAACCCCATATATTGATCCGCTATCCACAACAGATCTGACCCATCAAAATCGAATCCATGAGCTTGTGGCAATGCCCCTCCATCACTCCATTTGTAAGAAAATTTAAATGAGAGGTCAGGGTTATAAATCTTAAGCTCATGCCAGTCCAATATAGCCAACTCATCATTTCGCACTTTGATATCCCTCATAAACATCGGACTTAATTCATCATGACTACTCCATTCGGAACCATCATAAACCCAAACCTGATCAAAGGGGTCTACCGGTTTATTTACAATCAGATGATCGCCAAAAGTGACTATAAAGTTATAGGATACAGTATCTAACTCCGCTACCCTATCCCAGGCTGCAAAATGAGCAGCTTGTGGATTCTCCTTTTCAATTGAAAAGACTCCAAATTGAGTTGCAATATAATACTCATTGTGATAGGAAGTAATATCATAAACCGGACAAAAACGATCATTCAAGTGAGTGAACCAGGTATCTAATATCAAAAAACGCTCCAAATCAATAATCACAATCCCAAATCCGGTAGCTACAAAGAGCTTTTTCCCTTCTTCATATACCGAGAAGATCTCTTTGGAACCCATGATCTGTTTGTTTTTAATGTCAGCCATATTCACTACTTGATCACCTCTCAAAAAATCGATATTGGAGTTATCATAAACAATCACCAACAAATCATTATGTTCCAGATATTTCAGTTGACGGATCCCTATTTCAGAAAGTCCGTCAATTTTAGAAATAGTAGATCTTTCATATTGGTTATCTTTATCCAGCGTCATAATATTTTTACCTGTACTGGCATAAATAGTATGTGGCGATACTGCAACATCAAAAAAAGAACGAAACGGAAGGTGTTCCCGAAAAGTTCCAATTGGAATTTGAGCATAAAGACCGGGAATTCCTCTCAATATAAAAAAGGAAATGAGAAGGAGTATCCATTTATAGTTGTATATCTGTTTCATTTTTTTTAGATTATCATTTACAATTAACGATATAATTCATTATTTGTTTTAATTTTCTTCAATCCAATTATAGAAATTGCAGAGACTGCAAAGCTAATTACAACAACTGCTGTCAGAACATAGAAAAAGTCGGCTGGTTGCATTAAAACCGGATAATGACTAATGATATAAGCCCCGGAATCAGGTCCTAATTTAATCAATTTAAATGTTTGCTGAATCCAACACAAAAGAGAACCCACAAAGAGTCCTGCTAATCCGCCAATCAATGAAATAAGTACTCCCTCAGTCAAAAAAAGCGTATGAATTTGAGACGGTTTCATCCCCATTGTGGTCATAATTTCAATATCTTCTCTCTTTTCCACAATCAACATCCCGATAACCCCAATAATGTTAAATAGAGCCATTAAAATCACAAACAAGAGAATAATAAAGATGATCAACTTTTCAGATTTCATCGTTTTAAATAGCAGTTCTTCCTGTTCATATTTATTTTTTACAACAAATTGATCACCAACAATGTTCTGAATCTCTTTTTGTTCCGAAAAAGAGTTTGATTGCTCTTTTAGAAAGAGTTCTAAAGAAGTCACTTCATTGTCGTGCAGTGTTAACTCTCTGGCAAACTCTATAGGCACAAACACATACTGCTCATCATATTGGGTATGAGATAAAAATACTCCCGCTGCGGGCAAAAAGAGAGTCGTAAATGACTCCATCGGATTGGAGAGATTTTTCCGTGTTCTGTTAGGATAGTAAAATTTGATCAGTTCCATTTGATTGAGGTTCAAATCGAGCGTCCCAGCCACGTATGCGCCCAGAACGACGGATTCCCTCCCCCCTTTATTTAAATCAAAAAAACCATCATAAAGAATAGTATCGATACCTGTTCGTTGAGGGTAGGCAGGATCCACCCCCTTCACGTGCGTCAACGTCTGTTTTTCGCCCAAAGAGAGGAGTACCATGTCGGAAAACACCTTTTCTACAGACTTTAGCGATTTAATTTGCTCTAATTTACTGATATCAATCAAGTTAGAATCAAATGTCTTCCCTTCTTTAGGGAGGATCAAGTAGTCAGGATTAAACTGATTGAATGATTTCTCCACAAGATCTTGCAGACCATTAAATACTGAAAGTACAATGATCAGAGCAGCTGAACTGACCATAATCCCAATCATCGAAATGAGGGAAATAACATTGATAAAATTGTGTTTTTTCTTAGAAAACAGATATCTTTTGGCAATAAAAAAAGGGAGTTGAAAATTAAATTTTCGCACCGTTTACTCTTTTAACAGATTTTCAATATTTTCGATATAATCCAATGAATCATCAATATAAAATTCCAACTCAGGAATCACTCTTAACTGGTTTCTCACTCTTTGTCCCAACTTATATCTAATCTCTTTGGTTCTACTTCTGATCATTTTGAGAACCTCTTGAGGATCTTTAGCATTAAAAATGGAAAGATAAACCCGGGCGATAGAAAGGTCTTTCGTTACTGTTGCTTTCGTCACCGTAATCATACAATTATAAACTGTAAGCTCATCAGCATGAAATATATCCGCCAACTCCACTTGTATTAATCTACCTATTTTGCTTTGTCTTGTCGATTCCATAATTCTCATTTTTTTAATAATCCAACATCTAATACGAACAATCTGCAAAGTTACATAAAAATATTGAGAGAAACCCTCCTATTTCCTTTTTAACCTTTTCATTTTTTCGCTATTCCCGGATTCTTTTATTATAGCAGTTCAATCAAGAATAATAGTGACTTAAAAAATCCCCCACTACAAAGAAACTACCGGAAATAAAAACAAAGTCATTGGGAATAATTTGCGATCTAAGATATTTAAATGTCTCGTAGACCGAAGGAGAATATAGGGTACAAGTCAATCCCTCTTTTTGGAAAATTGTCAGTAACTTTTCAGGGTCTAGGGCTCTATCAATAGGCGCTTTACAGAGGTAATATTGAAAATCGCGGGGTAAAATATCCACAATATGGGTCAAATCTTTGTCATCCACAAAACCGAGGATCGCATATTTTGTTTTAGCTTCAACAGCATTCAACTGAGGTACTATCAACTGAAAAGCATCCTGATTATGTCCTACATCACAAATAATCTGTGGTTTTTCACTAATCTGTTGCCATCTCCCCATTAACTGAGTGTTTTCTATCCAATTTTGAATTGCTTGAGCCAATTTATCCTCCTTAATTTTTAAAATTGAGTTCAACAACTCCACTGCATGGATAAAAGTGTTGATATTTTTAAGTTGATAATTTCCGGAAAGAGGAAACTCTATGTAGGGATATATAATTTCATTATATCTTTTAATACGAATTGCTGTTTTAGAAGGATCCATACTCTGTACTTGTTCTACTTTAAGGTTATCAGTAGTTGTGTAGAGAGGTGCATTTTGGCGTGTCGCCACCGCTTGAAAAGCAGGCAATGTTTTTGGGTTGAGCTCTCCAATCAAAACCGGCGTATCAGGTTTAATGATTCCCGCTTTCTCCATGGCAATTTTGGGCAAAGTATTCCCCAATAATTGCTGATGATCTAAGCCTACATTGGTAATAATCGATAAAATTGGATGAATAATATTGGTTGCATCAAGCCGTCCGCCCAATCCGGTTTCTATAATCGCAATATCCACTTTCTGATTGGCAAAATAATCAAAAGCAAGAACGGTAGTAATCTCAAAAAAAGAGGGTTCTATCGGATCAATCCGGGATTGATATTTTTTAAAAAAATGAATTACTTCCTCTTCTGATATAGAAACTCCATTAATTTTAATTCTTTCACTAAAATCAACCAGATGAGGGGAAGTAAAGAGTCCTGTTTTATAATTTAACTCCTGAAAATAGGAACTGAGCAAGTGAGCAACGGAGCCTTTGCCATTGGTTCCTGCAATATGAATCGTAACCAGTTTATCTTGAGGATTTCCGGCCATTTGAGCCAACTCTTCAATATTTTCCAATCCCTCTTTATAAGCACTGCTTCCCTGCTTATGATACATAGGAAAGCGTGCAAATATATCCTCAAGAATTTGATGATAATTCATAAATTTCAGCAATAAATAAGTTGTTTAAGGTCTAAACTCAATAATTCTCAGCTCCTCCTTACCCGGTTCATAGCGTGTATTTCTTGCCCGGTTCACACACTCATTCCGAATTGTAGCAGAAGTTATTGTTGTTGAATATTTGGGTGTAGAGATCACTCTTGCGTCTCGTATCGTTCCATCTTTATTAACATGAACTTCAACATAAACAACTCCTTCCTCTTTAATAGTCATATCAGGAATCTTCAGCATTTTCCTTTTTCCGGTGCCATAGCCAACCGACCCGCCCATACCACCACCGTCACCCAAACCAATTCCGCTACCTCTTCCACCTCCAACTCCGGTGCCACTACCACCACCCGAACCCCCTCCCATTCCGGGACGAAAAATAGCATTCGGATCAGGTATTGGAGTTTGCACGGCAGGGGTTGTTGTTTGAGTTTGTTGCACAGGATTAGTGTAGACTGCGGGTTGATCATCCACATTCTGAGTTTGCACATTTTGTGAGGCTGAAGGGACTTGATTTGATCTCACTTGATCTTGATTTCCACCGCCACCACCGCCACCCTCCCATTCAGAAAGTTCCACATAAATCATTTTTTTAGGTGGAGGGGGTGGATCCTGATATTTAAACCCATATAAAGAAAACAACAATAGCGTAAGAAGCGTCACCACGGTAGAGACGCTCAATGCTATTCGTTTATTTTTCTTATCTGTAGGAATCATATTTATTCTTTAGCTTCAGTTGCAAATATTAATTTAAAACGATCTGCTTCTTCAAACTGTTCATTCAATTGATTGAGTATATCCCACATAGTTACAACAGCTTGAAGAGGAACCTGGGCATCTGCACGCAAAACAATCAACTTAGGAATTGATGTATCTCCCGGCGTTATTCGGTACTCTTCAGCTGCCTCCAGCAAACGCAGCATCATCTCCTCTTCAGGAACAGGTTCGCTATTTCCTCCTTGTGGATTGACATAATAGTTACTTAAAGAATCTATATATACCTCTATATTATTTGCCACCAAATGCTTAGAAGAATCACTTCTGGGCAAGTTGATTGAAATCGCATTGGGAGAAACAAGAGTAGAGGTGATCATAAAGAAGATCAGTAAAAGAAAAACCAAGTCAGACATAGATGTAGCACTAAAAGAAGAGCTAATCTTATTTTGCATTTTAAGACCCATAATTTTTCAATTTTTAGTTTTTACGATTATAACGGTTCATGAAGTAGATCCATAAATTCGGTTGTTTTGGCTTCCAAAACATAAACCACAGAAGAGATTCTGGTAACAATCACGTTATAGAGGATATAAGCAATAACACCTACAATTAGCCCTGCAATAGTAGTAATCATTGCGGTGTAGATCCCTCCTGCCAAATCTGCAATATTTACGTTACTGGCATTAGCCTCCATATTATGAAATGCGACAACCATACCCACAACAGTACCCAAGAAACCTAACATCGGTGCGGCACCGGCAATGGTAGCCAGGTAGGGGACACTTTTTTCCAATCTTTGAATCTCCAACTTTCCTGTATTTTCAATTGCTGTTGCAATATCTTCCAAAGGCTTTCCAATTCTGGTGAGTCCTTTTTCTATCATTCTTGCCAAAGGAGTGTCATTTCCCTTACACAAGGCTAAAGCAGAATCCACCTTTCCATCATGAATAAAATCTTTAATATTATTCATAAAGTTGCGTTCCTCCTTAGATGCTTTGTTTAAAGTGAGCCACCTTTCAACAAAAATGTAGATAGCCAGAAAAAACATGATATAGAGCGGAATCATGATCCACAAACTGTTCGGGTCAAATATAAAGTTGATAAACTTTAACTCTTTAACAACAGGTGCAGCAGCTTCGACTCCGGCAGCATCAGCAATTTGCAATAAAAACAAACTTTTCATACGACAAAATATTATTCAAGCAAAAATACAGTTCTTCTCTCTTTTAATTCAGCTATCATAACGTTTTTTCCTAACAGATTATTGTTAATATTCTTCCCCACTATTACTGAGCTATTTTAAATTAAAGTTGTATTTTTGTTGTTTATATTGATTATCTATTTTTTCTATGGCAAAATCCCAAAATACGCGATTCCATCAATTATCTAACAGGTCTGCAAAAAAAAGTGTTACAACCTATAAAAAAAGCAGTCCTAAGAAGACCAGAAAAAGCAAACAGAATTCGAAAGATTTCTTTGCTTTTTGGGGTAGTCCTAAGATGATTCAAGTGTATGGCATTCTTATTCTTGCCTTCTCTCTTTACCTTTTTACTGCTATAATCAGTTCCTATTTCGTATTTCAAAATGATGCACACCTTATTTCCACTCATACACCCGGAATCAAAAATATAACTGGAAAAGTAGGAGCCTATTGTGCTTATTATATTGTCCAGTTTACTTTCGGCTATTTTTCTATTGGATTTCCATTTCTACTTTTCATCTTGGGATTCTATCTGGCTTTTGGAAAAAAGATCGTTCCGCTTCTCTCCACAACACTGGCTACTATCATCACCATGGCCTGGTTTTCAACTTTGTTAGGTACTTTTTTAGTCAATGGTAATTCGGAATATATTTCAGGATTTTTTGGAAACTATTTAGCCAATCATATGTTGCTCAAAACCGGTATATGGGGAACAATATTGATACTTTTAGCTTCCCTTTTCATTATTTTAATACTTTTTTACAACATTTCTCCCGTAAAAAGTTATCAGGCTGTTTCTTCTACGCTTTCAAAAAGAAGAAACAAAGAAGAGAAAGAAGAAAAACAAGAGTCAAGATCTTTTTCGTGGTTTAGAAGAAAAAAGAATCCAAAGAGAGAAGAAAAATCTGAAGATATTAAGCTACCTGAACTCTATATTGAAGAGAGAAATAAGTTAACGGATGAGTATGATACCAATAAAATTATTTTTGATGATCACACCTCCGACAGTGAGAGATCTACCCCTATACAGGATTCAAATGTTGATTTCGAAATAGTTTCTTCGACTTCTAATTCTGACGATTCTATTCAATTTCCTTTAAATCAAGGGGGGGAGGAAGAGTATGACGACGAGGAGAATGGATTAACTGAGGCTGACGATGAAACACACTTTACTGAAGTTCTGGAGGATTATGATCCTCGTTTAGACCTCTCCTTTTATCAATTCCCAACCAGCGACTTGTTGAATGAGTACGAAAATAAGGAGATTGACATGTCTTTGGTCAACAAAGAGTTGCATGAAAACAAGAACAATATTGTCCGTACACTTGATAATTTTAAAATTAAGATAAAGAAAATATCTGCAACGATTGGACCAACTGTTACATTGTACGAGATTATTCCTGATGATGGTGTACGCATCTCTAAGATTAAAAATCTGGAAGATGACATTGCATTGAGCTTATCTGCATTGGGAATTAGAATTATTGCACCTATTCCCGGCAGAGGAACTATTGGAATTGAGGTTCCCAACAAAAATCCTCAGATGGTATCCATGAAAAGCATTATTGAATCAGAAAAGTTTCAAAACAATAAATTTGACCTGCCTATCGGATTAGGTAAAACGATCAGCAATGAACCTTTTGTAGTCGATTTAGCCAAGATGCCTCACCTATTGATGGCCGGAGCAACCGGACAAGGAAAATCCGTAGGGCTTAATGCTATCATCACTTCCCTACTCTACAAAAAGCATCCGTCTGAATTGAAACTGGTTCTTATTGACCCTAAAAAAGTTGAATTTACACTCTATACGGATATTGAAAAGCACTACTTAGCTAAACTTCCCGATACAGAAGAACCGATTATCACCGATTCCAAAAAGGTAATTCAAACCCTCAACTCTTTATGTGAAGAGATGGATCAACGTTACGATCTCCTTAAATTGGCTAAAGCAAGAAATAGCAAAGAGTATAATGCTAAGTTTTGCAGTCGGAAGCTCTCTCCAGCATTAGGACACCGTTATCTACCCTATATCGTGCTGATTATTGATGAGTTTGGAGATTTGATCATGACTTCAGGAAGAGAAATTGAGACGCCGATTGCACGTTTAGCACAATTAGCTCGTGCTATTGGAATCCACCTGATTATAGCTACACAAAGACCTTCGGTAAATATTATCACAGGGATCATCAAAGCTAATTTCCCATCCAGAATTGCTTTCCGTGTGTCTTCTAAAATCGACTCCAGAACCATTTTGGATGGTAATGGCGCCGATCAATTGATTGGTAAGGGTGATATGTTGCTCTCCACAGGAAGCGATCTTATCCGTCTGCAATGTGCCTTTGTTGATACTCCTGAAGTTGAAAAAATTACTCAATTTATTGAAGAACAGCAATCTTACCCGGAAGCTTATATGCTTCCTGAGTATGATATGGAAGAAAACAAAGGAGCGGATGAGGGTAAAAGTTCAACCGATGAACTTGATGAACTTTTTATGGATGCCGCTACACTTATTGTTCAAACTCAAATCGGATCCACATCTAATATTCAAAGAAAAATGAAGTTAGGATACAACCGCGCCGGACGCATCATGGATCAGCTGGAAGAATTTGATATTGTCGGTCCCTCATTGGGAAGTAAAGCCCGTGAGGTGAAGGTCAGATCAGAAGAGGAGTTAAGACAAATTTTTATCAGAATGGGCTTATTTGATTAAACAGAACTCAAAAAAGAAAGTCTATATAGATACAAGTTGTAATTAAATTGACAAAAATGAAAAAAACAATCATTAGTTGGGTCGCTTTTATCTCGTTTACTCTTTTGCTATTCTCTATAAAAGGGCAAACAACTGTAAATATGGATCAGGGTGCAGGAGCTATTCTGGAGGGTGTACTTGCAAAATATGACTCTTATTCAACCATGAGTATTGACTTTCAATTTCAGACTAAAAAAGAAAAAAAGACATTATCCTCATTAACGGGTAAACTGATTATCAAGAAGGAGAAATATCATGCCACTTTAGATGGGGATATCTATGCCTGTGATAAAGAGAGTGTATGGAATTATCAAAAAGATGTAAATGAAGTGAGCATTTATGAGTATGATGAAACAGAAGTTCCTATTTTCCATCCCACTAAATTTTTAGCCAATTGGAAAAAGGAGTTTAAAGCACGTTTTATCCGAGAGGAGACAAAAAATGGTCGAATAGTGCAAATTATTGACCTGATCCCCCTTAAGAATAATAGTTACTATAAAATCAGAATCTATATAGATAAAAGCAAAAAAGAGGTAACACAGACAGAAATTCACGAAAAAGATAACACGATCTATTTGTATAAAATCACAAAAATGGTTCCTAATGGAACTATTGATGATCAAACTTTTAGCTTTAAAAAAGAGCAATTTAAAGGTGTCGAAATTAATGATATGCGCTAATGAATTTGAGATTAAAACTGATTCTTTTTGCTCTTTTGAGTTTCAGTGTTACTTCCTGTAGCATCACAACAAACCTGAATAAGGATGAATCGGTCTTAATCAAAAATAGTGTTATTATTGAAGATTCCAAATCGGATCAATTTTACAATTTAATCGATTATGTTCGACCCATTCCCAATAAACGTTCAATGGGAATTTTTCTCATAAAACCCTATTTATACGCTAACAATCAACCTATTACTGACTCCATTACAGGTGAAATCATTAGCGATAGCAAAGTAAGACAATGGTTGAGAAAGCGAGGTGAAAAGCAGGTTTTATATGATACTCTTGACCTGATTTACTCCACCAATCAACTCAAATCCGTACTGAGGCAACGAGGCTATTTTGACGCCCGGGTTATTCCTGAGGTCGTTCCTCGTCGCGAACAGGTTGTAGCAGTTAATTATCATGTATATAATGACTTACCTTATTACATCAGAGATATTAGTTACCAGGTTGGAATTACGGAGTATAAAAGAATTGTCATGCAAGATACTGCAAATTCTCTAATCAAAATAGGGATGAAGTACAATGAGGAAACCCTAATTCAAGAGAAAAACAGAATCCTCTCCTCTATCAGAAATGAGGGCTATTATCATGCCTCTACTTCGATTATTACGATAGAAGTGGACACTACCAATTCCCGAATTTTGCGAAATAAAAAAGGTTTCCCTACTGTCTCAATCAATATAAAACTCAATTTTGACAGAATTCAAGATGCAAAAACAAAAAACAAGCATCAATATAAATACACCTTTGACGAAGTTTACATATACACCAACTATGATCCCAGGTACGAAACCGGAACAGTTATGATGGATACCACCTTAATCACTGATACCAGAGAATATGGTGATCCTACGCACTACTATTACATTACACCGGTTATGATTAACAAAAAAGGTAAATTAGTGCATATCAACGATTTTAGATATTCTGTGATCAACAACTCCATCTACACAAAAAAAGGACATCCCTACTCACAAGAAGCCTATAATCACACATATAAAAGACTCAAGAATCTGAACAACTTCAACATTATCAACATCTCATTTGAAGAACATGTTTCAGATTCAGACTCCCTGTTGAAAAGAGGAAAAATCAACAGTATCTACAAGTTAACTCTTAGTAAACCTTGGGGTATTAAACCTCAATTGGAAGTACGTACCGATTTAAGTAGCTTTTCTTGTACTTACTTCGACAGAAATCTCTTCAAGGGTGCTGAACATTTGAACATCAATGGCTTTGTTAATGTATTGTACTACAATTGGTTAAATAATTTACTGGGAAAAGAGGTTGGTGAAACAAAGGTTTATGGTGAATATGGGGGTAGTATTTCACTAAATCTTCCTTATTTTCTCATCATCAATACTCCCAGAGATGACTACAAAAAGGAATATCGTACTTCTGTTAGACTTGGAGGGAGCTACTCCCAACTTTTTTCCAGGTTGATGCTATTTTCCAGTCTTTCCTATTATTGGGGGGCACCCTCCACCCTATTCCATACCTTTTCACCAATTGACATTAGTACAATTGATAGTCGGGAAACACGAAATATCAATTTAATATCCTCATATCCTGAGAGTTATCAAAGAAAGTTTGACAAATTTATCCTTCTTTCAGTAAAATATGGTTTTAGTTACACTCATAGTAATGATTCCAAAAAAAGAAAGTTGTTTATTACCACCCTATTTGAATCTACAGGACTTACCCTCTCAACCATCAATTATTTTGTTGACAAAGAGAACAAATGGAAACTCTTTGATCAGTTCAACTATAGCGCCTTTGAGCGTGTAGACTTTACAATTCGCTATTTAAAAATTATATCCAATAAAAGCTCTTTTGCCAGTAGATTACACATAGGTTTTGCCATTCCAATTTACAATAGTGCAGTTATTCCTTTTGAGAAGAGTTTTTTCGCCGGTGGTGCAAACAGTATGAGAGGATGGACTTTTCGCCAATTGGGACCGGGAAGTTACCATTCTGACTCCTACCTCGAAAAAACAGGGGATATCAAATTAGAGTTCAATTTAGAGTATAGAGGTACCATATATAAAATTCTCAAATATGGTGTTTTTGCCGACTTTGGGAATATTTGGTTAAGCACTCCTTATGACGGAATGGAAAATGCTCATTTTGCCTTTGATCGTTTTTACAAAGAGATTGCCATGGCTGTAGGTGCCGGAATTCGTCTTGACTTTTCATCTATTGTCTTGCGTTTGGACTATGGATTACCCCTATATGACCCTACTGTTGGGAATGCCAACTCCCGATGGATTAATAAAGAATGGATTAGTAACAAAACCTGGCATTGGGCTCAAGGATTACAATTTGGGATCAAACATGCTTTTTAAGAACGATTTCATCTCTTTATTAATCAATGAGTTCCCTTACCTCATGACGCAAAGTCAGGAGGAAGCCATTGAAAAATTCGTTGACTTTTTATACAAGAAGGGAGAACGTCGTTTTTTTATACTTAGAGGATATGCCGGTACCGGAAAAACCAGTTTAGTTAGTGCTTTAGTTAAAACATTTGTTCAAAACCGACGCAATATCATTTTGTTGGCACCCACCGGGAGGAGTGCCAAGGTATTTTCATCTTACGCCAACACAGCGGCTTATACGATCCACAAGGTGATCTATTCCGTCCAAAACATAGATGGGAAACTCATCATGCGACGTAAAATCAATCAACTGTCCAATACCCTTTTTATTGTGGATGAAGTCTCCATGATTGCGCAATATCAACACCGGGAGGATTATTATCCGACAGGAAATCTTTTGGAAGATCTGATGCAGTTTGTATTTGAAGGAAAAAATAACAAGTTGATTTTCGTGGGTGATGATGCGCAGTTGGCTCCCATTCATGAGACTGAAAGCAAAGCATTGAATCTCTCGTTTATGAAAGATTATTTCGATTTACTAGGCGAAGAGTATACCCTCACCGACATTGTGCGCCAAGAGGAGGAATCCGGCATATTGGTCAATGCCAACCTGTTAAGACAAGTCATCAAAAAAGAGAAAGTTGAAAAGATTCGCTTTTTATGTGACACTTACCCTGACTTTAAAAAAGTAGATGGAGTTAATCTGGAAGAATTATTACATCAGCTTTATTCCAATTTCAGTGTCGATGACATTATTATCATCACCCGTTCAAACTGGAGAGCCAATCTGTTTAATCAGGAGATCCGGAATAGAATTTTGTTCAGGGAATCGTTGATCAATGGCGGAGATTTGATCATGGCAGTCAAGAACAACTACTTCTATCTGAGTGAGGATCATGAGTTGGGATTGATTGCCAATGGAGAGATGATGGAAGTTCAAAAGGTGGTTAGAACCGAAGAGATGCACGGCTTTCAGTTTGCCGATCTGATGGTGCAACTGTGTGATTATCCTGACTTTCCCCCTTTTGAGATTAAGGTAATTTTGAACACTCTTTTGTCCACATCTTCGGCACTTACTTTTGAGGAATACAATGCGTTGTATGAGTCAGTTTCACTGGATTATGCCGATATTACCAGCAAAAAAGAGCGCATGAAACTCCTCAAAGAGAATCCCTATCTGAATGCCGTTCAAATTAAGTTCTCGTACGCCGTTACCGGACACAAATCTCAAGGTGGTGAATGGAGCGTTGCCCTGATCGACTTTGTCTTCTTCCAAGATGAAGAGTTGACCATAGAGCATCTACGTTGGCTTTACACCGCCATTACCAGAGGAAAGAAAGAGGTGTATCTCATTAATTTTGACGAAATATAACAACTGCTTCAATTACGAATTACGAATTACGAACGGATTTCGGATTTCGGATTTCGGATTTCGGATTTTGGAAGTTTGGCATTGAGCTTTTTATAAATATAACCCATTGATATTTAATTATTTATATTATTTTGAAATAAAAATAAAAGGGGGGCAGCATTTGCGGTGTCTCTTTTGTTATTCCATTTCCCCACTCTGGAATATTATATCTTTGGGAGAAATAGTGGGGAATTAAAAATCACGAATCGATTATTTCATAATTCTACCTTCTAAATTCTAATTTTACAATCATGTCACCCCTTCGGGGTTTATTTGCATTCGTGGTTTGCTTTTTGCTACAATCATGTCACCCCTTCGGGGTTCACATAGCTGAATAAAATGTTATTGAATATTAATTTCACCTTCTACCTTCAAAAACTTCCGCCTTTCGCCTTTCGACTTTCGCCTTTTTTTTATTCCGCCTTCCGCCCTCCGCCTTCAAATTAACCATATAGGGATAACATGATTGTTTTAAACTTATATTATTGATAATCAGGTGTTTAATATTATTTCCAAAAATAATCCCACAAAAGTATTGACAAATAGAAAAAAATAGCTATCTTTGTAGTGTGGAATCGTTTGAAATTTTGAATTTAGAAGTGATAAATAATAATCAGACTCAAATCCCTAAAAATCTAATTTCTAAATTCGTAGAGGGAATGCTTAAAAGACTAAAATTTGACATTATTAACAAAAGAGTGCAATGTTTGTTTTATGTAAACTTTCTAGAGATTGTCTCAAACTTTGAGGTGAATTGAAAACAATCACCTCAAAGAGATTTGTAATAAAAGTAAAGTTAACATAAAAATTAAAGACATGAAAAAAATTACATTTATTTTAGTTATTGTTAGTATTCTTGGAGTAGGTTTTTCTCAAAATACTCATTTTACATTTCCCAACGGTCCACTTTTAACTAGTGCTGTAACTATTGTTAATAATAACGGTATAGCTCACTTAATACAAGCAGGATCAGATAAAATACATATATCTGATATTGATCCTACAAATATGCAACCACTAGGCAATACATATTCTTATGTACTTCCAAATTTTCAAACTGTGTGTTTAAGTGGGGGATATGAAGATTTTAATAATAATATAATTGTTTATGGTTATGCACCTGTTAATAATGATGATTATTTTTTAATTGTCAAAATTGATTTGAATTCAATGTTTGTTTCTTATGTTTACGGTCCGGGTGGAAAGATTATTGAAGGTTGTTGCGGAAAAGATGTAAATGGGAATATATGCAATCTGTTTTTATTGAGTAATATAAATAATTCAATTAACGAAGTAATTGCATATAACGATAATTTAACACCCTGCACAACACAACCATTTCAATCTAGTTTTGGTACAATTACAGATATTTCATGGGATCCTTATCATGATCTTTTTATTGCTAGTGGATCAACACCAACAAGCCGTATTGATCCATTTTTAATTTATTTTACATGTGATGTACAGAATCCAAGTTTTTTTCAACTTGTTGATGGAATTAGAGTGTTAAATCAACAATTTTTTCAAGGAGCAGAAGGTAGAACATTGCATGAAGTTATAGATGATAGACATTTAATTCTTTGCCATGATCTGAGGGATTTGAATACAGATTATATTTGGACAATACAAATTGATAATACTCCTTTAAATCTATCGGTTTTAAATTCAAAGACTTTTAGATTACCACAACCTATACTTTTTTTACAAGATATGAGATATGATTCATATAATAAAAAGTTAACCATACTGGGAAGGAATGTATTGTGTGTTGATGGGATTAACCTTATTGCCCAGATGGATCCTTATTCACTAACCAATTTCAAAATTGCTCAAATTATGGATCAGTATTCAAATTCAATTTGTGCTGTTGGTCCACCTGCCAATTTTATTTATGGAAATGAAATATATCTCCAAAGACTTGAATTAAATCCATTTAATAGCTGCCATACCATTTTGTCAACTGGAATCAACGAAATAGGTCCATGGGGAACTTCTCCATATATTACAGAAACCTATGATATAGCTCTTTCACAATGTGATCAACCCCTTCCTATATTTGAATATGATCTAACTACTTATCTAGACTATTCTCCCTATCTAGTGGTATCCCAAAGTGTCATCACCTCTCAAATTAGTAATGCAATCCCAATATCAAGTTTTTCTTTACTCCAAATTATTGAGTGTAATGATATGGTTTATTGTAGTAAAGGTTCTATTAAATCGAATATAAATACTCAATTAACAAAATCGATACCCAAAATAAATTTATATAGTTGTGAGTATTTCGAATGTAGTCATTTTTCTGGGACAATTTATTATTACCTATACGATTTAACAGGTAAAATATTATTTCAGGGATCTACTAAAAATGAAAATAAAACTACATTACCAAATCTTACAAATGGAATATATATACTATCAGTAGTTGATGAGGTAGGGACCCAAAAGAGCGTGAAAGTAATTTATTTTAAATGAGAACTAAATGAAACACTATGTTGTTGCAATATTATTGATCCTTTCCTTTCTGTCTTTACCAGCACAGGAGCTAACCAATGCCGGGCGTGAGTTTTGGGTTACTTCTTCGAAAAATATATTTTCTGATATTGCGCCTGATAGTGCATTGATTTACATTATGGGAGATACACTATGCACCGGATATATTGAAAATCCCAATACCTCTTTTTACCAAACTTTTACTGTGGTTCCGGATAGTGTGTTGGTGATTGGAGTTCCAAAAGAAGATATTCTCTGTAATGTGACATATTCCTTTACGGATACTACTCGCTCAATCGAAGCTAAGGGAATTTATATCAAAGCAGAAAAAAATGTTCACGTCTATTTACAAACCAATATTATAGATTCTATCGGAATATTAAATTCTCAGCGAACAGCTAAAGTACCCATACCTCCATTATCTATTTTTTCCACAGATGTCAATTTGAGAGGTTTTCAAAGCACTTCTTACTCCTCTCTGTTAAGTATACTTTTGGTTATTGCTACAGAAGATAATACTACGCTGTTTGTACCGGAATTGGATCATGTTGGCTTTGTTACCACCTTCCCTTTTACAGCAACATTACAAAAAGGGGAGGTGTTAGTTTTAAAATCATATGGGTTTACTGATGTGAATAAAATAATTACGACAAATTGTAAAAAAGTGGTTTTTTATCTTACGTCGGAAAGACAAACAAATACTCTTGGAGGACAAAAATATTTCAGAAGTATACCCAATTACGACCTTTGTAAAGGAAAAGATTATTTATTGGTTAAATATGCTTATAATAATTTTTATAGATCCATTTCGTTGCCTACTGATTTGAGTTTAAGTAATAATTTTTACACAGTATATCGATGTAACCAATTTTACAATCAACCATGGGCTACTTATGTTTCTGTTTCAAACAGATTGGATATATGCGACCAAATTCCTTCGTGTGGGTGTGAAACAGCTCCTCCTTGGATTATTGATGTTCCTTTGGCTTTTATGAGGGCACCAGTAGACAGGTATGCTAGTCGTCTATATTACATTGATGTCAATTGTACTTATACAGGTTCCGGTAATTGGATATTTCCATTAATTTGTGAAACAACAAACTATACCAATTTGAACCATCCTTTACCTGCTAACCGTATGGTAAAAAAATGGCTTTTCCCGACGACACAACGCCGCATATTCCAGACTCCGGACACTACTTATGTTGACCTGGTTATTTTTGTTAAACCGGAAGGGGTTCATACTATGTACATTAATCACGAATTGATTCCATCCACTGCTTTCAACCTTTTTCCTCATACGAACGGGGATTATTACTATCTTCAATATAGCTTCTTTAATGAATCTGTTCCCGATTTTTTAATCTTGGAGAATGAAAATGGATTTAGTGCAACCATCGATGAATTTGGATATAATTTGAGACCCAACAGTGACGGATTATTGGATTTTCTCTACTTTCATAATAACGATTCCGGATACAACTACTATGAATCTCCGGTTGCTTATTCCAATTTGAGTCCTGTGGATTCTGCAACCGTTTACCGCTGTGTCGGAGATCTGCTGCATCTGGAAGTGCCTCATAATCCCGATTCTGTTGCCATAGACTGGATTGTAGATGGAACGCTATATCCGAACTCGCCTATTGTAAACCTCCCCTTAACTACAGCAGGTACGCTAACCGTTCAACTGGTTTTACACTATACTTGTCCCGATACCACCACCACATTTGTTGTTGTGGTACCACCACCAATAATTCCATTCTCTACAGACACCACTTTGTGTCAGGGAACCGAGCTTTCTGCAGAAACGCCTGATGCAATTCACTATATGTGGTCCACCGGAGATACAACCGCTTCTATTGTAATTGATACAGCGGGTGTTTATTCAGTATCTGTTACCAATTTGGGTTGTACCGTTTCTCTCAATGATATCAACGTTCAACTCTATCCGCAATCTTCGGTGAATTTAGGTAACGACTCCATTCTATGTGCTTTGGCAACGTTGCTCCTGAATGCAGAGCAACCCCATCCTGCCACCTATTTGTGGCAAGATTTGTCCACCAATACAACCTATTTGGCGAGTTCTGAAGGGGATTATTGGGTCATCGTTACAGATGAATGTTTGCAGGTAAGCGATACGATCTATTTGGGATATTTGTATCCTTTTGAAGTCGATTTAGGCAATGATAGCACGCTTTGTGAAGGTCAGCATTTGCTTCTTTCGGCTGAAACACCTTATTGCACCTATTTGTGGCAAGATGGATCCACAGAAGCTACCTATTTAGTGAGGTATGCCGGTGTTTATCAGGTGTTAGTCTCCAACCTCTGTTTTGATGAAACCGCAGAGATTGAAGTTTTCTATCAACGCTGCGAACAGGAACTTTATATTCCCAGTAGTTTCACTCCCAATTCAGACGGGTTAAACGATCAGTTCAAGCCGATTTTTGCCTATCCGGAGAAAGTAGAAGAATATACCATCTATATTTACAATCGCTGGGGGAATCTGCTCTTCACTTCCCAAAATCCAGAACAAGGCTGGACAGGCGAAGGCTGTCTGAGCGGCGTTTATACCTACGTCATCTTCTACAAAACCGAAGGAAAAGGAGGAAAAGTAGTGAACGGAACGGTAACGATATACTAAATTACGAATTACGAATCGATAAAAGGCGGAAGGCGGAAGGCGGAAGGCGGAATGAAAAAAAAGTCGAAAGTTTTTAAAATTGAGCTACTCGGGACGCGACTACTACACGTTTTCCTTAGACACTCAGGACATAACTTGAAGTCGCATCCCGAGTGAACCTTCTACCTTCTACCGTCTACCTTCTTCCTTGTAAAGGCGTAATTCGTAATTGATCACTGCATATCTAAAGAGGTTTATGTTATCGAGTGGGGAAATAGAATGACTAAAAAGGGATACCTAGTCTGCCCCCCTTTTATTTTTATTTCAAAATAATATATATAATTAAATATCAATGGGAGTTGTGACGTAGTAGAGGGCGGTTTTCAGATATTTTTTCTCAAATTTGATGGTCATTGCTTCTATAAACTGCTCTTTTTGAGCGTTTTCAACCAGATTGATGGTACAACCGCCAAAACCGCCGCCCATCATGCGGACTCCTACAATTCCGGGGGTGTTGTGGGCGGAATCTACTAAAAAGTCTAACTCGGGACAGCTTACTTCATATTTTTCTTTCAATCCTAAGTGAGATGCTGACATCAATTTGCCCATCAGAGGTAAGTTTTTAGCTTTTATGGCATCCACCATTTGATGCACTCTGTCATTCTCTTCCAGCACGTATTCCGCTCTCATGTAGTCGATCGGGTCTATGAGTGCTTTAAATTGAGCTAAATCATCCAAAGAGAGATCTCGCAACGCTGTAACTCCCTCTTTCTTTTGCGATATGATGCCCACTACCCTTTCGCAGCTGGCTCTTCTCAAATTATATTCCGAGGAAGCCAGATTATGTTTTACTCTTGAATTAAACAAAACGATGGACAGGTCTGAAAAATCGAATGGAATCTGTTCAAAATCGTAAGTTCTGCAATCCAGCTTCATAAAGTGATCTTTTTTACCAAAGAGCGAAGCCATCTGGTCCATTAAACCGCACTGCACTCCGATGTAGTTATGTTCCGTTGCTTGGGCGATGAGAGCCAAATCCAAAGGTGCGAAACCCAGATTAAAGAGCGAGTTCAGTCCTTTAGCGAAGGCTACGCAGAGCGCGGCAGAGGATGACATTCCTGCTCCGGTAGGGATATCGGAGTGAATCAGGAGATCAACGCTTTGAATCTCTTCCCCCCTTTTTTTTATTTCTTTAATAACACCATAAAAATAAAGAGCCCACTGCTTTTTAGGAGGATTAAAGAGATCAAACTCCACAGCCTCATTAAATTGCGGGGAAAATATTCGGATAACGGGAAAAGGATCCAAACCGCCATGTTTAGCCATCACAACATAAAACTGCTGATCTGTAATCGTAGGCATCACAAATCCTTCGTTGTAGTCGGTATGCTCTCCTATCAGGTTAATCCTACCGGGAGATGAGAATAAACGCCCGTAGATTCTGTAATAATCTTTAAATTGCTCTAGAAGACGTGCTTGTATCATAAAAAGAGTTGTTTACCACCAAATAGCGTAAAGGATGATTAGAATAATGATGATGAGTGCTGCGCCCCATTTGAATTGCGAAGTTGTTTTAAACATTCCGGGTTCAATTTTGATCACCTTATCCGGATCTGATTTGTTTTCAATTTTCGCAAAAATCCATATCGTTAACAAACAAAGAAGGAATACGTATCCCATTCTATCGAGAAACGGGATATCGGGAAAACCTAATTTAAAGGCTAATGAATAAACAAAAGTGCCCAGTGCGGCAGCCAATGCACCGTTTGGAGTCGCTTTTTTATAGAAAAATCCGGTTAAAAAGATAGCTAATGCTCCGGGACTGATAAAGCCGGTAAATTCCTGAATGTACTGGAAAGCCTGATCCAATCGGGTTAAGAGAGGAGCAACCATAATGGCAATCAACATCGATATAACGGCGGTAATTCGTCCAATGGTAACCTTTTTGCTTTCAGGTATTTCTCGTTTTACTATTACCGGGTAAATATCCATTGTGAAGATAGTTGAAATGCTATTCATCATGGAGGCTAACGAGGATAAAATAGCTGCAACCAGAGCTGCAAATGCAATTCCTCTGACTCCGGAATCGATTTGGCTGCCAAAACCCTCTGAATAATATACTGATTGCATCCCCAGTAGTAAAGATTAGCTACCCACATGCCGCCTAAAATCACACCCAAACCGGGCAAATCATTATATGAAGGGTGAGATTTATCTAGAACCATGTCAAACTTTTCAGGTGCATCATTAAAAAGAGATTTGAGTCCCGTTAAAAAAGAGCCCTCTCCCAGAGTAGAAGTAGCCACAATGGTAACAATAATCCCCCCCAGAATTAAAAAGAAAACCTGTATTACATCGGTCAGTGCCACCGCTTTGAGTCCCCCATAAACGGAGTAAACCATTGCAAAAAGCGCTAACAGTATAATACTCCAAAAGAGGGAAATTCCCATCATATTGTGTACAGCTAAAGCGCCCAAATAGAGAATCGATGTGAGATTGATAAACACAAAAACTGCCAACCAAAAAACGGCCATCACCACTTTAACCCGCTTATCAAAACGTTGTTCCAAAAACTGAGGCATAGTAAAGATCCCTTTTTTGAGATAGATTGGAACAAAAAAGATAGCAATAAGGATTAATGTCAACGCTGCCATCCATTCATAAGATGCAATCCCCAATCCGATTTTAAAGCCGGATCCCGACATCCCGATAAACTGTTCTGCACTGATATTGGCAGCAATTAAGGAAGCTCCTATCACCCACCATGGGAGAGCCTTGGATGCCAGAAAGTAGTCACTGGCATTTTTTTTCCTTTAGGCTCTCGGGAAACCCATAAGCCAATACCAATAACTGTGATTGCATAAATCGCAAATACGATATAATCTATAATTGCAAATTTCATTTTAGATCATTTTTTATTCATTTTCATCCGTTGACACCTCTTCAATAAGTGGAGTATAGAACTTCTTCAAAAATCGTCTTTGTTGACTTCTGTTACCCAGTCTGTAAGAGAATGAGGGTAATCCTTTTTCAGGAGACTGTACACGATGTTTCGCTTTTGTTTTACTAATTGCCTCATTGAAAGGTTTTTCCGATGAAAATCCATACATATTATTATTTTCAAACTGGAAGAAGAAAAACTTCTGATCAAACTCAAAATAGATATACAACCTATTTCTCGAGCCTCTTTTTTCAATCACAATAATTCCCGGAATCTCTTTGTACACCTGTTGTGCTCCACAAATAATTAACGGTAGTGTAGTTTGTGATACAAATGCGGAAGTTTCTTTATCCCATGCGAAACTAATATCTGAAAAGAGGAATTGAACTCTCAGTTTCTCAGGTAATCTTCTCACCTGCCCCAAGGCAGTTTGATCATCACGATACTTTTGATAATCTTTCGGTCCCAAGATATTATAGATTGCATCCTGATAGGCTTCATCACCGGAAGGATCAAAAAAGTCAAGAGAAGTAGATTCCTGAATCGCCTTATTCATCTCTTTTATCGCATTATCATTAAAGAAGAAATCGATCGAAGTAGTGAGGTGCATTTCAGCAGAGTCAGCTTTCATATAATTAACAATCGTTCCGTCTGTAATAAAATCAACCCTACCCAATTTGGCTCCCATATCAATAGTTCCTGTACCCGTGGAGATACATTCATTCTTTTTCAGTCTAATAATCGTACCCGGCACGGAAGAATCCTCTAACTTCTCTTTCGCTGCTGCTCTATATTCCTGAGATTCATGATCATAAGTAATAAATCCTTGAACAGATATATATTCTGCATCATTAAATTGATCCTTTGCTACCCCAAAAGCAGTATAGATTCTCCCTGTCCTATTGGAAGAGGCAATGGCCACAACTGCTTTTCGGTCATTCACGTCCTTACTCTTTTGATCAATTTCCAGGAAGATCGAATTAGGATTAACCTGTTGCATTATTCTAAAGCGGGCATATTTCACTGAATCACAATCGTGGATAAACTCGACACCACCAACAAAAGTGAGGAATGTATCGACACTATTCAACTGCATTCTTCCATCAAAAGCAAAATGGGGACTCAATTTAAAATCTTTCTCTAGCGGAATAGCTCCAATTCCTTGTGTTGTTTTATAAAACCAAATTGTATCCAGTCGGATCGACTGAGTCATTTTATTTTCATCAATATAGTCAACAAATCCGGAGCCTTTGAAGTCGATGGCTGTATAAATATTAACTACACAGTTATAAATTTCATGAAATTTATTTTTTCTTCCGGCCAAAATTCTTGAATCATAAAGAGTAGGTATTTGAGCTTCTTCCAGAATCGTCACTTCACCATCTTTAGGGAAGATGGCAGCATCACCAATGTTAATAAATCGTACTCCATGTGCATTAATTACATTTTCGCCAAAATCGAACTCTGCTGCGGTTGCACAAAACTGAAGTCCCTTCATACCGGGATCAGTACAAATCAGTTCATTTCCCTGACTTACCATATCAACCAATTCGCGAGTTGGAGTACCATTGATATCAACATCTTTGTATGGATCATCGTCCCATTTAAATTTCAGTATCTGCTGATCGATTGTATTCCATTCAAAAGCTTTAGCTCTGGCTTTAAATTCATTCTTAACAAAAAGCACCTCAGATGCCTCTCCGTTGGCTACAAAACTTCCAATTCTGGTTTGGAAATCGACATGAGAATTGTAGTTATTAGTAGAAAAAGCAACTTGATCAGGATTATTCCTGTCATAAATACGTAGATTAGCAGTATCTGCCAGCAACTCATGATGTTTAAAGGTAAAATAAGTGGAGGTCAAGTCTGCTTGTTTAAACTTAAAAATTCCTCCTCCGTACATTCCATGAGATGTAACAATGGTATGACCTGTCAACGTTCCCTCACCAAAAATATCGACAGGAGTATCCGTAGTATAGTGATACATCTGGTCTTGGTAAGGAGCCCAAAGCATATTTGTATTCTTTACTGAAGCTATCGGGAACTCGGTTCCAGTCAATTCAGGCTCTACATGATGTTTGTGAATATATCCTGAGGTGGAATCCAAATAGAAAATAAAGTCATCCGAAAAAGATGTCGAAGTTTGAAAATCTATTTTTCCTTTACCCCTCAAACCATTATTACTCAAATCAATCCTACTGGTGTATAAACCTCTATTTTCATACATAGGTAAATCAGTAGTTTGGTGTACAAATCCCAGTGAAAAGTCGGGTCGAATCATCAAAGGTTCCGGGATATCGGGAAAAATACCACCCGAAATTAATCGACCATTGAAGGTCAATGAATCGACAACAAAATTATCTAGATTTTTAATCGTAAAGAGATCTACATGATACCAAAATCGCTCCCTATCGTACACTCCGTTTAGCACATAGGGCTGATCATAAAACACCTTACCTGCTTTATGACTCTCAAACATAGGATAATCCGGATAATCGGTTAGCCCAGACTTATTGCCTGGTAGGTCTATAAACAAGGTTCCTGCCAACTCTTCAATTTGAGAGTTGACTTTTTTTAACTCATAATCCCCGTACATATCCATTCGTCCTGATCTATCCTCTGTGTACATAATCATCGAGTCTATCACATCTATATCCACCAAAAAACGATCATAATCAAACTTACAGTTGGAGGCAACAAAATCAAATAGCCCTGCGATCAATCTTCCGGAAAAAATCATATCCCTATTTTTCTTCACCACAACTTTTTCCTCTGTTGGATATACATTGACAATTTGAGCATCACTTAAAACAAAAAACTCACAGCCGGTTACTTTTAAGTCATAAGTGGTTAAATCTATAGTAGCATAATGAGTTTTGGATTCCAGAACTATATTATCATAATCTCTCTTTCCCACTTCGTTATTCAGATATTGCGTTAACTTTTTCCGATAATGAATTAAGTCATTATTTACGTCATATTCAACAAATCCATTGGCTGCCAATTCAATAATCAGCGCTTTGATATCTGTTTCCGAAGCTCTGAAATAATTCACAACCTGTCTGAGCGTAACAGGTTCAAATTGATTAGAGAAGTACATATCATAGAGGGTCCGCATAGGATGAATCTCATTATAGCCTTGTAGTTTCTTCATTCTTCCATACTCAAAATAGTTCTGAGATTCAAACAGTGCCTTACTATCGCTTGTAGTACCTACCAATGGCTTAACTTCAATAGTCTTTTGGTCAGTTTTCCACTGAATAGATTCTGCTGTAATCTCCATTTTATGATATGTATCAAAAAAAGGGGAACGTCCAACTCCATATTTGGGTCTGGATACAATCAACTCTTTGGTATCTTCTGTGTATTTAAAGTTAGCTGAAGGGTGATAAATGGAGTCTTGATCCATATATATACTAACATGAGCATCATTAGCTAAAACAGCCCCAGGTCTAAAGAGATAGCTCATTGATTTAACAGAAATAATAGGTACTTTTTCTTCATTTTTCACCAATAATTCAGCCAAACGCTGTCCATCTGAAGAACCCTGAATAGAAGCACCCCGCATTTGAAATCCCCCGATATAATCTACATTTTTATAGATCTCAGGGATCGCCAGATAATTATCATAGCTTTTAAAGGTAGGATAAAGTGCCTTTTCCTCTGTTACTGCCACTCCTGCTTTATCTTCCAAAACCCCTTTTATAGGATATGAAAAAAGCACTGGATAATTCAAAGAGGCATTTTCTACATAAATTTTAGGAAAACGAGTATCAACAGTGTAAGAGTCAAATTTCGCAACTACATCGTATAATCCTGCTCTATCCCAATTTACTTCTCCGGTTGTGCCAACCCATTTAGAACTGGAAGGAAAATATTTACCGGTTGTTTCGTACACTACAACGCTATCCTGTTTGGAACGTCCTACAAGATTAACATCATCAAAAGCAATATAAGGTTCTTGATCAACACCTATTGATTCAGCTATACCGTAAACCAGCCACGTTGCATTTTGTTCGGCTGCAATAATATTATTCGTAAAAAAAAGAGTATAGTTTTTCACAATATGAGTAAATGAAGAACCATCATTAAGTACGTGATATTTAAGCATCTTTCCCCAATTTTCATAATCCGCTCCAAAATCTGATGCTATAAAAACCAAATAAACGTTAATCACCGATTCAAAATGGGGAAAAGGACGCATCCTTTTCTGCAACATAGTATTGGCAACATCAATAAAGGCAAGTTGACTTTCATGGGTTTGAAAAGGGTTTTCCCATAATTGAACAAATTTCTCATGCAACCTGTTAGCCTCTTTCTGTTTATCTTGAGGTAATGTCGCAAAAAACTGCTTCATCTCCTCTACTGTCAATGAAGGGTCTGTTGAAAAAGTGCTAAAACGTTGTCCGAAAAGTAGTAAAAATGAGGTACTGAAAACCAATAAGAATAGGAACCGTTTCATAAGAAAGACTAAGTTACAATTTGCAAAGATATAAATTTTATTTTATAAAACCGGAATAAAAATGGATCTTATTTTTTTACATTCTGAACTTCCTGAGGTGCCAGAACAAAACAGGATCGGGCCGGTATATAAAGTCTGAGATGTGAAACTCTTGCAATGGGAAAAGTTTTATAAATAACGGTAGGATCCAATTGATTGAACCCACCAAATAGTTCATCATCACTATTTAAGATTACTTTATACTCCCCTTCCGGAGCATAAACTTCATAATCTGTGTAAGATTGTGTAGGGTGGAAATTGAAAATAAAAATCAATTCACCTCTTATATACACTAAAATTTGTTTCTCTGTATTCCGAATGATAGGACGGGGATCAGAAAAGAAAATAGGATATTTCTTCACCAGATCTATCATTGATTGATCAAATCGGTTCAATTGTGCATATTTGAGATTCTCATTATCCACTAAATACCATTGTCGACGTGCATAGTGGCAGGACCAATTATTCCCTTCTCTGGGGAAATCGATCCATTCAGGGTGTCCAAACTCATTGCCCATAAAATTGAGATAGCCTCCTTGTGATAAAGTCAGTGTAACCAAGCGAATCATCTTATGTAGTGCGACTCCCCGATCTACTACCAAAGAGTGATTTGTTACTTCCATACCGGTATACATCTCCTCATCTATCAATCTAAAAATAAGGGACTTGTCTCCTACCATTGCCTGATCATGACTTTCGGCATAACTGATAGTCTGCTCTTCTACTCTCTTATCCGTCATTTTGAAAAAGATATCTCCAACATGCCACTCCTCATCAGGAATCTCTTTAATAACTTTACCCCAAAAATCCGCAATCCCCATGGACATTCTATAATCAAATCCAACCCCACCTTTTTCAACCGGAAAAGCCAATCCCGGAATCCCACTTACATCTTCTGCTATAGTAAAAGCATTCGGATTGACTTGTTTAATCAACATATTTGCCAATTGCAGATAGGTTAAGGCATCCCAATCCACATTATCATCAAAATATTGTGTATAGTTTAAAAAATCAACACCAATACCATGATTCCAATAGCACATACTGGTTATTCCATCAAAACGAAACCCGTCAAAACGGAACTCTTCCAGCCAATATTTCAGGTTAGAGAGAAGAAAAAAGAGTGTCTCCATTTTTCCATAATTGAAACAGCGGGAGTCCCAAACCGGATGTTGTCCTTTTTCACCTCCATGAAAATAGAGTGTTTCTGATCCGTCTATTTTTCCTATCCCTTCTTTAACATTGGATACAGCATGTGAATGAACTAAATCCAGGATCACGGAGATATTAAGCTCATGGGCAGCATCAATCAACGCTTTTAATTCTTCCGGAGTTCCAAAACGCGAAGAGGGAGCAAAATAATTAGAAACCTGATAACCAAATGAGCCATAATATGGATGTTCCTGTATTGCCATCAATTGGATAGTATTATAGCCTAATCGAGCTATTCTGGGTAGCACCTCCTGAGAAAAACGAACATAAGTTGAGACTTCAGGTTCTGAGGAAGACATTCCTATATGAGCTTCATAAATCAGAGGAAAATCAGGCTTTTGAGGGGAATTTGCTTTCCACTCGTAGGGTTGAGGTGGATCCCATACTTGAGCTGAAAACTGCTTTGTGTCATGATCCTGATAGGCTTTAGTCAGGTAGGCAGGCAGACGGTCATCAGCACCATCGCCCCAAACCATCCAAATACGATAGAGATCACCGTGAGATAAAAAAGAGAGAGGCAACCTAATTTCCCAATCTCCATTTCCAATAGATTGAAGTTGGTATTGAGGTAATACTTGCCAATAAGAGAAATCGCCTATTAAGTATAATGCTTTAGCATTGGGGGCTTTTTCTCTAAAAACCCACTCCTTTTCAGATTTATGCAATCCGTAATAAAGATGATTATTAACTGAATCCCTCAATAACTTATTCCCTTGAGTTATTTCCAGTTCCGTAAGTATTCTTCGTCTTGACCTATATACTATTTTTTTTTCAAAAGGTTTAAGGTAAGGATCCAGTTCTACTAATGGGTGTCGCTTCATACTCTTCATTTATAAAGTAAAAAAACGACGATCTATAAGCCGGATTCTGTAATCTTCTGTCATTTATCTAGGCTTTAAGTCACCCTAAAGCTCTATCGACCTACCCTCCGGGTTGGACGAGCAGCCCTCAAACCCCGGTATATTTGGTCTTTCAATCCATAAGGTTTACCCACGTATAGTATCACTACTTACGTTGTGAGCTCTTACCTCACATTTTCACCCTTACTCCATACATGGAGCGGTTATTTTCTGCGGCACTGGCTGTGACTAAAAATAGTCCCTTCCTGTTAAGAAGTATGGTGCTCTATATTGTCCGGACTTTCCTCTCCCCATTCGGGCAGCGACAGAACGACCGTCGTTTTTTTACAGTTATTGTGCAATCATAACAGGCATGATCAACATTAACAAATCCTCATCTTCTTCATTTTCTGATGGTAAAACCAATGCTGCTCTGCTAGGCTCAGACATATGAAGTTCAACCTCAGAAGAATCCATATTTTCAAGAATCTCTCTTAAAAACTTCGAATTAAAACCAATATCCATGGGTTCTCCTGTTAACTCACCATGAATAGTCTCTTCAGCTTTGTTGGAAAAATCAAAGTTTTCAGCACTCAAAGTAGTCAACTCGTCAGAAAGGCCAATTCTCACCTGATAAGTAGATTGATTTGAGTATATTCCAACTCTCCTGATAGAATTTAAAAAGTCTACTCTACTTACTTTATAAACTATAGGATTATCTTTAGGAATCACAGATTCGTAAGTCGGAAATCTTCCCTCTCTTAAAGATGAGTACAGAACCATGTTTTCAAAAGCAAAACTAACAAAGTTAGATGTTGGAGAAGTAGTATAATCCACTTGCACATCACCCATAACTGGAGTTAATACAGTTCTTAAGTGATTCATTGGCTTTTTAGGAAGTATAAAAGAAGCAAATTGATCAACTTTCACACTTGTATTTCTATAACGGGATAGCTTATGAGCATCGGTAGCCACGAAAGTAATATGATCTTCTGACAGTTCACAGAAAATCCCCATCATATTGGGACGAAGTTCATCATTACCTGCTGCAAATAATGTTTTAGAAATTGCACGTTGTAAAACTTGAGCATCAATATGAAAGGTTTGTGGATCTTCCATTGGTTTTAAAAGTGGAAAATCAACCCCATCAAAACAGGGAGAGTCGTACTCTCCTTGACCTGCGGTAAATCTAACATGAGTTAACTCCTCATTAACCTCAAAAACCACCGGAACATCTGGAATTAATTTTAGCGTCTCCATTAACAGACGAGCAGGAACAGCAACTGACCCCTCACCTTCAACATGAGAAAGTTGGATCACAGCAGTCATTGTAGTATCAATATCTGAGGCTGTTAGTGTCAACTTATCCCCTTCGATCTGGAAAAGGAAGTTATCCAACATAGGAATAGTATTTCCGCTACTAATTATACCATTTAAGGCGTTAAGGTTTTTGAAAAGAGAATCACGACTTACAATAAAATTCATAGTATACTTTGTTTTAATTCAACTTGCAAATGTACAATTTTTTTTTATAAGAATGACTATATATGTAAAAAAGGGATAAAAGGTGGAATGTTAAAAAAATGCACCAAAATCAGATAGGTGATCAATGTAGAAAAAAGAGCAAACAACAAACCCCATAGAAATGGAGGAAGATGGGTTGTTTTTGATAACAGTGTGGCATCTCCGGCATTTTTGGGTTTAAATATAGATAAATAAAAAACAATCCATGCGGAAACAAAAGCCTCAACCCCAATAAATGTCGCATACAACAAAGCTGCAACCCTAATCCAGTAAATTTGGTTCCAATAGATCAGAAAACTATTTAACAAAATAAATCCCAACACCCATATGATACCATATCGATTTCGAATCCACAATATCAGTGCAAATAAAGAGATTAATGTGAGAGTTAAAAGAAAGCCTTTTTCGTAGCTAACCGAGATCATATAAAATGAGAAGTAAGCAAAGAGTGATGAAAATAGGTATCCTGATATTGAGACCATAAATGAGGAAAATTGAGAGGGCATAGCCGCCACCATAGTTCCCGATTTATCTTTAAAGAGTTCTATTTTTTTGGGTTTCCCTCCCAGTAAAAGAGCTACCAAAAGATGTCCCAACTCGTGAATCAATGTGTTAATAATGTTAAAAAAAGGTCCTATAACCGGAATTTTAGGCAACACCAATGCCAAACCTAAAAATATATAGATAAGAGGAAAACCGCGCAAGGTAAGTTCAAGCATATGAACATCAAATAAAGTCAATTGCAAAAATATGATTTTTCTTTATAAAAAAGCACTCCTAAAATGGAAGGATTCAAAATAAAATCTAAAAAAGATCGTTTATTGAACTGTACCATAAAAATAGAAGTGTAATCTACTCATGTTGATATGAAAAAAAGATCTATTATTATATTTTTACTCTTTTTCACCTTTTCATTTTGTGGCTATACACAAAACATAACTGCAACAGCACACCTGGACACCAATCAAATTACTATTGGAGACTACTTAAACATCACATTTAAAATAAACTCTCCTAAAGATCAACAAATTCTTTTTCCTGTAATGGATGAGAAGTTTGTAGAGCTACTTGAAACTCCATTTGATTGGATAGCCAACACCCCAATAGATACTATTTTTGAAAACAATCAATTGATTTTAAGCCAAAAGCTAACCATTATTGTTTTTGATTCCGGCAGCTATACCTTTCCCCCCATTCCTTTTTTTAATATTGACTCCTTATTGGTCGCTCAATCCAATCCACTGCAGTTCCAGGTAAGCACTATTGCTGTTGATACTACGGCTGCATACAAAGATATCAAACCGATATCAAAAGCACCATTTGGACTCCATGAGTTGTGGCTCTACTTGAAAAAATATGGATTAGTGATTCTGTTGAGCTTAATCCTAATAGGAATTATAATCTATCTATTGATTCGTTATTTAAAAAATAGAAAAAGAAAGAATCCTCGTGAAGTCAAACAAGTGATTCCTGTTGAAGAGGCACACATTATTGCACTTCGTGAACTGGAACTATTAAATCAGAAAAAATTGTGGGAAGCGGGAAAAATCAAACAATATTATTCCGAATTAAGCGAAATTATCAGAGTTTATATTGAAAACAGATGGCAAATTTCTGCTATGGAGATGGTAAGTAGTGAAATTATCATGGAATTACAAAAAGTGTCAATATTTAAAGAGGAGATCAATCGTATTGAAAAGATGTTTGAAATGGCTGATTTGGTTAAGTTTGCCAAATGGAATCCACTACCATCAGATCACCATCTTGCTTTTCAATTTGGGAAACAGTTTGTTGAGAATACAGCAAAATTAGAAAGCAATACGGAGGAAACTGATAACAACACACATCAAGAAGGAGGTTCAAATGAATAAACTCCTATCTGTACTCAAAGATATTGAGTTTGCCAGTCCTTATTATTTCTATCTGTTACTATTAATCATTCCAATAGTAGCATGGCAAATTTGGAAAAGAAATAAAATGCAGGCTTCATTCACAATTCCATCCTTTGAACCGTTGCACAAAATATCCACCAGCTGGCGTGTACGCTACCGTTGGACTCCCTGGGTTTTCCTGGGAATAGCTTTCCTGTTTATTATTATCGCTTTAGCAAGACCCCAAACATCTTTCAGACTAAAAGACATTGAAGTAGAGGGAGTTGACATCGTTATTGCTTTGGATATTTCAGGTTCTATGAAAGCAATGGACTTCAAACCTAATCGATTGGAAGCCTGCAAAAAGGTTGCAACTGAGTTTATTGAAGGAAGACCCACTGATCGTATTGGTCTGGTGTTATACGCCGGTGAGGCTTTTACACAATCTCCAATTACAAGCGATCATCAAACGTTGTTAGGACTTCTTGATCAAGTTAAATTTGATGTCATTGAGGATGGTACGGCAATCGGAGATGGATTGGGTACTGCCATCAACCGCCTGCGAGATAGCGATGCCAAAAGTAAAATCATCATCCTACTCTCTGATGGTGTTAACAACAGAGGATATATTGACCCTATTTCCGCAGCAGAAATAGCAAAAAATCAAAATATCAAAGTCTATACAATCGGCGCCGGATCAATGGGAAAAGCACCCTACCCCGGACCATTTGGACCAGTTTATATTGATACGGAAATTGATGAACAACTACTCAAAGAGATTGCCCTAAGTACAGGAGGAAAATATTTTAGAGTTACTAATAATGAAAAACTAAAAGCTGTCTATACTGAAATAGATAAAATGGAAAAAACATTACTTAGTGAAAAAGTTTACGAAAACAAATCAGATCTATTCTCCCCCTTCCTTTGGATAGGCTTAATTCTCTTTTTAATCTACATTATCTCTAATCACTTTATTTTTAAGAAAAACCCATAATTTTAAAATCTGACATTATGTTTCGTTTTGAACATGAATCTTTTTTATATTTACTTTTGATAGTTCCAATTTTGGTTCTGGCATATATTATATCCTTCAAATATCGACAGAGAAAACTCAATCAATATGGAGATAAGCCATTAATTCAGTTGTTAATGCCGAATCGATCAACTAAAATGCAACATATTAAATGGAGTATTTTAATGATTGTTCTCTCACTTTTTATTATTGCATTAGCCAACCCACAAGTAGGAAGTAAACTTGAAAAGGGAAAAAGAAAAGGAGTTGACATTATGGTGTGTCTTGATGTTTCCAATAGTATGTTGGCGCAAGATTACCAGCCTGATCGATTGGGAGCAGCTAAAATGTCATTAACCCGTTTTATTGATCAACTGAAAGGAGATCGTATTGGATTGGTGATTTTTGCAGGAAAAGCATTTATTCAACTTCCCATAACCAGTGATTATGCAGCTGCTAAAATGTTTATTAACTACGTTAATCCAAGTATGATTAACACCCAGGGAACAGATATTTCTGCCGCATTAGACTTAGCCACTGCGGCGCTAATCCCTCAAAATGAGAAAAATGATGGAGAAATCTCAAAGCTAAATCAATTGAACTCAAAAGTAATTATATTGGTTTCTGATGGGGAGGATCATTTTGAAGAAGCAGTGGATATCACTCAGAAAATCAACAAAATGGGAATTACTGTACATACCATTGGAATTGGTTCAACCAAAGGAGAACCGATACCAACTACTGATCGATATGGTAATATAACCTATAAAAAAGATAACGAGGGTAATACCGTAATCACCAGACTTAATGAACAGATACTACAAGATATAGCTTATGCGGGAGCAGGATTGTACGTACATGCCTCCAACGCCTCTATAGGTTTTGAAACGATTGCCGATGAAATTGACAAAATGTATAAATCCGATTTAAACGAAGTTACATTCAGTAAATATGAAAGCAGATACCAGGTCCCCCTACTCTTGGGAATTCTGTTTTTGGTTATCTATCTTTTACTATTTGACGTGAAATCAACCTGGACTTCTTTCTTTAAAAAATTACAAACCTCATTTCTTATTAAGAACAAAACAGTCATGTTGCTCCTTTTACTTCTTCCACTTGGGACAATTCAGGCACAAACCATCGATGAAATTGCAGCCTTAAGACAAGGAAACAGAGATTATGAACAGGCTGAAAAGATTCGTAAAGAAGGTATGGAACTATTAAATAAGGGAGGAGAAGTAAATGAGCGTCTCGGAAAAGAAAAACTAAAAAAAGCGGCACAACTCTATCAAAAAGCGGAAGCCAACTACCGCAAATCAACGCTAACTACTCCTCAACATACCAAGGGTTTGTATAATTTAGGAAATAGTTTCTACAGACAAGAAAAGTATGAAGAAGCTGAAAAACTATTCCAACAATTAGCAGAAAACACAAAAAATGACAAAAAAACCAGAGCACGTTCCTACCACAATATGGGAAATGCACTCATGAAACAAGAAAAGTATCAGGAAAGTATAGATGCATACAAAAAATCATTAAAAATCAACCCTTCTGATCAGGATACCAAATACAATCTCGAATACGCCAGACGCAAACTAGTTCAACAACAACAACAACAGCAACAACAACAGCAACAGCAGCAACAGCAACAACAACAACAACAGCAACAACAACAACAACAGCAACAGCAGCAACA
>DIRT01000029.1:0-44762 GCA_002427605.1 Bacteroidales bacterium UBA5429 | reverse complement strand
ACAGCAGCAACAACAGCAACAGCAACAACAGCAACAACAGCAACAAAAGGAGAAAGAAAAAAAAGAGGAACAGAAGAGAAAAGAAGCTGAAAGAAATAGGGATGATAAGCGTCAACTCGATGCATTGCAGCAAAATGAACGCAATACTCAAAAAAAGATACAAAAACAACTCGAAAAAGGAAAAAGTAGTAATCAAGAAAAAGATTGGTAATGGAGAATTTTATATTTGCATTTTTTGTTATTTACACCGGCATTCTCTTTTTAGTAACATGGTTAACCTCTCGTAAAGCCACTAATGCAACCTACTTTACCGGTAACCGGAGATCACCCTGGTTTGTTGTAGCCTATGGTATGATTGGTGCTTCATTATCAGGTGTAACATTTATGTCGGTTCCCGGAGATGTTGCCAACACCCAATTCACCTATTTTGCTGTAGTATTAGGCTATATTTTAGGCTATTTCGCCATTGCATTTATATTACTTCCATTATACTACAAACTCAACCTGGTCTCTATTTATCAGTTCTTAGGAACCCGATTTGATTCCGTTGCTCAAAAAAGTGGTAGTATGCTCTTTATCATTTCAAGAATGGTAGGCTCTGCCTTGCGCATGTATCTGGTAATTTATGTACTTCAATTCTTTATCTTTGATGCCTGGGGTATTCCTATCTGGGCTACTGCGGTTTTCATGATTCTTATCATATTCCTGTACACCTTCAAAGCAGGAATTAAAACTGTCGTCTGGACAGACCTGTTACAAACTACTTTCCTTTTAGCAGCCATGGTACTTAGCATCTTTCTGATTCATAAAGAAGGTTCATGGGGATTTTCAGATGCATTTGCATTGATGAAGAGTGAAGGACATACGAAAATCTTTGACACAGACTGGAAATCACATACTCACTACTTAAAACAGATCCTGGGTGGAATGTTTATCACTATCACTATGACTGGCTTGGATCAAGATATGATGCAGAAAAACCTAACCTGTAAAAATTTGAAAGATGCACAAAAAAATATGCTTACCTTTTCCGGAATATTGGTGATTGTAAATGCATTTTTCCTCTATTTAGGCGGATTATTACTCATATATGCTCAACAAAAAGGAATCGACCTAAGCCATTTGATTGCTTCAGGTCAAACTGATAAAATATTTCCAACCATCGCTCTTCAGCATTTAGGATTGGGAGCAGCTGCACTGTTTGTAATTGGCTTAATTGCAGCAGGTTACTCCAGTGCAGACGGTACTTTTGCTGCCATCACAACCAGTTTTTGTTTTGACATTCTCGATATGAAACGCTGGTCTAAAGGTGAAGCCCATGAAACCAGAATCAGACGCTGGACCCACTTCGGAATGTCTCTCGTCTTTCTGGCAATCATCATCGTCTTTTCTCAATTTCACAACGACTCCCTGATTCGAATACTTTTCAAAATCGCCGGATATACCTACGGTCCAATTCTGGGATTATTTGTTTTCGGAATGTACTCAAAACGAAAAATCAAACGACCTTACTACGTTCCGATTGTCTCCATCATCTCCCCAACTATCATTTACTTTTTAGCTAAAATGGCACCTATCTGGATTGGATATCAATTTGGATTTGAATTGATTCTCATGAATGGTGCTTTGACTCTACTCCTACTCTATCTGGGAAGCTACAAACCCGAAGTCAATCAAGTTAACTCGTAACCTTTATCATAATGTTAATCAAAAAAATAGCTAATTATAATTTGTATCTCTGCTCACAATCTCCGAGAAGAAGAGAGTTACTTCAGGGCATGGACCTTAACTTTGAAATTATCAAAAGCAATGTCGAAGAGAGCTATCCCTCATCTTTATCTCCGATCGAAGTTGTAGAATATCTCTCCAACCTCAAATTATCTGCAATACCTTTGGAGCAATATCCCGAAAATTCAATTTTTATCGGTTGTGACACCATTGTTGTTATGGATCAAAAGATAATGGGTAAACCGGCAGATGAAAAGGAGGCTTTTGAAATTATCACTCAATTATCCGGCAGAAAACACAATGTAATTACAGGAGTAACAGTAGCCACCAAAAAAAGAAGAATTACAAGCCACCGAACTACAATGGTCAGTTTTAAAGATTTTACTCCGGAAGAAATCGATTACTACATCAAGCAATACAAACCCTACGATAAAGCAGGCGGATATGGCATCCAGGAATGGATCGGATTTATTGGAATCGACCATATCGAAGGCTCCTTTTACAACGTCATGGGATTCCCAACAAAACTCGTCTACGACATGCTAACCGAAATTATCCAAGATTAGCAATCCCGTAATCCTAAAATCCTATAATCCTACAATCCTAATCCTATTATCCTCTAATCCTATCAATCCTAATCCCAGTCCCATTCAGAAGAAATCTGCAATTTTTCCACCTGATACTCTTTCTTTCCACTAAATCCTAACAAAATATTATATCCATCGGAGAACCACATTCTGTTAAAAAAGAGATCCCTGATAGGTGGAGTAACAACCAATTTAAACTCTAACCCAATCTTATCGATACGGCACATTCCCAAAGAAGCCTCTCTCATATTATCACTATTAAATGATACCCAATCATCGGTTTTCTTGGCGTTATATTGACCTGATGACTCATTGTACAATACATAAACAGAGCCCTCTCCCAGGAAAGCAAAATAGGATAATCCTTTTTGTGTAAAATCAGTGATAGGTGTTGCTAAAGAACTTCCATGCTGTGGTTTAGGAACGAAATCATATCCGGCACCATGTCCATCCAAAGCAAAATAATGATAATAGAGGTCTTTAAAGAAATAATTATAGGTCACCTCTTTATTTTTTGGATTCACAGTGGTAGTCTCAGCAAATTGTTCACCCAACATAACCACAAAATCGCCCTCTAATTCCCATAAATAGTCACACTTAAAATTGTATTCGTTATTCGCCTTTGTAGGAGCAGAATAACCAACAGCTTCCCTCTCCTTATAACTCTCTTTAAAAGTGTAGCGATATTCTGTAACTACTTCATTCTCACGACGTGGATCAAACGTGTAAGTAAAATAACCTACCGTCGTTCTATTCTGTTTTTCAGCATAATAACCCGCAACAAAATAGTTCTCATTCTTTAACACCAACAACTTCATCGATTGAATTATACCAAATGATGTAGGTACGATAAATTGAGTAAAATCATTATTTTTGTACAACGACAACAATCTCAATTGGTGATCATTCTGTTTTCTTTTAACTTGCTGATAATTATTCAACAGAACCAAAACCTTGCCTTTATCTGAAATTTTCATATCCGCAACTTCAGAAGTTCTACCCTCAAAATCGGGATTAAAAAGCTCCATCCATTCAACATCCATATATTGATCCAAAGTGACAGCTAAAACATTTTGAATCACCTGATTCTCATCCCTCGTAATCAATGTCAATGCAAAATAATTCTTATCGATACTTTCTGCAAAATAGGATTCTGTAGTTGTTTTGGGATTCACTGCATAGGTAAAAATCTCATTAAAATCAAGCTTTGTACTTTGTTGTGATCTTTCCGGAAAAGAAGTTTCAGATGAAACCAACTTAATGGTTCTTGCTCTCGTATCATGAATAAAGAAAAAGTGAATCAGTTGATCTTTTTTAATTTTGGATGTGATATATTCGTAACCTTTAGGGTACTCTACGTCAAGAATTTTCAAAATTTTTGAGTTCAAGTTATAGTCAATAATCTTAGATTGCTCTTTTTGGTGCGGAGAAGTAGCTGATCTCTGCATGAAAAGTACAGAATTATCCTGCTGATCAATCAGACTCAATTTCGTATTCATGATATCAAAATCAGGAATTACAGTTCCTTCCGGTTTGGGCAAAACTACTTCTTGCGCTAAAATTGGGACAAAAAACAGAATCAATAAAAAAGTACTAGTGATCTTTTTCCAAAAAGTCATAATATTAATTTTAAATGAAAAGAACTTAAAAACACAACTTGCAAAGATACAATGAAATTTCGTATTTAGGATTGCGGATTTAGATTTTTTTAGTTTTTTCCGGTCGTAATTATTCATTTCGCCTTTCAACTTTATTTCATACTTCTTCTTTCTTCTTTGGAAATTTAAATAATTGGGGGGCAGGATTTGAGGTATCTTTTTTGTTAATCTATAACCCCACTCTCCAATATTATACCTTGTGGAAAATTTTATGTACTTTTGTAGTTTGTAGATAAGAGTATATTAAATTCAGTTTTACTATGGAAAAGAAAAGCATCTACTTAGACGACGTAAGAACTCCGATTTCTCAAAACGAATGGATTGTTGTAAGAAATTATGACGAATTTGTGGCTAAAGTAACTGAAATTGGATTTGAAAATATTGCAAAAATCAGTTTAGATCACGACTTGGACCGCTCTGCCATGATGGAATGGGTATATGGAGCAGTCAGGAACTATAAAATTGATTATTCAAAAATCAGAGAAAAAACAGGACTCGATTGTGCCCGCTGGCTAATTGAACAATGGAAAGAGGGTGAACCGGTATGCCCCGTCTATACACACTCCTCCAATGCTATTGGGGCATCCAACATTATGGGATATATCAACAATTATAAACACCTTGCCGGATTAAAACAGGATTGTATCCGTGTTCAAATCAAACATACGGTAGAAAACCGGGAAACTGATTCAGAATAAGTAAAAATTACTCTTTTTCGCTTTTATTATTGGTCTCGAACAATTCGGGTAACCTTTTGATATAGGCTATCTCTCTCCATTTTCTCCTTGCATCATCAGCCGGAACACCAAAGAATGTCATACCTTCATCATTGATCGTTCTATCGATACCGGAGAATGCCAATACAGTTGTATTTTTAGCGATATAAAGATCTTTGTTAATGCCTGCTTTTGCCCAAATAACACACTCATCATCAATAACAGTACAGCCGGCAATGCCAACTTGAGCTCCGATAAAACAGCGTTTTCCAATATGAGTATCATGACCTATTTGGACTAAATTGTCGAATTTGGTGCCTTCTCCTATTTTAGTAACTCCGGATACTCCCTTGTCAATACAGCAATTTGCACCTATCTCAACATCATCCTCGATGACAGTTGTTCCACAGGAATCAAATTTCACCCAACCATCGGGACGTTTTTGGAAGTAACAAGCATCTGCTCCAATCGTGCTATTGGAATGAATCACTACCCGATCTCCAATAGTTGTATTGGCATAAATAGCAACATTAGAGTGAATAATGCAATTTTCTCCTATCGTAACATCCTCCCCAATAAACACATTGGGCTGAATAATTGTGCCTTTGCCAATCTTAGCGTGAGGATGGATCTGTTGATTTTGGGGTGTGAATTTAATATAATGATTTACCACTTCAAGATAAGCCATAAGTGGATCTTCACAGATTAAAAACACCTTTCCTTCCTGAGCAGGATAATCTTTATTGATCAAAATAAAAGTAGCTGCACTATTAATAACGCGCTCATAATATTTTTCATGATCAACAAATGAAAGATCTCCCTTTTCAACGGAATGAAGCTCATTAATACCGGTAACCGGAAAATCAACTTCTCCTCTAACTTCAACCTTCTGAGTTATCATTTTTAAAAGAGAAAATATGGATATCGGATCTTTAAATCTCATAATTTTTTAATTAGATAATAAATAAGCATCTACCATTATTGGTAGTTTTAAAAATAAATATTATTTAACTCTTTCCGAGTACTTATTTGTTCTTGTATCAACTTTTATTTTTTCTCCTGTCTCAATAAAGAGAGGAACAAACACTTCTGCACCGGTTTCAACAACAGCTCTTTTTTGAGCATTGGTTGCTGTATCACCTTTAACACCGGGCTCAGTATAGGTTACTTCCAGATCAACATAAGCAGGCAATTCGCAAGATAATGGTGTATCAGTATCAGCATGATACATCACCTCTACTCCTTGTCCTTCTTTCAATAAACCGGGATTAGAAATCAGATCTTCCGCAATTACTATTTGCTCATACGTTTCCATGTGCATAAAATGGTATGCGGATTCTCCTTCTTTATACAAGAACTGATAAGGTCTTCTTTCCACACGAGCAATATCAATTTTAACTCCGGCAGTAAAAGTATTATCAATCGTTCTTCCTGTTCTTAAATTTTTCAATTTTGTTCTAACAAACGCAGGACCTTTACCGGGTTTAACATGTAAAAATTCTGTAATTACAAAAAGATCCCCATTCAATTCTATACACAATCCATTCCTAAAATCTGCAGTTGTTGCCATAAAAATTATAATCTAAGTTAATATTCTTTTTCTATTCATATTTAAACCAACCTGCAAAAGTACTGATTTAAACTGTACGATTTTATTAATTATTGTTAAGATATTTTAAAACATTTATTAAACAATTTAAGAATCAGCACTTTAAAGTTTTCTTGTAATTTTCGGCATCACTTCATTTTTCCATGAAGCAAAGTCACCTTTTTGGATATGTTCTCTCGCTTTGGCTACTAAATCCATATAAAAATGAATATTATGTATGGTACCGATCATGGCACCCAACATTTCATTCGCAACATATAAATGGCGTAAATAGGCACGACTATAATCCTGATCTGCAAACAGGTCACTTTGAGGATCAATGGGTGAAAAATCGTACTTCCATTTCTCATTTCTCATATTCATCATTCCCTCCCAGGTAAAGATCATCCCATTTCTTCCATTTCTCGTGGGCATCACACAATCGAACATATCAACACCCATACCTATAGCTTCCAGAATATTAGCCGGTGTACCCACTCCCATCAAGTAACGAGGCTTATCCTTAGGTAAGATAGAGCAGCATAACTCGGTAATTTCGTACATCAACTCGGTAGGTTCACCCACTGAAACACCACCTATGGCATTCCCTTCCCTCTCTTTTGATGCAATATATTCAGCAGAACGCTTTCTCAAATCAGGAAAAACACTGCCCTGTACAATTGGAAAAAGGGTTTGACTTTTGCCGTACCTGGGCTCCGTTTCATCCATCCTCTGAATACAACGATCCAGCCACTGGTGAGTAATATGCATCGATTTTTTCGCATATTCATATTCACAAGGATAAGGAGGACATTCATCGAATGCCATCACAATATCTGCTCCAATGATCCGCTGAATATCAATTACTTTCTCAGGACTAAACAAGTGTTTTGATCCGTCAATATGAGATTGAAACCAAACGCCTTCATCCGGTTTGATTTTACGCTTGTGACTTAATGAAAAAACCTGAAATCCACCACTATCAGTCAACATGGGTTTATCCCAACCGTTGAATTGGTGTATCCCCCCTGCCCTTTCAAGCACCTCCAGACCGGGTCGCAAATAAAGATGATAAGTGTTTCCTAATATTATTTGTGCTTTGACATCCTCCTTTAGCTGCTTAACATGCATCCCCTTAACTGCACCTACCGTTCCTACAGGCATAAAAATAGGAGTCTCTATTTCTCCACGGTCAGTATGTATCAAACCGGCACGTGCATTGGAGTGAGAATCCCAACAATTAACTGCAAACTTCATTTTGTTGATAAAATTTTTCGCAAAAATACATTAAATATCACTATATTTTTATATATTTGCCGTTCAAACCATTAACTAAATGCTGATTTTTCTAAAAACTCATCTCGTTGAGACTGTAGTTCTTGTATTGGGAGTACTGATTTTCATACAGTTACTCTATTATGTTTTGCTCTTTTTTAAGTTCGCATTACATAAACCTAAACGATCCCTTTTACAGCAAAACCTAGGAGTTTCTGTTGTAATTTCTGCTAAAAATGAAGCCCACAACTTAATTCATACTCTTCCTGTCATTGCATCTCAAAACTATCCACTTTTTGAAGTGATTGTTGTTAATGACCACTCTAATGATGGAACCAAAGAGGTGATAGAAGATTGTATTGCTCGCTTTCCACATATCAAAATGGTGGAATTAAACTCTTCAGTTACTAATGTAGTAGGCAAAAAGTTTCCTCTCTCTATCGGTATTAAAACAGCTATGTACAATCATCTGTTATTGACTGATGCTGATTGTATGCCTGCATCGGAAAATTGGCTGCAACTCATGGCTGCCCACTTCAATCGTGAAAAACAAATTATTATCGGATATAACCGTATTCAACAAAGAAAAAACTGGATGAACAAACTGATTCGTTATGAGTTAGTTCATTACGCCATTCAGTTCTTTTCATATCATCTTATAAAAATTCCAATGATGGGAGTAGGTAAAAATCTAGCCTATACAAAAGAACTCTTTATTGAAAACAAAGGATTTACCTCCCATTATCACATCCCTTACGGTGAAGATACTCTGTTTATCAATCGTGTAGCTACTTCTAAAAATTGTGATATTGAGTATAGCTACGAATCACAAACAATCTCTAAAGATCCATCTACTGTAAGAACCTGGTTCCGATTGAAGAAAAACAGAAACAAAAGCATCTCCCATTTTGCAACTAAACATCGTTGGCTGTTGGGAGTTTACCAAACCGTATCCGTTCTTATATATCCAGTTTGGATCCTACTTGTACTACTGATACCCTGGGATCTTCAAATACATATTATTTTATTCAGCATGCTCCTCATCAAGTTGATTTTTCAACATATTGCATTTGGAATGGGAGCAAAAAAACTCAATGAAAAAGGGATTGTACCCTTCCTGATTCTCTTTGATCTGATATCAACTATCGCCAATCCCGTTATTTACATTCTTTCATCATTTAATAAAAAGTCATAATGGAAAAGATTAATTTAACCACCACCAAAGCACGGAGAGACTATTTGTTGTTAAGAGATGCTCTTGACAACGGAAATCAACAGGCCTACGCAGAGTTGTTGAAATTATATCGAGAACCCGTTTACTTTATGTTGTTGAAGATGATGAATAATCCTGACGATGCAGAAGATTTGACCATGGAAGCGTTCGGAAAAGCTTTTAGCAACCTGGAAAAATATTCTCCAGAATATGCTTTTTCCACTTGGTTATTCAGGATTGCAGCCAATAATTGCATCGATTATCTGCGCAAAAAAAACAATATGCCAAAATGTGTAGATGAAGATCTTTTTGCCATGGAAGTAAAACTAAGTGATATCAATGGCGGACTGCCTCCAACTCCCGAGGAGGAGATTATTGAAAAGCAAAAGATTGTCACCTTACGTCAGGCTGTCGATCAGTTGCGTCCCAAATATAGAGAGTTAGTAGAGCTACGCTTTTTCCAAGAGCTCTCTTATGAAGAGATTGCCATCAAGTTGGGAATCACTATCGGAAACGTTAAAATCCAGATTTTCAGGGCCAAGGAGATGCTGGCAGGTATTATGCAGAACACCCGGTGGACAATTTAGTTAAGAACCCTACCCTTCCGTCCCCCCCTTTTTTTTATTTCCAAAAAAATAAAAACAAAACTATTGAATCATCAGTTTCAAAATTTGTTTACCCCGTTGATTTGATCGCCACTCAACCAAATAGAGCCCGACACTCAAATGATCGAGATGATGCTGCTGAATGGGCGAAAATAGCTGAGATTCGTAGACCAAAACCCCGGTAGGATCAAGAATGGACAAAGAAGATTTTTCGAAAAGCGCCTCCTCAATTAAAGTGTAGAAAGTACCCTGAGAAGGATTGGGATAGATCTTAAACTTACTCTCCTTCAGATAGTTAAGCGTTCCTTCCGTTTGATCACCTACAGCCAGGAGATACTCCCCGGGAGCCGTGTGACTTGTAATCACAAAACCGGTATAGGGATTGCCCTGCAAAGTACTGGGAACAATGCGCCAATCCTCCATGCCGTTGCGTCTGTACAACAGAATCAAATCCTCCCTGGAATAGCCCTCGATCAAGGAATAATCCGGATCAGTAGGCAAATTGATCGAATATCTAAAATGCAACTCACCTGTCAGACTTTGCCATGCCGGATACTCAATTTTCCAATAATGTTTATCAGAAATTCGGTACACATTGGGATTGGGATTCTGCAACGGATCCGGTGCAACCATATTATACTCAACGTAAACCAGCACGGAATCGGCAGGATGAGTGGATTTAAGTCGTACCAGTCCATCATTAAAAGTGACCATAGACGTAGGTAACACTACAATCTGCTCATCAATCACAGCATCAGCCAACTTTTTCAGCGGATCAACAATCCAAAACTGAGGAGTAAAAGGGATTTCCACCTCAACCTGCCCTGTTTCACCTGAAAAGATGAGATTCTCCAACAAACAGTATTCACCGCTATTCCCGTAAAATGCAACATCCACACAAACATGATCAGCACAATTGAGTGCCAAAGAGTGTTTTTGGTGATATCGAATCAGGTAGTGATTAGGCGAAGTAGAACTCAGTGGAATTACTTCATCCACAGCAAATTGCGGAAATCCGGCTTGATTAACCCAACCTTCATAAAAAGGGATCAGATTCAATCCTGAAATCACAGACATTTTTTGAAAATATTCCAAAGAGTTGACATTTCCGTATCTATTTTGGTCAAAAAGGAGTTTCTGAGATGCAAAAAAGAGAGAATCGCCCATCTGTTTTCTTAATCCGTGCACAACCACACCGCCTTTATCGTAAGTTGTAGTCCCATAAGTTGCACTTTGAGGTACTTGATTTAAAGCAAAATAGCCTCCATCATCCTGATGAGCTTTTTTCAACACATAACGATGCAGAGTAACCCAGGATTGCAAAGCTGTGGCTCCGGTAGGATCTAAAATCTCTTCTGCGATAATCTCAGAATAACGTGCAAATCCCTCATTAATCCACATGGTTTGCGCTTCCGAACAGGTAAGCAGATTGCCAAACCAGGAATGAGAAAATTCATGAATCAACAAATCCTGATAGGTTGTGCCTCCATTCACTGCAAAAATCGGATAGGCGATATTGGTCGCATGTTCCATAGCCCCGCTGCTGAAAGGAACCAAAACATACCCGATTCGAGGCCACACATAAGTTCCAAAACGCTCTTCAAACCCTCTGGCAACCGTTTTGAGATTCACAAAAGAGCCGGCAATTTTGGACATTGAAGTTTCCGGAGCATAAATTTCAATTGGAATCACCCCTTCAGTCAGATGAATTGTATCTTTGTAAACTTGATAAGGTCCTACAGCAATGGATGCCAGATAGGTAGGAATCGGATTATCCAACTCCCAGCTCCAAACTCTGTTTCCGCTTGGTAAAGTCAGCGAATCAACTAAAATACCGCCCGCAACAGCCTTATTGGTTGCATTGGTTTCAATATGGAACTGATAGGTTGCTTTATCCTGAAAATCATCGATGCAAGGATACCAACATCTGCCAAAAGAGGGCGGCACGCTTTGCATCCCAACACCCATGTTATAAGCATATTGACTCGTAAAATAAAAGCCACCCCAATAAGGATCGCGCACAGGGGAACCATGATAATAAACCGTTACTTTTTGTGTATCCTGAAGCGATAAAGGTGCTGTAGTCAGCTGCAAAAAAGGTGAAACATAGTTAAATGCCGTAATTTGATCATTTAATTTTACAGAATCTACTGTCAGTTGTTGCAAATCGAGACGAATGGAGGTTACCCCATTCATTTGAGGAACCACAAAAAGGTTAGTGTACCCCGAAATCGTTTGCTGTTGAAGGTCAACAATCTGAAGGTGAATATCATAATGAGCCACTCGAATTGTATCCAAACGAGTTTGTGCCGTAGCAAAAGTAAAAACTAAACAAAACAGGAAGAATGGTATCTTTTTCATCATCTTTTTTTGGCAAAGATAGATAAAAAAAGAAAATAAATAACTCTAAATCTGAATAGAGCCTTTAAAAACCGATTGCACGGGACCCTCCAGCCAGATATGATTAAAAAGTTCTCCCTCTTTTTGCAAATAAACAGTAAATGAGCCTCCCAATGTTTTAATCTGATAATGAACAGGTTGACCCAATGCGACAGCATCCAGTGAAGCGGCTACAATAGCTGAAGCGGTAACACCGGTACCGCAGGAAAGCGTTTCTGCTTCCACTCCCCTTTCGTAAGTACGCACAAAAAGGTGATCGGCATGTCGTTCCATAAAGTTCACATTTGTTCCTCCGGCAAAACGGGTATCATAGCGCAACTCTTTTCCTTTTTTCTCCACATCAACCAACTCTGCATTCTCTACAGCAACCACAAAGTGAGGGGATCCCGTATTCAAAAAATAACCATCTTCATACTGGGTTGGAAAAGTTACCGGCAGCATTGAAACCCGATTTCGTAAATCAGAAATGATCACACCTTCATGAATACCGTCACTCGCCTTAAAACGTGTATTTTTAGAGCATAGTTGATGCTGATAAGCATAATCCAGAGCGCAGCGACTCCCATTTCCACAAAGGGAAGCCAGTGCTCCATCACTGTTATAGTATCGAATCTCAAAATCATAATCCTCAGCACCGGAATGAATGGTAATCAGCCCATCCGCACCTACACCAAAACGACGATGACATAAAAACGCAACTTGTTCATTAGAAAGCGGCTGTGGATCCAAAGCATCAACAATCACAAAATCGTTTCCGCCCCCGTGATATTTAATAAAAGAAAGGTTCATAACTACTTATAAATCATGAATATTGAAAGGATATAGCCTTTGATAGGTATGCGTTACAGGAATTGCAAATAATTGCGCTCCAATCTGAAGATAATACTCTCCTTCTATGTAAAAAATATGCAAATTTTGAATGTCTACACCCTTGAGTTTCAATAAGTTATTATCTCTTTGATAAGAAATTCTATTCACAATCGGAGAGTTCCATTTTTCCACTTCAAAATTCTTATGCATCGTTTCGGGTGCATTCTGAAGATCCTCCAAATTTTTATTTTTAGCAATCACCCTCACCATTTTACTCTGCAACAGCTTCTCCTCCAGTATCACATCCCCTGTAATCGGCTCATCCATAAAAAATTCAACATCCTCAAGGGAATCCTGATACTCTTCTTCATATTCTGAGTCAATTTGTACAGTATCCTGAATTTCTTTTTTGGAATTAATATTAGTGGGGGGAAGCTTAGGTTTAACCTCTTCTACCGCTTCCGGCTCTTCTCGCTCAGAATTAACTACAACGAAAACCTTTTCCGAATCCTTATAAAATAAGCGATCCTGATACTTCCATACAAAAACCGCTGAGAATAATACTCCTATAAAAACTCCTAAAATAAGGAGTAAAACTGCTTTTTTACCCGACATTTTCCTTTGTGATCCACCCTCTTTCATCTGACTCAGTAATTAGTCTGCAAAGTTAATACAAATAAATGAGATATGAGGTAATTATTGCTTTTTTTTTCTCAATTCAAAATTATTTACTTTCATACATCTTTTTAAAAAATAGTTAAAATATTTTCCATTTTTCTGCGTTATGATTATAGATTACATATTTGCAACTGATTTATAAATTTAACACCATGTCTACACAAATGAAAATCTACCACGTATACTCCAAGCGGAGTAAAGAACATAAATATTTTGGGAGTATCAAAGCGATCTATGATTATTACGAAAATATTGGAATTTCCAGGTATGCAATGTATCGTTTTGATTTCAAAAAAAATCGTGTTTTTGAGAATGATGAAGTGATCATCCGTTTTGATTATTTAGTTCGTTCCAAAAATGTTAATTAATTCGTTTATATTTTAGATTAACTCCCATTTTGATTTAAATATGAAAATAAGGTGCTATTCTTTTTGGATGGTTTTTGTAGTATTCTTTTTTGCTGCATGCAATGAACCTGACTTAACTCCTGCTTATTTAGTGATTACCGAAGCTGACTTACAAAACTGCGTCGATGTATCACAATTTAACACCACCCATGATCAATCTTATGATCAGGTACAGCTCGAAGCGATTGCCTCACATCGTTTTAGAGACGTTTGGGTTTACATCAATGGTCAAAACTTGGGATGCTGGGAACTCCCTTGTAAAATCCCTATTTTACCTCATTTCAATGGAGAAAATGAAGTAAAATTGGTTCCGGGAATCAGATTGAATGGCATGTCCAGCATAATTCCCGCTTACCCTTTTTTAGCTCCTTTCACATTTACAACCTATTTTGATCGAGAAGGAGTTTACCATCTAACAGATCATCGTCCTACTTTTGTATATCATCCCACTACTATCTTCCCATTATTGGAAACCTTTGATCAAAGTACTACTTTTTCTCCTATTGATAGTAATGGTGTTGTAATGTCGATTATCAATGAGGGCACTAATGCCATTGGGGAAATTTGTCTGACAGATACCCTGAAATATTTCGATATCAAAAGTGGAGAATATGTGCTAAAGGGGAATAACAATTTTACTTTTTGGGAGATGGACTACAAGTGTGATGAGCATATTAGTTGCGGTCTTTTTATACGTACCATCTCCGGTAGAGTAGTTCCCGTTTCTCTCGTAAGTCTCAACCCTTCAAAAGGAGAATGGAGAAAAGTGTATATCAACCTGACCACAGTTTTGGCTAATTACACAGGAGTGAACGCCACAGTTCCGGTTCAATTAGTAATGACCGGAAATAGAAAAGGGGATCAGACTGATACCTACTTTCAATTTGATAACATTAAAATCATTACCTTTAAATAATAATAATGAAGAAAAATCGGCTACTCTGTACATATCTTATTTTTGACATTTTAGCAGCTCTTTGTGCCTGGTTCCTCTTTTTCGTTTACCGAAAGCATGGCTTCGACCCCTATTTTTATCCCTCTTTTAAAGAAGTTATCTTTTTTGATAAAAACTTATATTTAGGGGGGGCGATTATTCTTCCCACCTGGATCTTACTTTACACATTGACAGGATATTACTCCAAGATATTTCGCAAATCACGATTGCAAGAATTGGGCACTACTCTTTCCATTATTTTGCTGGGTGTCCTCCTTTTCTTCTTCCTCTTTATTTTGGATGATCAGGTACAAAATGAAGATATCAGACAGATTCAGCTGATCAAATACTTTTTATTTTACTTCTCCCTCCAGTTTTTATTAACCTATATTCCCCGTGTGATTATCACCTCCAGAGTAAATAAAAAAATCCAAACGGGTCAGATTGGATTTAACACGTTGATCATAGGAAGTGATGAACTGGCACTCACTACCTACTCCAATATTATCAAACAAGATAAAGCTGCTGCAAAGTATATTTTAGGCTATATCTCTCTCCCTGAGATAGATAACCACGTTTTAGGAACTCAATTAAAACATTTGGGTTCTATTGATCAGATTCAAAAGATTATTGAAGAATATCAAATTGTAGAACTCGTAATTGCAGTCCAAAATGGAGAGGAAAAATATATTGAAACGCTCCTCCCCTCCCTGGGACAATATCATGACCTCACCATTAAGATTATTCCTCACACTCAAGATTATCTTTATGGAAAGGTAAAGACAATGAATGTGATACACGAGCCTCTAATCACCATCTCACACAATAAGCTTAGTATTTGGCAAAAGTCTCTAAAAAGAGTCACTGATATTATCTTTTCAATCATTGCTATTATACTGCTTTCCCCGGTATACTTATTTCTGATTATTGGTGTTAAACTCACCTCTAAAGGACCTATTTTTTACAAACAGGAAAGGATTGGACTTCATGGCAAACCGTTCTATATATATAAGTTCCGTTCTATGGTTGTAGGTGCAGAAAAAGGAACACCTCAATTGTCCAGCAAAGATGACCCCAGAATTACACCATTTGGAAAAATGATGCGTAAAACGCGCTTAGATGAGATTCCCCAGTTTTTCAACATTCTGAAAGGCGATATGTCCTTGGTAGGTCCTCGACCTGAACGTCAATATTACATTGATCAGATTGTGGAAGTTGCGCCTTACTACAAGTTATTGCATACCATTAAGCCGGGAATGACCTCTTGGGGACAAGTTAAATATGGCTATGCGGAAAATGTAGAACAGATGGCAGAACGCCTCAAATGGGATATTCTCTATCTCGATAATATGTCGCTACAAATGGACCTTAAAATCCTGATTTACACCGCCCTTATCGTATTTAAAGGAAGCGGCAAATAGTTCGATGTATTCAATCATCTCACTCCTATGAGGTTATTTAGAAGGCGAAATGATTCAATTACGAATTACGAATTACGATTCCTAAATTTAGAATTCAGAATTTAGAATTTAGAGTTAATTTTCAGGAGTTTATACTCAATATAGATTCTTTATATTTCTAATTTCTGATTTCTAATTTCTAAATTTAAATAATTGGGGGGCAGACAAGGCTTTCCTTTTTTCAAATTTATTTCCCCACTCGGTAACATAAACCTCTTTGGATATGCAGTGATCAATTACGAATTACGAATTACGAATTACGGGGTTAAAAATTGAGAATTGAACGTGGCTGTAGAGACGCAATGCTTTGCGTCTCTGATATAACACAAGGGTTCAAACATGTTAATTTCCACATTTATATTATTGATAATCAAATATTTAATATTATTTCCAAAAAAATAATCCCACAAAAGTATTGACAAATAGAAAAAAAACAATTAACTTCGCAGTGTCAAACCAATAGAAAATTAGAAGATTAGAAGTTAAAAACAAGCAACAAAAAATCAAACTCTAACCACAAAACTTCTAAATTCTAATTTCTAAATCTAAATTGAAATGAAGCGCCTTAGCATTGCAATATTATTAACCCTTTCCTTTCTGTCTATACAAGCACAGGAGTTGACCAATGCCGGGCGTGAGTTTTGGGTTACTTCTTCGAAAAATATCCTTTCCGATGTAATGCCTGATAGTGCATTAATCTACATTATGGGAGATACTCTATGCACCGGATATATTGAAAATCCCAACACCTCTTTTTACCGCACTTTTACGGTTGTACCTGACAGTGTGTTGGTGATTGCTATTCCGAAAGAAGATATTTTGTGTAATGTACCAAATAGTCCTTCAGATACTATTCGCTTTATTGAAGCTAAAGGAATCTATATTAAAACGAAAAAAAATGTCTATATCTATTTGCAAACTAATGTTGTAGATTCCATCGATGCGCATAATAGTATACGTACGGCTAAGGTTCCAGTACTCCCATCCTCTATATTTTCTACCGAAGTTAAATTAGAAGGTCTTGGGGCTAATCATAATTTTTTTCAACTGCCTGTACTTTTAATTATTGCTACAGAAGATAATACTACGCTGTTTGTACCGGAATTACATCATCAAGGTTTTGTAACCACTTCCCCTTTTACGACAACATTACAAAAAGGGGAAGTATTAGTTTTGCCATCACATAATTTAGAAGGTTCAAACATAAATAAAATAATTACGACAAATTGTAAAAAAGTGGTTTTTTATTTTACATCACGTTTAAGTGGAATTCAAGGTGGTTATGGATCCAAAATGTTTCGAAGTATAACCAATAATCATCTTTATAAAGGAAAAGATTTTTTACTGGTAAAATATACATATGGTAATTTTCCAAAAGGGATTATATTAAGAGATGAAACAAATTTATATGCAAATGAGACTGTTTCATTATATCGTTGTAACCAACTCTCCATTAGCCCGTCATATGCAAACATTGCAATTTCAGTTTCAAGCAGATCCATTGGATGCGGAACCCCACCTCCTTGGCTTATTAATGTTCCTTTTGCTTTCATAAGATCATCAGTGAATAGGCACGCAGATCACGGATATTTTTTCGGAATTAATCATACTTATGTAGGTTCTGGTAATTCAATGATGCCAATAAGTAATGAAGTGACAAACTATACCAATTTAAACCATATTTTACCAGCTGACCGCATGATGAAAAAATGGTTTTTCCCGACAACACAACGCCGCGTATCCCAAGCTCTGGATACCACTTATGTTGACCTGGTTATCTTTGTTAAACCGGAAGGGATTCACTCTATGTACATTAATCACCAATTAATTTCATCCACTGCTTTTAACCTTTTTCCTCATACAAACGGGGATTATTACTATCTTCAATATAGCCTTTTTAATAATTCGATTCCTAATTTCTTTATCTTGGAGAATGAAAATGGGTTTAATGCCACTATTAACGAGTTCGGTTATAATATGAGACCCAATAACAATCACGGACATATGGATTTTCTCTATTTCCACAATAATGACTCCGGAGTCAATTATTACGAATCTCCTGTTGCTTATTCCAATTTGAGTCCTGTGGATTCTGCAACCGTTTACCGCTGTGTCGGAGATCTGCTGCATCTGGAAGTGCCTCATAATCCAGATTCTATAGCCATAGATTGGATTGTAGATGGAACGCTATATCCGAACTCGCCTATTGTAAATCTCCCCTTAACTACAGCAGGTACGCTAACAGTTCAACTGGTTTTACACTATACTTGTCCCGATACCACTACCACATTTGTCGTTGTGGTGCCTCCGCCTGTAATTCCGTTTTCCACAGACACCACTTTATGTCAGGGAACCGAGCTTTCTGCAGAAACCCCTGATGCAATTCACTATTTATGGTCCACCGGAGATACAACCGCTTCTATTGTGATTGATACGGCGGGGCATTACTCGGTATCTGTCACCAATTTGGGTTGTACGGTTTCTCTCAATGATATCAACGTTCAACTCTATCCGCAATCTTCTGTAAACTTAGGCAACGATTCCATTTTATGTGCCTTGGCAACGTTGCTCCTGAACGCAGAGCAACCCCATCCTGCCACCTATTTATGGCAAGATTTATCCACCAATACAACCTATCTAGCGAGTTCTGAAGGAGATTATTGGGTCATCGTTACGGATGAATGTTTGCAGGTAAGCGATACCATCTACTTGGGTTATTTATATCCTATTGAAGTCGATTTAGGCAATGATACCACGCTTTGTGAAGGTCAACATTTGCTTCTTTCAGCTGAAACACCATATTGCACCTATTTGTGGCAAGATGGATCGACAGAAGCTACCTATTTGGTGAGATATGCCGGTGTTTATCAGGTATTGGTCTCCAATCTCTGTTTTGATGAAACCGCAGAGATTGAAGTTTTCTATCAACGCTGTGAACAGGAACTCTATATTCCAAGTAGTTTCACTCCCAATTCAGACGGGTTAAACGATCAGTTCAAGCCGATTTTTGCCTATCCCGATAAAATTGAAGAATATACCATTTACATTTACAATCGTTGGGGAAATCTGCTCTTTACATCCCAAAATCCGGAGCAAGGCTGGACAGGCGAAGGCTGCATGAACGGCGTTTACACCTACGTCATCTTCTACAAAACCGAAGGAAAAGGAGGAAAAGTAGTGAACGGAACGGTAACGATATATTAATTTCGGATTTATCTGAATTTTACAAACTTTCTCACTACCGTTTCAGTTTCGGTTTGAATGACACAGTAGTACACTCCCGCAGGGTGTTGTGAAACTTCTATTTCTATTGATTCAGAATCAAAATCGGATTGGTAGATTGGAGTTCCCAGATTGTTAAAAATCGAAATCTGTTTCTTCTGAACTATTTCTGAACGGTCTGTCACAAACAGAAGATCTTTCACCGGATTGGGATAAATTTGAATGGATCTATCCAATGTCCAATGATCTACAGCATCATTGATTGGAGCCAATTCTACATTAAGCACTTGCTGAGTTTGAGAATTGACTGTAACAGTAAACGTTTTAGAATGATATCCCGGAGCACTAAAGTTGACTGAGTAGGTTCCGGCTGCAACAGGACGATGATATTTTCCACTGGGTAGCATTGAATTAACCATCGTTTGTTGAATATCATGAGCAACAATTAATACCGTAGCTTCCAACGGTTCATGTGTTAATGAGTCGGTAACAGTTCCCACTATACCGTAAGATGCCTCCAGCACATAATTCAAGAGAGAACGATACAAATAGTTCCAATAAGTTGGCAAATAGGATGAGGGTGTTTGCTTACTCGAAGAGATCTCAATCGTTGCATCCCGACATTGATGATAGTAGTTAAAACAATCCAAACGAGAGCCATAAACCACGTACCAGTCTCCCCCATTGGTAATGCCACCTTCGTCCGTAAAATAATAGTAAGTTGAATGAGCTCTCACTGTATCTAAAAAACGATTACCTATTTCTAACCACCAAAGCCTGTCAGGGTGTGGATTTTGATATGTTGTATAACTATCCCAGGCATAATTGTAAAGTTCTGCTCCACCATGCAAATTGGCAGCCATCATAATCTTATTCCGATCAATAAAGTCGAGCATCGCTGCAATTTCTATAAAAGAAGTTTGTGGTTGCTGAGCATACCCAATCACAGGATAGTTCCGATTTAGGTCATAACCTTGAGCATTATATCGCACCGATCCCGCAACGGAATTGTTGTTGGAAGGGAAAGTACCGTCCGGATTCTCCAACGGACAAATATAGAGATCCACCTGATCCAATATTTGAGAAACTACAGGATTGGATTGGTTGGTCAACATATAATCAATCATTCTTAACAATATCACATAGCCGCACAATTCATCGCCATGCATCGCAGCAGAATAAAAGAAAGCGGGTTTATTTTCAACCCCATCATCCAACCGCCCTATTTTAGCCGCTAAAATAGTATGATTCAGCTGTGTCTGAAGCAAAATCGTATCCAATACACAAAGATTGGGATACTGAGATTGATAGTATTGCATCATTTCCAAATAGAGGTCATAAGTTGGATAACGATTCCAGTAAGACATTTGTCCCATCGTAGTAGCCATACTCAAAGAGGGTGCCATGGTGACCGATGAGTAGCTCTCCTCATCAATCTCATAAGGTAAGTTTTCGGATATAAACTGAGGTAAGTCGCGTTGTGTAAGCCATACCTTTACCTGATATTGGTCGCCAACCCTTTTGATATCTCCTCTTTCGATAGAATAGGTATAAAGCAACTTCTGAACCTCTTCCTGTGAAGAAAGTTTAAGGGTCACATAAGCACCTGAGTGTTCATCAATACATTCTTGTAGTGAATTATGATTGAACTGTGCGTGTCCTTCCCCCCAAATTATAAATATTAAAAACAATAAAAAAAACTTTCTCATGAAAGTGATTCAATTAACTGTTGCATTTTATTCTTTAGCGATTCAGAAACAGGTACCAAAGGCAATCTCAAATAGGGTTTAATTTTATTTTGGAGGGCAAGAAACTGTTTTACACCGGCAGGATTTCCTTCCACGAAGCAAGCTTGCATAACATCCAACAGTTCAGCATGATAGGCTCTAGCAGTAACAAAATCAGAGTTCAAAGCCGCATGAACCATCTGAGACATCCGTTGAGGAAATGCGTTTGCCGTAACGGAAATCACTCCATCAGCGCCCACCGACATCAAGGGAAGGGAAATGGCATCATCTCCGGAGATCACCATAAAATCTTTAGGTTTATACTTAATCACTCTCATCATTTGGTTCAGATTTCCAGAAGCTTCTTTAATACCAACAATCTGATCCAACTCAGCCAATCTCAAAGTGGTGTCAGCATCCAAATTAGAGGCAGTTCGTGATTTAACGGTGTACAAAATTATGGGACGTGGTGCATGTTGAGCCAACAGTTTGTAGTGTTGAAAAAGCCCCTCCTGGGAAGGTCTGTTGTAGTAAGGCGTAACGGAAAGAATCGCATCCACTCCATTCCAGTCAAACGATTCCATCTCATCCAGTAAAGCATGCGTACAATTCCCTCCCATTCCTACAACAACGGGCACTCTTTCCGCATTAACTTGAATCACTGTACGTACTATTTGCTTCCTTTCCTCATGATTCAATGTGGGTGTTTCAGCAGTAGTTCCCAACACAACAAGATAATCAACACCTCCTTCAATTAAAAAATGGGTCAAATAGTGTAAACTTTCATAATCCACAGCTCCATTTTCAAGAAAAGGAGTTACCATAGCAACTCCAAGTCCTTTTAATCGGTCATTTATTTTCATTCTCCGGATAGTTTTTGTAAATACAAATTGATATTTTTTAGCACCTCCACGTGATCTGTTCTGTTTTCCATTTTGATAAAAAGATCATATTCATCCTGGAAGTCGGGGTTGGTTCCCACGATCAATCCGGCATGACTTTGGTTCAAAATGTAACGAATCGGGGTAAAAGATTGATCCGCAAAATCGATCAGCAGATTAAAAGGTTTGGCTAAAAAGTCATTCATCTGAATAAACTGAGGTTTTCCATACCAGTTAAGTTGTTTCTGACAGAAAAAGTCAGCTGTCAATTGTTGCAAACAGTAGTGAGGTACCTCTTTACCGTCGTAATAGCCCATCAACCAGACTGTTTTGCCTAATGATTGCAATTTTGAAAAAATGGCATAAATACTCTTGTATGAATCTTCATCTGTGATATGCGCAATAATTCCAATATGTTTTGCTTTAGCAATTGAAACAATCTCTTTATCTCTAGAAAACCTATTCTTTTTTAGGTATTTTGTAAAATAATATTTTTTTATTTTTCCCAACATTTTGAATGACCTATTTTAGAATTCACAAAAATAGGATAATTTTAGATTCAAATAGATGATTATTCGATTTTTTTTCCTAATTTTGTCGTTTAAATTTAATTTAGTCGTTATGAAAAGAAGAATCACGTCACTATTTGTACTTTTTTCTCTTTTGGTTCTATTTGCGGGATGTATTGATTTTGAACCCGCCACACTCAAAATGGAGGCTACTTATGATCCCGAATCTAGAGTTGTAACCTGTGATGTTACCATTGTAAATGATGGTGGCTGTATCAACTTTACTGAACAGGGTGGTATTTATAGTTTGAGTGAAGTTCCATCCCATCTGGATCAATATTCTACTGTTGAAGTAGTTGAAAGAAATACAAAAGAGACCACTTTCAGATATCAGACTAAGTTAACACTCAATAACACAAAATATTATATCCGAACCTACGTAAAAACCAATGCCGGTACAGGTTATAGTGATATTGTTTCATTTGACACTTCAAGCGGTGGTGGTGAAGAATAATGTAGAGTTTTACTCTATTTTCCCCAACTATCTCTATCCAAGCTTCTAAAGTTAATCGCTTCAGCGAGATGTTCAGTTTGTATATTTTCAGAATTGTCCAGGTCGGCAATGGTACGAGCTACTTTTAGTATTCGATCGTATGCTCTGGCTGAAAGTCCTAATCTTTCCATAGCTACTTTAAGTAGTGCTTTACCTGCCGGAGAGACAACACAATATTTTCGAACCTGTCTGCTACTCATTTGCGCATTAGCAAAGAGTCCTGGATAATTTTGGAATCTCTTCTTTTGTATTCCCCTGGCGGCTACTACCCTTGCCCGAATCTGATCGCTCTTTTCTACCGGAGCTTGCGAAGCCAGCTCTTCATGAGAAACAGGTACCACTTCGACATGAATATCGATTCTATCCATCAGCGGACCAGATACTTTATTGAGATATTTCTGCACTACGCCTTGTCCACAAGTACAAGGGATAGTGGGATGATTATAATTTCCGCAGGGACAAGGATTCATTGCTGCAACAAACATAAAAGAAGCGGGAAACTCTACAGAATACTTGGATCGTGATATACTCACATAGCGATCCTCTAAGGGTTGGCGCATTACCTCTAAAACGGTTCGTTTAAATTCCGGTAGTTCATCCAGGAAAAGCACTCCATTGTGTGCCAGGGAGATTTCTCCGGGTTGAGGATGAGTTCCCCCGCCCACTAAAGCTACATCGGAAATGGTATGGTGTGGGGCACGGAAAGGACGTACGGAGATGAGAGAGGAGTAACGTCCCATCTTTCCGGCTACCGAGTGAATTTTTGTCGTTTCCAGTGCTTCTTCGAGACTGAGCGGAGGCAGTATCGAGGGAAGACGTTTTGCCAGCATCGTTTTACCGGAGCCGGGAGGACCAATCAGGATCACATTATGTCCCCCGCCCGCAGCTATTTCCAAAGCTCTTTTAATATTCTCCTGACCTTTGACATCTGCAAAATCAAACTCATATTCGTTTAAACTCTCCTGAAACTCCTTTCTGGTATTGACAATCGTTTTGGGAATTTCAATCTGTTGATCAAAGAAATCGATTACCTGTTTGATATTTTCCACACCTAAAACATCGATATTGGAAACGATAGCTGCTTCCCGAGCATTCTGAATGGGCAGAATCACACCTTTTTTGCCCATTTTTCGTGCTTCAATAGCTAACGGTAACGCTCCGCGAATTGGCTGTAAAGTGCCATCCAAAGAGAGTTCTCCCATGATGATGTAATCTTCAACCTGATCGGCACCCTTGATCTGCTCTGAGGCGACCAGAATCCCTACCGCCAACGTCAAATCATAAGCGGAACCCTCCTTTCGGATATCGGCAGGAGCCATATTGATCACAATCTTTTTACCGGGAATCTTATAACCGTAACATTTCAATGCTGTGTCAACCCGCTGCTGGCTCTCTTTCACGGCACTATCGGGCAAACCAACCAAACAAAAGTTGACTCCTATTTCAACATTCACTTCTACAGTAATGGGGATTGCTGCGCATCCCATCAAGGCGCATCCAAAAGTTCTTACGAGCATAATATAGCAATTAGAGTTATTAAGAACTCCAAAATTACTAAAAAAAGAAAAGTGAAAATATTAGAATATTTAAAGGAAAAACAAAAAATATAACAATCTAAAAATTAAGACTTTATCTTTTTAGGAACAATTCTCAACTTTACTGCTTTAATCCCAAAAAGATCATATTTTGATGATTTACGTAGGATTTTAAAAGTATATTTGGCTGAATTGTTAAAATACTTCTCAGAATAGACCTCTTTTGTTAAAATTTTCGGAGTATTGGGGGAGGTCATTCCATTATCTGCAACCACCGGAAAGAAAAAAAACAGTTGTTTATGGGTTTCCTCACCCTGGTCAGAGTATATTGATAAAGTAAGTGGGAACTGTTCCATTTCCAGATCGTGCTCCAAATCCAGATCAACAAAAACCTGATAAGGAATATCAGAACCTTCAATCTGTTTTTCAAAAGTTACCATTCGATTCTCAAAATCCCAATTGCTATTGGCAAACTCCACAGATTCTTCAAAAAAAGGTTTTGTGCGATTACAAGAGAAAGAAGAAATTAGTATTACATTGATTATCAACAAGTAAGAAAAAGAAGCAAAGGATTGTTTATAAATATTTTTTTTCATCTCTTTTATAAATTTAATTTTATTTATTTTTGTTCTTTCAAAACTACAAAATTAATAAATAAATCTAACATGGCAACTAAAAAAAAATCTTATGTGGTTTGGGAAGGTAGAATCTGTGGTATTTTTGATAATTGGGAAGATTGCAAAGCTCAGGTTTTTGGCTTTGAAGGAGCTAAATATAAGGCATTTGAATCCCGAATCGAAGCGGAAACTGCTTTTAAGGAAGGTTACAGCAACTACTATAAACGTGTTTCTCCATTTGGGAACAATAAAAAGTTTGACTTTTTGGCTCCCGGTGAATCGCAACCTATTTTAAACAGCTTAACAGTTGATGCTGCTTGTAATATGACCACCGGATTGATGGAGTACCGCGGTGTTCATGCGGGAACAGGTAAATTATGGTTTCATCAGGGACCTTACAAAGGTGCCAGTAACAATATTGGTGAATTTTTAGCTTTAGTCCATGGTTTAGCACTACTCAAACAGCAAGGTAGCTCACTCCCTATTTATAGCGATAGTATAACAGCAATTGCGTGGGTACGTCATAAAAAACACAAATCTATTGTATTACCGACTGAAGAGAATAGTATCATTTTTGACCTTTTAGGTCGGGCGGAGTTTTGGCTACAAAACAATAGTTTTGATACTCCTATATTAAAATGGAATACAAAAAATTGGGGGGAGATTCCTGCTGATTTTGGTCGGAAGTAGAAAATTTTATCTTGCTCCCTCTTCACTACAAATAGAATCCCACTCAATTGGCTTTTTCCCCTCTTGAACCAATATATTATTGATTTTGGAAAATGGTTTTGATCCAAAAAAACCGGCATGAGCTGAGAGTGGCGAAGGGTGTGAAGCCTCAATGATATAATGTTTGGATTGATCAATCAGGACTTTTTTAGCGCGTGCATAATTTCCCCAAAGAAGGAAAATCAGACCTTGTTTTTCATCAGAAAGCTTCTTGATTACCGCATCTGTGAAGGTTTCCCATCCTTTATTGCGATGTGATCCGGCCGAATGCGCCCGAACCGTTAGGATTGCGTTGAGCATCAAAATACCTTGTTGCGCCCAGGATTCCAAATTACCACTTTGGGGAGGTATAATCTGCATATCTGTTTCCAGCTCTTTGTAGATATTTTGCAGTGATTTAGGAATCGGAACTCCATTGGGAACCGAAAAACAGAGTCCATGCGCCTGCCCTACCCCATGGTAAGGATCTTGTCCCAACAGTACAACCTTAACCTGATCCCAAGGGGTCAACAAAAATGCACGCAACAGATTTTCTTTAGACGGAAAAACCTGATAGTTGGCTCTTTCTTGCACAACGAAACGTCTCAACTCCTTAAAATAGGGCTGTTGGAATTGATCGTTTAATACGGATAGCCAACCTGGATCTATGTACTCTTGTGACATCGCTTTGATTTCGGATTTATTAAATTTAGAATTTAGAAATTAGAATTTAGAATTATTTGATTGATCATCAGTAAATTATATTTTCACGTCAAACCATTTCAACTTTCGACTTTCGACTTTTAAATTAATGAGCAAAAAGAATTTTTTCACTATTTTGTTTTCCATTGGCAAAGGTTACCCTTATGAAATAGATTCCGGTGGAGTGTGGAAAATAATTGAGAATATATTCCTTACTTTCAACCTCTTGTACAAGTAAAACTTTTCCGGTATTATCAATAACTTCAAGAGTTTTCATCATATCTCTTGAGGTTATCTTTGTTGCACCAACACTTGGATTTGGAGCTATATCAAATTGGGGATCTTTATCGGGAGCTATAGATGTTAATCGGTAGCAATTACGTCCGCTCATTGCATATCCATTATTTTTATCAAACATAATGATCTGATCCAGATTATCAGTTGAGGTGAAAGGATCTTGTGTCCATTGCGCTCCTCCATCAACAGTTCTTAATATCAATCCATTATTTCCACAAGCAAAAACAATATTCTCATCGACAACATCTACTCGATTTAAAGTCTGATTTGGATTATTATAGATAGTATCCCATGTTTCTCCTCCATCTGTTGTTTTAATTATGATTCCGGGACGTACAACGGCATATCCGGTATTCACTTCATCAAAGACAAAATCTGCGATGGGATCCGATGTTTGATAAATAGCATCCCAGGAACGCAAATCGCTTGAACAGCGCAGTAGCTTCCATACAGTGATATCATTTTCTTCATCTACGACAGACATATAACCTCGATCTGTTGCAGGAAAATCTATTTTTTTGGGCGTATAAAAGTTAGGAAGAGTATCTATTGCTGTACCAACACCATTGATTTGGGAGTAGAGTATCAAGTGTATTCCACCGGCATATCCAACTTCATAAATGGAATACAAATGATTTTCATCCAATGCACTAAAACAGTGTGTCCATCCCCATGGATGTACCACTAGAGAAGTCACATTTCCCGTGTTGTCTAATACACGAAAAGCAGGAATTCCCTGATAGGTTCCAAATCGATACACTTTGCCCAACTTTTTCTCTGTGACCATAGCTTTTCCAACTGCTCCAAATCCATAATCCGAGTATACAACTAACATTCCCCCTGTAGATTCATTAATTTCATAGACTGTAGCCTTGCTATTATAATTAATCGGACCTCCAGAATTACCGTATATTGTGTAAATCGTTGTACCGTACAACCCAAAATCCATGGAAGCATAACCTACTCCATCAAAATTACAATCATAACCCGTTATATGCATTGGAGGAGGACCTTCGGGAATATTATAGGAAAGAGTACGCAAATATGTCCATTGATTTTGAGCGGATAATGCCATGGACATTAAAAACAATAGGACGAAAATTGACTTTTTCATATCGATAAAAATTTTCAATTCTTATGCTACAAATTTAATTGTTTTTTTTGAGAAAATCAAGTTATATTTTATAAATATATCTATCTGATTATCAATTACTTCAAAAAAAAAATAACAAAAAAACAAATTAAAAAGTAACAACTTATTGGTACAATTAACCGCAATACTGTTCTTATCAGAAGCACTCAATATCAAACAGTTTCGATTTCCAGAGTGGGGAAATGGAATGACAAAAACGACACTTTCCATGCTGCCCCCCAATATTTTAAAGTAAGAAGTAAGAAATATGAAGTAAGAAGTAAAGGCGGAAATCGGAAGGCGGAAGGCGGAATGATTGAGGATTTCGAAATTTCATTGTATCTTTGCGGGTTAATTGAGAATGAGATGACTATTATTACTGAGTATCCTTTGTGGCTGATTATCTTTTGTTTACTGTTGGGGGGAGTCTATGCAGCTATTCTATACTACAAAAACAGAGAGATTGATTTTGGAAAAAATTACCGAATTGCGTTGATTATACTGCGCTGGAGTGCCATCTCAATGGTCTCTTTTTTGCTTTTAGGACCCTTAACCAAATTAACCGTTAAAGAGTCTGAAAAACCGGTTATCGTGATTGGAGTTGATAATTCCGAATCGGTTATCTTATCAAAGGATTCAGCTTTTTATAAAACGGAATTGATTACTCAGCTCAAAAAATTGGAGGATCAACTGGATGGAAAGTATGAAGTAGTACCCTATCTGATTGGAAATCAATCCCGAAGAGGTAGATTTGATGAACTCAATTATCAGGATAAAGCGACCAATATTTCCGACTTTTTTGATCAAATTGAACTGTTATACACACACCGAAACCTCGGGGCTGTACTCCTGGTCAGTGATGGAATTTACAATCGCGGTTCTAATCCTTATTATCAGACACAAAAGATCAAATCTCCGATTTATACTGTAGGTTTAGGCAATCCTGAAGCAGAACCGGATATATTTATTGCTCAAATTATCCACAACAGACAGACCTTTAAAGGAAATCATTTCCCGATAGAGATTAAGCTGGCTGCCAATAAGTTAAAGGGACAAAAATTCAGTTTAACCATCTCAGAAAACGGGAAAGAGTTAGTCAGGGAGAACTTTTCCATTAACTCGAATCAATACTATGAAACCTTCCGAACCACTTTGGAAACCAAGGAAAAAGGGATCAAGCGATATCAGGTGGAAGTAACTCCGCTGGAGGGTGAATTAACACACAAAAACAATAAAAGCAACCTATATATTGAGGTAGTGGATCAAAAAGAGAAAATCGCCATTGTTTACAATGCGCCTCACCCTGATGTGGCTGCCATCAAGTCTGCACTGGATATCGTTGAAAAATATGAAACGGAGGTCTATTCCATTGATGAATTTAAGAAAGATATCACCCCTTATTCACTGGTGATTCTTCATCAATTACCCTCTACACGCAAACCGGTGCAAGATTTAACCCAGGAACTTCAAAAACAAAAGAGATCTGTTCTCTATATCTTGGGACCTAAAAGCGATTATGCCCGCATCAACAACCTTCAAACCGGGGTTACAATCAATCAGAATAAGAAATTAACCAACGAAGCGGCGGCACTTCACAACGATAATTTTATTCTTTTTTCGTACTCTGAAGAGCTAAAACAGTTTTTGCAAAGGGTTCCACCGTTGATTACTCCTTTTGGAGATTACAAAACAGCAGTTTCCGCCTCTACTTTCCTGTATCAAAAAATTGCCGGTGTTGAAACCCCCTACCCTCTTATTCTGTTCAATGAAAATGTGGGGGTTAAAAATGGTGTGATTGTCGGGAGCGGCATCGCAGACTGGAAGAGGTACAACTATCTTTATGAGCAGAATCATGAAGCATTTAACGAGTTGATACAGAAGATGGTACTCTTTTTGTCCGTTAAAGGAGATCGTGACTTTTTCAGGGTTGTAGCCAAGAGTGGTTATGATGAATCTGAGCCGATTCAATTCTATGCTGACCTCTACAATGAGGCTTATGAACTTCAAAATGAGGCTGATGTAGAGCTGATCATTGAGTCTGAGGATGGCAAGAAGTTCAGTTATCAATTCTCCAAACAGAATCGCAATTATAGCTTGTCTGTGGGACATTTTCCTCCCGGGGAGTACCGTTGGCATGCACAAGCTCAGTGGGGAAGCAAAAATTATCAAAAATCGGGTCATTTTACTGTGAAGGAGATGATGCTGGAATCTCAAAACTTGGTTGCAGACCATACATTGCTTCAAGGAATTGCCGATAATTCAAAGGGACAAATGATTTCTAAAGAGCAGCTGTCAGAATTTGAAAAACTGATTAAAAAGGATGATCAAATCAAAACAGTAGCGACATATTCCAAGAAATTCTCACTATTACTCAACTCCACCATCTATTTTGTGATACTCATTTTATTATTTAGCGCTGAATGGTTTATCAGAAAATGGCGTGGTAGTTATTAAGAACGTTTTATGAAAAGAAAAGGTTTTTTATTTTTATTTTTATTGGGGGGTGGATTGTGGCTCCAGGCTCAAACCATCGCTCTGTTAAAATATCGTGGCGGCGGGGACTGGTACGCGAATCCTACCTCATTGACCAATTTAATTGCGTTTTGCAACACCAACCTGGATATGAGTTTAAATCCCAACTATGAAACTGTTGAGGTGGGCAGTGTAGATTTGTATCGCTATCCTTTTATCCATATGACCGGGCATGGGAATGTGGTTTTTTCTGAAGATGAACTGGCAAATTTACGCAACTACCTGATTGGGGGCGGGTTTTTACATATTGATGACAACTATGGAATGAGTCCCTTTATTCGTCCACAATTAAAAGCACTTTTCCCGGAACTGGAGTTGGTAGAATTGCCATATAATCATCCTATTTTTAATCAAAAATATCAATTCAGGAACGGATTGCCCAAAATTCATGAACATGACAATAAACCTCCGCAAGCTTTTGGATTGATTTGGGAAGGTCGGTTGGTATGTCTGTTTACCTACGAATGTGACCTTGGAGATGGATGGGAAGATTATGAAGTGCACAAGGATTCACAAGAAATTAGAACAAAAGCACTTCAAATGGGTGCAAATATTTTACAATATGTGTTTACGCAATAAATTTTTTTATACTTTTGCAATCTGTAGTCATTAAATTGGCTCAGAGTTTTATTTTTTAAAAAGATTTAAAAATAAATATATGAGTAATAGATTATTACAAATTTCAGGTTCTCCCCACATTCATAGCGGTGAAACTGTAAGAAAGATCATGTGGTCTGTCGTGATCGCCTTAATCCCTGCATTTTTAGCCTCTGTCTTCTATTTTGGGATACCTGTCATCGTGGTAACTTTGGTTTCTGTCGGAAGTTGTTTGTTGTTTGAGTACTTAATTCAGCGTTTTATTCTCAAGGGAAAGATCACTATTGGAGATGGTTCGGCAGTAATTACAGGTCTACTCCTTGCCTTCAACCTGCCATCAAATTTACCGTTACACTGGGTTGTATTGGGCGCTTTTGTTGCGATCGGTATTGCGAAAATGACCTTTGGCGGATTAGGAAAAAATCCTTTCAATCCGGCGTTGGTAGGACGTGTATTTTTGCTTATTTCGAGACCTGTAGAAATGACCAACTGGCCTCTTCCACAAGCCGGAAAACTGTTAGTGAGTCCCGATATGGCTACCACAGGAGCTACTATTTTGAGTGTTCTTAAAGAGGGTGTCAAAAGTGGTGAAAAAATGTCTGACCTCACAGCTAACTTACCCACTTATGCTGAAATGTTATTAGGACAAAGAGGCGGTTCCATCGGAGAAATCTCCATTATTGCTCTGTTAATCGGTGCCCTGTTTTTATTAGCCAGAAAGGTTATTACCTGGCATATTCCTGTTGCCTTTTTAGGATCTGCTTACGTTTTAGCAGCCATTTTGTATGCTGTTGATCCGGAAATCTATATCCATCCGATATTACACATGCTCAGTGGTGGTCTCATTTTAGGTGCATTCTTCATGGCTACCGATATGGCTACATCGCCGTCAACACCTTTGGGGATGATCATCTTCGGGGTCGGTTGCGGATTGCTGACGATCATCATCCGGGTATTTGGAGCTTACCCGGAAGGGGTTTCATTTGCGATCCTGTTAATGAATGCAGTGACACCTTTGATTAACAGAGGGATAAAAACGAGTAAGTTCGGGAGGTAATCCCCCATTTGACATAAAAAAAATATAGTAAATCATAAAACATGGCAGCAAAAGAATCATCATTACTAAAATTAGTGCTTACCCTTACGTTGGTTTCACTATTTGCAGCAGCAGCCTTAGCGTCGGTGTATGTGATCACCAAAGAGCCGATTGCACAATCGTCGCAAAAGAAAAAATCGAATGCTATTCAGGCTATTATTCAATCATACAATCCTGAAACCGGGCATATTCAATCCGAAACTGTTAACATTGAAGGAGAAGAAGAACCTATCACAGTTCATATTGCCTATCAAGATGAAACGGTGCTTGGAATTGTAGTTGAAACCTACACCAATAAGGCTTTTGGAGGACGTTTTGACATTATGGTTGGCTTTGATGTAGAGAAAGATATCGTTCTCGGAACTGAAGTGTTAAGTCATGGTGAAACCCCCGGTTTAGGAGATAAAATTGACAAAAAGAAAAGTGATTTTTCTATTCAATTCAACGGTAAAAACTTAGCCGAAATGAATTTAAAAGTAAAAAAAGAGGGAGGTGAAGTGGATGCTATTACTGCCGCAACCATCTCTTCAAAAGCTTTTTGTGATGCCTTGGAAAGAGGGCAAAAAGCTTATCTTTTAATCAAAGAAAAACTGAATTTGAATCCGGAGCAAGCAGCTTCAGAACCCAATAATAATGAGGAGGTAGCATTATGAGTAAATTATCCATTGTAACAAAAGGTTTTATTAAAGAAAATCCTACGTTGGTACTGGTTTTAGGAACCTGTCCTGCTTTAGCTGTAACCACTTCCGTTGAAAATGGAATCGGGATGGGATTAGCAACCACATTTGTTCTTGTCTTATCTAACATGTTTATTTCATTGTTAAGAAAAATCACTCCTAATGAGGTAAGAATTCCTATTTTTATTGTGGTTATCGCTACATTTGTTTCCATTGTTGACTTGCTTATTCAGGGTTTTGTTCCTGCCTTAGCGGAAAGTTTAGGGCTTTTCATCCCTTTGATTGTGGTAAACTGTATTGTATTGGGTAGAGCCGAAGCTTTTGCCAGCAAAAATGGTGTTTTTGATTCAATGTTAGATGGTTTGGGAATGGGAATCGGTTTTACTATTGCCCTTGTTATTATTGGAACAATAAGAGAGATTTTGGGTAGTGGTTCAATTTTAGGTTATGAGATTCCTTTTATGAAAGGAAATGAGATTCTGATTTTCGTTTTGGCTCCGGGAGCCTTCTTTGTATTTGGTTATGTTATTGCTCTTACCAGAGCTTTTCAAAAAAAGTAAAATATAGCGCGTTATGTATTATATAATCATGATTATCGGTGCCGTTTTTGTGAACAACATTATTTTGGCACAATTTTTAGGAGCTTGTCCTTTTATTGGGGTTTCCAACAAGGTTTCTACCGCAACAGGAATGGGATTGGCGGTATTATTTGTAATGACCATCGCTACCCTATTCACCTCTTTAATCAATAATTATTTTCTGATACCATTGGGATTACAATTCCTTCAAACCATTACATTTATATTGGTCATTGCGGCATTAGTGCAAATGGTAGAGATGATACTCAAGAAAATCAGTCCAACACTATATCAGGCTTTAGGAGTATTTTTGCCTTTAATTACCACAAATTGTGCTGTTTTAGGAGTAGCTATTTTAGTCACTATGAAAGGTTACTCTTTGATTGACTCTACACTTTATGCCATATTCAGTGCTGTCGGTTTTGCGATTGCAATCATTATCTTTGCCGGTATCAGAGAGCAATTAGATCTGGTTGGCACTCCTAAAGGTGTACAAGGGGTACCCATTGCATTGATTACTGCCGGCATTTTGGCTTTGGCTTTTATGGGATTCGCCAACCTCGTTTAGAAGGCGGATTTCGGAATTCGGAATTCGGAATCTGACTAGGATTTTATGATTTTAGGATATATCTTATTGAAATTTAATTACTTCCAACTTTTTATTTCTTATTTCTTATTTGGTATTTAAAATAAATGGGGGGCAGCATGGCGGTCGCTCCTTTTTTATTTCATTTCCCCACTCTGGAAAGGGCAGGGACAAGCCCTGCCCCTACAATCGCGGTTAATTCAATTTTGTGATTTTGCAATTTTCTGAACGTCAAATATTTACGTTAAATGTTAATGTTTTGCATAATAACATCATGGAGACAGGGCATGCCCTGTCTCTACAGCCATGTTCAATTCAAATTTTTCACCCGTAATTCGTAATTTATTCCGCCTTCCGCCTTTTAATTCTACCTTCTACCTTCTTCCTTTGTTAGTATTCATCTTCGTGGAAAAAGTAATCCTCTTTACTGGGATAATCGGGCCAGATGTCTAGAATCGAATCGTAAATCTCTTCTTCTTCAGATTCAATTTTTTCCAAGTTTTCAACCACTTCCATGGGAAGTCCTGAACGAATTGCATAATCTATCAACTCCTCTTTAGTGGCAGGCCATGGAGCATCATCTAATTTTGAAGCTAATTCTAATGTCCAATACATATCAAATTCTATTTTTTACAATCTGCATTCAGCAACAGCCAAATTTGTTGTTGCCAATAAATTCAATTAATAACAAAGTAGTTAGAAAAAAAGGATCCGATGGATCCTTTTTTTGTTAATATTCATCTTCGTGAAAAAAGAAATCATCTTTGGTAGGATAATCAGGCCAGATATCTTCTATAGTATCATAAGTTTCACCTTCATCCTCAATCTCTTCTAAGTTTTCAATCACTTCCATAGGAGCGCCTGAACGAAGTGCATAATCGATTAACTCCTCTTTGGTCGCAGGCCAGGGAGCATCCTCTAATTTTGAAGCTAATTCTAATGTCCAATACATAATAAACTTCTATTTTAATTATGACTTGTTTAACGACGCGAAGGTACTATTTATTATCTAGACTTTCAACCCAAATTAAAAATTTTAATCTCCTAATACACAGTTAGTTGGATTTATATTTTCAATTTTATGAAAATATCTCGACAAAATATAGAAAAAATCCGACAATCTATTGAGATAACCGGAACACAATTGCAGTTGTTGATCTTCCTGAGCCAAGTGCACTAACTCTCTTTCCGCTCTGCGACAAATAGTACGGCATACATGGGCATAGGCTATGGAATGTGAACCTTGTGGCAAAATAAAACTTCTCAAAGGTTCCAATTGTGCAGAGATCTGATCAATCTCCTGTTCAACTTGTTGAGTCATAGTTTGCGGATCCAGATTTTTCCAGTAACGTTCTCTGTTTTGCGGTTCGGTAGCAATTAAGCCCCCAATCTTAAAAAGATCTTGTTGAATTTGGGTTAGAAAGGGATAATTTTGATGTGCAATCAGAACTCCTATAAATGAATTCAACTCATCCAATGTTCCATACACATGGAGCAAAGGATTATTTTTAGGCACTCGGGTTCCTCCTACTAAAGAGGTATAACCTTGATCTCCTTTTTTGGTATAAATTTTCATAGTATCAAAACTTTTATTCAATTGATTTAACTACAGCATAATAAGCAGTAGTATAAAAGTTACGCAAATAGGGTATCCATCTAAACAGAGATATCACCTTTTTGGGTTTTAAACGAAACTTTATTTCATAATTGGGATTAAACAAGTAGTAATCCCTTTTTAGAATTAAATATTGCTCTTTTTTCAAAATCCGATGAAATCGCTCGATAGAGATTCCTGTAGCTTTAATATCCAGTAAGCCTGTGGGATTTTCTCCGAACCGCTCCAGGAGTCGGCGATAAAGCGAAGCAGGAAGTAAATGAATATAGGGCATTTTAGAGAGTTTGCTCTTGCAAACCTGCTGGTGACCTCCAAAAGGATTTTGCCACGGTGGAAAGCCAAAGAAGATAACACCATTGGGTTTCAGGAACTTTTTCACATAGCGCATAAATAATTCCTGATTGGGAATATGTTCAATTACATCTCTCATGATTATCAAATCAAAGAGCAAATCCTCTCTATCTACCTCATAAATATCGGAACAGATAAACTCTATCTTCTCCTTATGAGGGTGATCCTCATAAAAGAGTTTCGCATTATCGATCTGATTTTCATTGATATCAATCCCGACACAGCGACACTGCAAATCTAAAAAGGCTTGCAGGTTACCTCCTTCGCCACAACCAATTTCCAACACTTCAGTCGTTCCGGTAATAAGAAAAACTTCATTAATATAAGGAATAACATATTTTTCAGTTGTAAATGCCTGTTCCTCAAAATAGAGTTTCCTATTGGTGTAGCGTTCGTGCATTATTTTCCTTTTAATTAAACTGACTTTCTATTAAGGGTTTGGATTTGAATGTTTTGGATTAGTCAAGAACTCCTCATCCGTCAAAGTATGTAAAAACGCTTTAAGTTGATTTATTTGAGCAGGAGTCAGCATCATCCCTCCCTGGTCTATTTTATGCATCAATGGGCTAATATAGGGAGAATAGACCAATCCTGAATTGTAAAACTCCAGTACTTCATCAATCGTTTTAAAATGACCATCATGCATATAGGGTCCGGAAACCATCACATTACGCAATGAGGGCGCACGATATGCCCCATGATCCCACTCATTACCGGTTACGCTAAAACGATCCATGGGATCATCAAACACATCTGTTCGACCATTATTATAGAAGAGATTGGTAGTAAACAGCGGGGTTCCTGCTCCACCATGACAGTGGAAACAATCTGCTCCTTCCTCGGTACTGAAAAGAATATATCCTTGCATTTCATCGGGCGTCAAAGTTTCCAATCCTTTCAGATAGCGGTCAAATTTGGAATTCCCACTCACCAATGTTCTGATAAACTGTGCAATAGCCTTTTTAATACGATCTATAGTAATCTCCGGGGTTCCAAAAGCTTTCTCAAACATTTCAGGATATTTGGGATCCGTTTTAAGTGCAGCTATTGTTTTTTCAGCTGTGCTATTCATTTCATCCGGTGCGAGGATAGCCATCAAGACAATATCCTCAATATTTCGGGCATTCACATTCGGATTATTTTGGTACACCGAACCATTCCAGAAATAACCTTCATGGTTAAAGACCAAATTCACCAAGGGCATCACACTGTGGTGTGTATATTGTCCGGTTAGACCATACGCAGCACCTCCCGGAAAACGTGGATCATCCAGTCCAAGTTTAAAGTTCTTTTCCTGTTTATGACAGGTTGCGCAACTCATCATGGAATCGGGATCAAATCCGGTATAACCACACACTCGAGTATCATAAAAGAGATGGCGTCCTAACTCGATTCCTTCCACTGTCAGCGGATTATCTGCCGGGATGTTCAGAAGAGTCGGAAAAAAAGAGGGAATCTCGAGAGAGAAGGGCGTCGGTTCGTACGGTTCTGGTGGATCTACGCAGCCCCCCAATAATATTAAAGACCAAAAAAAAGAAAAAAACAAGAAAACCCGTGTACAGGATTTCCTCAGTGCAACTAAAAAAGTGTTAATTGTTCCCATTCGTCCTGATCGTTATTATGATTATTATTTTTCTTCGGTTGAGGTTTTTTAGCAGGCGTTTTTTCTTTCACCTCAACTTTTTTTACCTCTTGAACCTCTTGTTCTTCTTGTTCTTGTTCTACTTCTTTCACCGCTTCAACTTCAGTTTCCTCTTCCTTGGTTTCCTCAACTTCATCAATCACCTCAACCTCATCATTTTTTTCAACTTCTTCAGTTTCTTCAGTTTCAGAATCAGTCTCATCAACTTCAACCTCTTCAATATCAACATCTTCTACATCAGGTCCATTAATTTCATCCGAATCATCCGAATCAAATTCCTCTTCATCTTCAGGTGAATCCAGCAGTTTAATCTCCACCACAGGATACCTGTGCAAGCGTTTTCCTTTGGCTCTAATCCCCATCACATCAATAAAGTCGGAACATGAGATCATTTCAGTTTCGATCTCTTTTCCTTTAGGAGGCTGAACCGAGATTTCAATCATCGGTGCAAGGTCATACATCACATGAAGTACTTCATTCTGCTTCATATCGGGCAGAAACTCCATAATTTTATCCGTATTTTCGGGCAAGAATCGTTTCATGTAGATCCGATCCTCCTTCAAATGTTTATAGATTACCGTAATCGGTTTTTCTTCGTCTAACTTCTGAATTATCAACAGAGAATCCTCGAAGTGAGTAGATAAGTCAAACCCCGTAACCCTATAATAACCTGATTTATAGATAGATATTATTTTATCGTCCTCTTTAAACTTACCTAATTTTTTACCTCTTTCTTCACTATTCAACTTCATCACTATTTCGTCGAAATAGATAGTCATTGCACTTAAAGTTGAGACTCCCTTTTGATACAATTCAATTTTCCGCACGGTATGTTTCGACAAAATATTCCCCTGAGCACCTCTACCTCTAATCGCCAACTCGCTGAAATCGTATTCAAACTGGGTTTTCTTCAGTTTAGGCTTAGCTCTCAGAAACACTCTGATAACTTCGGCCTCACCGTTAGGATTGGAAGTAAAATAGAGCACTTTAGATCCCTCTTTACCTTTTGTCAAATCATATTCTCTATCTCTCGTAACTCCACCGATATTGAATCTTTTCACCATGGCAGTTCCGTAAGGTCCATCAGAATAAACCATGTTATATATGGTCCGATCATCATTTCGTTTAAAGATTTCAACGTGGATAATTCCTTTTCCAAAGAACTGTTTTTCAGACACTTTACTCACCATAAAGGTTCCATTCTCTCTAAAAACAATCACCTCGTCAATATCGGAGCAATCATCAACATACTCTACCCCATCCTCTCGCTTCAGTCCTGTTCCAACAAATCCCTCTTTAGCATTCATGTAAAGTTTTTGGTTAGCCACAGCAACAGCAGCGGCATCAATAGTATCAAAACTCTTGATTTCCGTTTTCCGCTCAAACCCGGCACCATATTTTTCTTTAAGGTGAGTAAAATATTCAATTGCGTAGTCGATCAGATGTTCCAAATGATGTAACACCTCTTGAATCATTTTTTCAATATTGGCAATCTGATCCTCTGCTTTTTTAATGTCAAATTTGGAGATTTTCCTAACCGGTTTTTCACACAATTTCAAGACATCTTCACGGGTAATTTCCCGTTTAAAGAGCGGACGATAAGGATCAAATGCTTTCTCAATATTGTCGATCTGTTTTTCCCAGGTAGCTGTTTCTTTTTCCAGCTCTTTATAGATTCGTTTTTCAAAGAATAATTTTTCCAGTGACCAGCGATGCCAATCCTCTTCCAGTTCTGCCAGTTGAATTTCCAGCTCTTTTTTCAATAGGGAAACAGTATGTTCCGTATTGATTTTCAGAATCTCTTTCACCGACATGAAATGTGGTTTGTTTTCGTACAACACACACGCATTGGGAGAGTGAGGAACTTCACATTTGGTAAAAGCGTACAATGCATCGATTGTTTGGTCGGGAGAAACGCCCTGATGCAAATGAAGTATAATCTCTACTGTTGCAGCAGTATTATCATCAATCTTACGAATTTTCAACTTCCCTTTTTCAATAGCCGGTGCAATAGAGTCATTAATCAGCGCTGTCGTAGTGGTTCCAAAGGGAATCTCTGTAATCACGAGTGTTCGTTTATCCAGGATCGATATTTTAGCACGCACCCGCACTCTTCCCCCTCTCATTCCGTCATTATAGCGACTTACATCAATGGAACCGCCGTTCTGAAAATCGGGATAGATTTCAAAATCCTTACCCTTTAAAATAGCAATGGAAGCATCGATCAACTCATTAAAATTATGCGGTAAGATTTTGGTATTCAATCCTACAGCAATCCCCTCAACTCCTTGTGTCAGAAGTAAAGGAAACTTAATCGGAAGGGTAATCGGTTCTTTATTTCTCCCATCGTAAGAGAGTTTCCACTCAGTTGTTTTGTGGTTAAAGCAGACCTCTTTAGCAAATTGTGAGAGTCGTGCTTCAATATAACGTGGTGCAGCAGCAGAGTCTCCGGTATAAATATTGCCCCAGTTTCCTTGCGTATCGATAGTGAGCATTTTTTGTCCCAACTGCACAATGGCATCCCCAATAGATTGATCTCCATGGGGGTGATACTTCATGGTATTACCAATAACATTCGCCACCTTGTTATATCTACCGTCCTCCAACTCATCCATTGAGTGTAAAATGCGGCGTTGTACCGGCTTTAATCCATCCAACAGATCCGGTATAGCACGGTCCAAAATAACATACGAGGCATAATCAATGAACCAATCCTCAAACATGGATTGGACATGTTTAACCTGGTGTAAATCAGACTCTTCTTCTTGTAGTTCCGTTGGGTCTAAATCTTCATTTTGAAGGGTATCATCACTCATATTCTTCCTACTGCTTTCATATCAATTAATCGGGCAAAGATACAACAAAATCCGCAAATTCATTTTTAAGAATTTTATTTTTTTTCAAATAAAACAAAGCATTTAATTTCTCATTTTTTTTATGTATCTTTGCGGGATGTTTAAAACATGACCAAACTTATTTTATATATTAACCTAAATTAAAATTATTTATGAAAAGAAATGTAATTATCATTGGTGCTGCAGGTAGAGATTTTCACAATTTCAACACCTTTTTCAGACACAATCCTAACTACAACGTAGTTGCTTTTACCGCTGAACAAATTCCCGGAATTGACAACAGACCTTATCCAAAAGAACTAGCTGGTGAAGATTTATATCCTCAAGGCATTCCAATTTTCAAAGAATCTGATCTTCCAGAATTAATTAAAAAATATGATGTTCACGAGTGTGTTTTAGCATATAGCGATATTCATTATGAAGATGCAATGGCTATCAGTGCTATCGTTAATGCTGCAGGTGCTGACTTTAAATTGATGGGACCTAATGCTACCATGCTTAAATCAAACAAACCTGTAATCGCTGTTGGTGCTACCAGAACAGGTACAGGAAAATCTCAAACATCCAGAAGAATTATTGAATACTTAGTGGATATGGGATTAAAAGTGGTTGCTGTTCGTCACCCCATGCCTTATGACCCAGACTTAAACAAACAAAGAGTTCAAAGATTTGCTACAGTTGAAGACCTTAAGAAACACAACTGTACTATCGAGGAAATGGAAGAGTATGAGCCACACGTAGTTACAAAGAGAAACGTAATTTATTCAGGTGTTGATTATGAAGCTATTCTTCGCGAAGCTGAAAATGATCCTGATGGCTGCGACGTAATCCTTTGGGATGGTGGGAACAATGACTTTGCTTTCTACAAACCAGACCTTATGGTAGGTGTTGTTGACCCATTACGTCCAGGACACGAAGTTAAATATTATCCTGGAGAAGTTGTTGCCAGAACATCTGACGTTATTGTAATTAACAAGATTGACTCTGCTTCTCTAGAAGATATCAACACTGTTAGAAGAAATATCGCAAGAATCAATCCTAACGCTATTGTTGTTGACGCTGCTTCTGTTTTAACTGTTAACAAACCAGAACAAATCAGAGGAAAACGCGTATTGGTAGTAGAAGATGGTCCTACATTAACTCACGGAAACATGACTATTGGAGCCGGATCAGTTGCTGCTATGAAATATGGTGCTGCTGAGTTAGTTGACCCAAGACCTTACGCAGTAGGTAGTATTGTTGATACTTTCAAGAAATATTCTCACTTGGAAAACATTCTTCCAGCTATGGGATATGGTGAAGCTCAAATGAGAGACTTAGAAAAAACCATTGCTAATGTTCCTTGTGATTTAGTAGTTATCGGTACTCCTATTGACCTTCCACGTTTCGTAAAAGTAAACCAACCTTATGTTAAGATTGGTTATGAACTTCAAGAAATTGGAACTCCAACTTTAGGAACTATCTTAGAAGATTTCGTAAAGAAACACAACTTAGTTAAATAAGATCTAAATGATCAAACCTTAAAAAAGCCGTCTCAAAATGAGGCGGCTTTTTTTTATAGAGTATATTTTATGTAAACATCTAAGGAATGCAATCCAAAAATCTCATCATCATCTTCAATCCTCATATTTTTGAACCCGGTTAGTTTATGCGCTATACCTAGAAATAGATAATTTTCTTTTTTGACACGAAAGCCGGTCTCTATTCCACTTCTAAGACCATAGTTTAATATCAAACAGTTTTCTTTTTTTATAACTTTGCCTGTTGAATCTATAATTCGTAATTCGTAATTCGTAATTGTTTTTGTTGTATCTTTGTTGCGTAAATTTGACGTAATGGTCAGGCGGATGAAATTAGTCCAACTATATGGAGAAAGAGACTAAAATTTTTTCTATATTAATTGACCAGAAAAATGGAGACTAGTTACCATTTCAAAAAACGGGGCGAAACTGAAAAGCCATACGAGTAGGATTTATTTAACAAAACAATTAAAATGGCAAATTACAAAATTGAAGAAATCGAAGGAATCGGACCGGTTTTAGGTGAAAAACTTAGTAGTGCAGGCATTACAAACACAGACAAACTATTAGCTGCTTCAAAAACTAAAAAACAAAGAAAAGAACTTGCTGAAGCAACAGGAATTTCCGAAAAGCAAATCCTCAAATTTGCTAATATGGCTGACCTTTTTAGAATTAAAGGTGTAGGACCAGAATTTGCAGAACTACTTGAAGTAGCCGGAGTTGATACTGTACCGGAACTGTCGCAAAGAAATGCAGAAAATCTTACTGCTAAAATGGAAGAAGTAAATGTAGCAAAAAATCTAACCCGTAGAGTTCCTTCTTTAAAAGAAGTAGAAAAATGGATTGCTGAAGCAAAGTCACTTCCAAGAGAATTAGAGTATTAAATTAATCATATTTGAAAAATGAGTAAGAAAAAAATAACAAGTGTAGGAGGAGATACTTCTCCTACCACACAAACAACAAGCAAATTCGTTCCTACTGCTGAAAGCAAAGGTAAAGCTACCCGGCTTCGTGTCATCGCTGTTATTCTGTGGTTGCTCGCTATTGCTGCTCAAGTTGGGGCTATTTCTATGCTGTTTAAGCAACCTATCAATATAATGTGGATTATCATTTTGATAGTTGTTGACCTGGTATTGGCAATTACAGGATCTGTTCTCTGGAAAAAATCAAATCGTTTGGACCCGGCATCAGAGAAAAACAAGTTTTTGTTTTTTATGCAAAGTCAGTTGGGGCTGGTGGTAGCCACTATTGCCTTTTTACCACTCATTATTTTTATTCTTACAAATAAAAACATCAATGCCAAGCAAAAAGGAATTTTAGGAGCTATTGCCGGAGTAGCTTTGCTGATAGCAGGTATTACAGGGATAGATTTCAATCCGCCATCTGTGGAACAATACACTGAGCAGACAGCAAGAGTTGAGGAATTAATGGGTAACAATTTGGTTTACTGGACAAAATCCGGTACTAAATATCACCTCTTCAGTGATTGTCATTCAATAAATAGAGATGCAACAACTGAAATTTTTGAGGGGAGTGTCGCCAAAGCCAGGGAGTTGAAAAATATCACAGAACTCTGTAAGTTTTGCGAAAACAGAGCCGTTAAAGAACAAGAAACCAACTCTACTGACGAATTACAAGAGGGCGTTGAGAATCTGTTAGAAAACACCAATTGATGTACAAAACATACAAATACGCTCAAATATTTCATTAATCATTTAAACAAGTACTACTATGGACGAAATTGTCAAAATGGTGGCATCTAAAACCGGAATGTCAGAATCTGTGGCTAAAATAGCTGTGGAAGTTGTGGTATCTCAACTCAAAAGCAGATTACCTGACGGTGTACGAAGTCAAATAGATACCCTATTGGGTGATAAAAGTTCCACTAAATCATCAAATCCATTGGGTGGTTTGACTGACAAATTAGGAGGTATGTTCGGAAAAAAATAAGTCTGAACTGTTAACACACAATATAGCCCAAAAGGGTTTCAGTGGTATGCGAAGGGTTGCAGCTCGCTTCAACTTTTTGTTTACATAGATGGGGGATTGGTCGAAATTCTTTATTGGGATTTTGTCGACCGTTGGTGTCACTGTCCCAATTCGAAAGATATTGATTTTTGATGCTATCGTAAAATTATGAAGGATTGATATAGTTAATGAATATAAATTTTACCGTTTGAAATTGATGAAAGGGATGTTGAAAAGAAACACATAAAACATATCTATTTGAAAATAAAAGTATAACTACTGCCACGAATAAATTTAAATATAGTGCTGAAAGTACTGTATTGAAATAAAACTAACTTATGTGTAGTTGGTGTACCGTGAAACGGAAATCAGGCTTGCATGAGATTGAGCTATATCAATATAATAGGACCGAATAGCATCAATATGTATCTGTTTTTTGACACCGAAACGACAGTATTACCAAAAAGATGGAAAATAATGCCGAGTGGGGGAGTAAAATGACCAAAAAGGAAAGTTTTATCTGCCCCCTTTTATTTTTATTTCAAAAAGAAAAAAAAGAAATATGAAGTCGAAAGTCGAAGGGCGAAAATCGGAATAAACTGTCATATCAATTCTAAATTCTAAACTCTAAATTCTAAATTTAATAATCCTATTAAACCCTAACTCCGCCATATTTCACGTCTATTAAAAAAAAAAAAAATGTGATATAACGTCTTTTATGTCATTTTTTTGATTACTTTTGTGCAACCTAATTAAGATGCTTATGTATTTACCAGAATGGGCTCAAAAATTCAAAGAGCCAA
>DIRT01000004.1 GCA_002427605.1 Bacteroidales bacterium UBA5429 | reverse complement strand
AACTTTTTAGCTGCGGAATTTAGGTATTAATTGAAAATTGATAATAAAAAACAGCATTTATTTAGTATATCATGCAGATATTCAAACAATTACAAATTCCTTCCACATTCTACCTTCTACCTTGTAAAAGCGTAATTCGTAATTGTCCACAATTTATCAAAAAAGCATAATATTCTAGAGTGGGGTGATAGATTAGGGTAAAAGGGAAGCATGTTCTGCCCCCCATTTATTTTTATTTCCAAATAAAAAAGAAGATAAACTAGTCGGAAAAACGTGTCGTGCTGGTAATCAATACTTTAGAGATGGATTTCAATATTTGAATATCGGAAAATAATATTCCAAAAATAAATGTATTTTTGCAGCTTCGGTTATATGCTTTAACGGGACATAAAACCAGCCAAAAACCATGTAAAACAATGCCTTATGCTCGACAAAATTATCAATTTTAGTTTGAAGAATAAGCTGATTATCATTCTTGCGACGCTGACTGTTGTGGGATTTGGGATCTATGCTATTTTCAATATTCCGGTGGGTGCCGTGCCTGATATCACCAATAATCAGGTGCAGGTGATTACCACTTCAAAGAACCTTTCTACGCAGGAGATTGAGCAGTTTATTACCGCGCCTGTGGAACTGGAAATGGCGAATCTGCCCGGTGTGGAAGAGATTCGCTCCGTATCCAAGTATGGACTTTCAGTGGTGACCATCGTGTTCAAAGAGAGTATGGGAACTTACCTGCCCAGAACGCTGATTGCTGAAAAAATTAAGTCTGCATCGGATAAAATTCCTGAAGGATTCGGGACTCCTGAAATGGGTCCGATTACTACGGGATTGGGCGAAATCTACCAATACACACTGGATGTCAAACCCGGTTATGAGGATCGTTATAGTGCTATGGATTTGCGGACTATTCACGACTGGATTGTGCGGCGTCAACTTTCAGGAATTGATGGCGTAGTGGAAGTAAATAGCTGGGGCGGTTACCTGAAACAGTACGAAGTGGCTGTGAATCCGATCCGTATGCAGGCACTGAATGTTACGTTAATGGAAGTTTTTGATGCGCTGGAAAGCAATAACAGCATTTCCGGTGGGGCTTATATCGAGAAAAAGAGCGAAAGTTACTTTATTCGCGGCGATGGTCAGGTGAAATCAATTGAGGATATCGAGAATATTGTAGTGCAAAATAAAAATGGCATTCCGGTGTTAATCAAGGATTTAGCTGAGGTGCATTTCGGATATGCGAATCGTTTTGGTTCTATTACGGCGAATGGAGAAGGAGAAAAGGTGCTCGGTCAAATTATGATGCTCAAGGACGCCAACTCCAAAAAAGTGATCAATGACGTGAAAGAGCGTGTGGAAGAGGTGCAGAAATCACTTCCTGAAGGGGTGTATATCAACCCGATTCTGGAGCGGAGTGAGCTGATCAGCAAGACTACAACTACCGTTTTGGAGAATCTGATTTTCGGTTGTCTCATCGTGTTTGTGGTGGTTTTACTGCTGCTTGGCAATATGCGTTCGGCACTCGTGATTGCTTCTATGATCCCTTTGTCGCTGTTGTTTACCCTTTCGATGATGTACTTGTTCGGGATTGATGCCAACCTGATGAGTTTGGGTGCGCTGGACTTCGGGATTATCATTGACGGGGCAGTGATTATCGTGGAATATGTTGTGGTGCGGCTGACGGCCAATCACTTGCAGTTCCAGGGTGCCTCTCCTGAAGAGAAATGGAGGCTGAACAATGAGATTACCAGAGATAGTGCATCAACGATGATGAGATCCGCTATTTTTGGGCAATTTATCATTCTGATTGTGTTTATTCCGATTCTTTCATTGCAAGGCGTAGAAGGAAAAATGTTCCGTCCTATGGCAATGGCTTTCGGTTTTGCAATTATCGGAGCGATGATTTTCTGTCTAACCTGGCTACCTGTAATCTCCTCTATTTTCTTGCGCCCTGTTGACCTCAACAAAAAGAACTTTTCAGATAAAATCATCGATTATACACAAAGAGCCTATCAGCCTGTTTTGAGATGGGCATTGAGAAAGAAAGCGCTTGTTTTTACCTTGGCACTCCTCACATTGGTACTTTCCGGCGTTATTTTCAACCGTATGGGTGGAGAGTTTATTCCTACACTCGATGAGGGAGATTTCGTAATTCAGCCGGTATTGAAAACGGGAACTTCGCTCTCTAAAACAATCGAATTGACTACACAGATGGAGAATATCCTTTTGGATAACTTCCCGGAAGTAGAAAAAGTAGTGTGTCGTATCGGGGCGGCGGAAGTACCGACCGACCCCATGTCGATGGAAGAGATTGATATGATTATTCGGCTGAAACCGAAAAAAACGTGGACAACAGCCAAAACTAAGGAGGGATTGGCAGACAAATTTAAAGAAGCACTGAGTGTGATTCCCGGAATTGACTACGAGTTTACACAACCTATCGAGATGCGTTTCAATGAGTTGATTACGGGGGTTCGTGCAGATATTGCAGTAAAAATCTTTGGTGATGATTTGGATTATTTGAGTAAAAAAGGGGAAGAGATCAAGGGATTGGTCGAAGGAATCGAAGGTGCCAGCGATGTAATTCTGGAAAAAACCACCGGATTACCACAGATGAATGTTGCCTATAATCGTTCCAGAATTGCTTACTATGGGGTTGATATCCAAACATTGAATTCTTACCTCTCTGCTGCATTCGGCGGTGAAGTTGCCGGAACGGTTTTTGAGGGAGAACGTCGCTTTGACTTGGTACTTCGTTTACAGGAATCGCACAGAACTGATATCGAAAACATTCGTCGATTACCGGTGTTGCTCCCCAACAACTCACAAGTACCTTTGAGTGAATTGGCTGATATCCATTACACAACCGGTCCTGCCAAAATTAGTCGTGAAAACACACATCGTTGTGTGGTTGTGGGTGTGAATGTGCGTAATCGCGACTTGCAGTCCGTTGCAGATGATATTCAAAAGGTTGTGGGTGAAAAAGTGAAGCTCAATCCGGGCTACTACATCAACTATGGTGGTCAGTTTGAGAACTTGCAGAACGCTTCCAGACGACTAACTATTGCCGTGCCGATTGCTTTAGCACTGATATTTGTGTTCCTGCACTTTGCTTTTAAGTCGTTGAAGGACACCATCATGATTTTTACTGCAGTTCCTTTGGCTGTAGTGGGTGGAATTGTTTCTTTATGGATTCGCGGGATGCCGTTCAGTATTTCCGCAGGAATTGGATTTATTGCGCTGTTCGGGGTCGCCGTGCTGAATGGAATTGTGCTGATTGAACACCTGAAAGATTTGCAGAAAAGCGGCATGACCGACATGGATAAGTTGGTCATGAAAGGAACCACCGACCGACTTCGTCCGGTGCTGCTTACCGCTTCGGCTGCTGCGATGGGTTTCTTGCCGATGGCGATCTCTACCGGTGCCGGTGCAGAAGTACAACGTCCGCTGGCAACCGTAGTAATTGGTGGATTGATCACCTCTACCCTATTGACTATGATCGTACTGCCCTTGCTCTTCAAAATTTTCCATGATGAGGAAGGCTTAAAATATAAGATTGTGAGAATATTAAAATCTAAAAATTTCATTCTTCCGTTTTTGTTAGTGATTTCAGGAACCGTAGCTGCACAGTCGCCTGCCTACACACTGGAACAGTGCATTGATGTGGCATTGAAGAACAACAAGGAGATCGGTGCTTATAATCTTAAAATTGAAGAACGAAAAGCGCTGGCAAAACCGTTTATGAGTGCAGACAAAGCCAATGTTTACTACAATTATGACGAGATGAATCCGGATGACAAGGGATATACTCTGCATGTTGTGGGTGTAGAGCAATCATTTGCTTTCCCAACGACCTATTACTACTCAAATAAAATGGAAGATCTTGAGGTCAACATAGCTGAATATGAGCTTAAAAAGCAGCAATTTTTGCTGATGAAAAATGTAGCTTCGGCGTACTATTCCGTGCAATTCTTAGAGGGGAAAAGGCGCTACTTCACGCATATAGACAGTTTGTATGCCCGCTTGAATAGCATGTCCGAAATTCAGTTGCAATTAGGAGATATTTCTCAACTTGACAGACTGAACAGTCGGGCAAAGAGAGAGCAAATCGCGTTGGAAATCAACCAGATCAATATTGAGATTCAGAACGCGTACAGCAATTTAAAAGCGTTGATGCAGAGCGATGAGCAGTTCCGTATTGCGGATGGTGAAATGGGCATAGTTATTGTGAATCAGCCTGATTTTCAGAGCAATCCGGAGATTCAACAGTACCAACTTCGCTCTCAATATCTGAAATTGAACACCAAATCTGAACAGCACCAACTCCTTCCCGATATTACATTAGGCTATTTCTACGGAACAAATCGATATACTGATGCGCGTGGCTATCATGGATTTGAGGTGGGTGTTGGAATTCCGCTTTTCTGGAATGATCAGCGTGCCAAAATCAAAGCGAGTAAGTTTGCTGCTCAAGCCAATGAACTGCTTTTGCAAAACAACTTGATTATTCTGGAGGCTAAATACAACAGCTTACAGAGTGAGTTGGAAAAGTATCGTAAAGCGATCGAATTTTACAACAATACCGGTAAGCAGTTGAGTGAAAAAATTGCCCATACTGCCACCAAAAGTTACGAAGCCGGTGAGATCGGGTTTTACGAATTTGCCATCAGCATGGAGAATGCCTTAAGTCTGACATTGGATTACTACGAAGCACTGTTGGAATACAATCGGATAGCATTGGATATCAACTATTTAACCATTGAATAACCTTTAAAAGGAGTAAAACAACATAGAAAATAAACGAAAAATATAGAATCCTATGAAAAAAATATTAATCTATACCCTTTCTGCCTTGTTTTTCTTTTCTTGTGGAAAGAAAGCGGATAACGAAAATGAAGCGGCGGAAGCAGCGGGAGCGAACCTCATCGAGATTACTTCCGAACAGTTTGAAACCAGCGGAATGATGTTGGGTGAAGTGAGTTTACAAAGTTTCACTGACGAAATCACTTGTAAAGGATTTCTTACTGCTCCGGCTGATGGCACTGCCAAGATCAGTTCACCCATTGCCGGGAAAGTAGAGAGTTTTCGGGTTAAAATCGGCGATTATGTGCGTCAGGGAGAGGTAGTTTGTACCATTTCAGGCAGTGACTTTTTAGATCTGCAACAGCAGTTTGCTGAAGCGGCTGCCCATTATCAACAAGCCAAACTGGATTACGAAAGAGTAAAAGCTTTGCGTGCAGAGAATATTGGCGCAGAAAAAGAGTTGAAAGCAACAGAAACCGTTTACAAAACTGCGTTGGTTACTTATAATGCACTGAAAGCCCGTATCCAGGCGTTACGACTCAATCCATCACAGATTGAGAGTGGAGAGATCTACTCCTCATTCCCTGTGGTTGCGCCTATCAGCGGACATATTACCACCACCGGTGCAGTGATTGGGCAGTATGTGGAGATGCAAAATGAACTGGCTGAAGTGGTGAATGTCAACAGCTTACAGTTGCAGCTTTCTGTTTTTGAAAGAAATCTGATGCGCTTGAAAGTAGGACAAAAAGTGCTGTTCAATGTCTGCGGAAGATGGTCACAAAGTGTTGAAGCCACGTTGATCACTGTAGGCAAAACGATCAATCCTGAGTCCCGGGCGATTGAATGTATCGCAAAAATCGGGGATGTTGACAAAAGCCGATTGGTCAATCACAGCTACGCCGAAGCCAAAATCATGGTGGACAATTTTGAAATTGAAGCCCTACCTGTCAGCGCTTTCCAAAAAGAGGAGGATAAATACTTTGTATTTGTGTTAGAAAAGAAAGAGGGCGACAAATACTACCTCAAAAAGACCAAAGTCGAAGTCGGCAATATGAATAACTCCTTTATTGAAGTTTTAGAAGGCTTACCCGAAGGCAAAGAGGTGGTCATCAGAGGGATTGAGATGTTGTAGGGATTTACTGACTTGCCAGCTCTTTTGCAATCGATTCGGCTTGCTTTAATACGGTGTCGGTTGCCAATTTTTGCATATCGGGCGGATAGCCATATCTTCTTAAAATTCTCTTTACAGACACTTTTAGTTTTGCTTTTACACTTTCCTTGATTGTCCAGTCAATCGTTGCATTCTTCCTGATAGACTCTGTGAGTACTACGGCAAGCTCTCTCAATTTCTCTTTGCCCATCAACTCTTTTGCACTGTCATTATCGGCAACAGCAGTATAAAAAGCATATTCAAAGTCCGTCAGCCCCATTTTTTCAGGCTCTTTGTCCATTTCAACGATGCCTTTGCTGAGGTTTATCAGTTCTTCAATCACCTCGGCAGCCGTAAGGATTTTGTTGTGATATTTTCTGATGGAATTTTCCAACATTTCCTTTAAGGTCTTACTTTGAACCAAGTTCTTTTTGGCTCTCGATTTAATTTCATCGTTGAGTAATTTTTTCAACACTTCGAGAGCAATATTTTTATGTTTCATTCCTTTCAGTTCCATAAGAAACTCCTCTGAAAGTATCGAAATGTCAGGTTTTTTCAATCCTGCGGCATCAAAAACATCAATTACTTTTTCAGTTACCAATGCTTTGTCAATTACCTGACGGATGGTGGTTTCGAGCTCCTCATCGCTTTTTCCTGAACTGATGCTATCAAATTTTGCCAAACGCGCTTTAACTGCCTGAAAGAAAGAGATTTCATCTTTAACATCCATAGCTTTGTCGTGAGGAACAGCTATAGCGAAGGCTTTTGACAATGCGGTAACCTCATTGATATAGCGTTTCTTCCCATCTTCCAAGCCTAAAATATGCTCTTCAGCGCCCAGTATGATTGAGAGTTTTGTGGAAGTATCGGCGGTGAAATAGTCCCTATAGTTGAAACTACCCTGTCCGGAGGATTCCCGGAACATTTGTGAGACTACTTCCAGTTTTTCCAACATCATCTGAACAGCCTCCTCTTGTAGGATTGTAGGATCTCCTTTACCTCCGGCATCGGAATAGAAGGAGAGTGCCTCTTTTAGATCGGCTGCGATACCCAAATAATCCACAATTAAACCGCCCTTTTTGTCTTTGTAAACACGATTAACCCTTGCAATTGCCTGCATCAGGTTATGTCCTTTCATAGGTTTATCTATGTACATGGTGTTTAAACAAGGCACATCAAAACCAGTGAGCCACATATCCCGAACAATCACCAATTTCAGTTCATCATTCGGATCTCTCATGCGCTCGGCTAATTTGCGGCGTTCTTCCTTATTTGTATGGTGTTTTGCAATCTTCGGACCATCGGAAGAGGCTGAAGTCATGACCACTTTGATCACACCTTTTGTCAATTCATCGGAATGCCATTCAGGTCGGAGCTTAATGATGGCATCGTACAGATCGGCTGCAATACGACGACTCATAGCGACAATCATCGCTTTGCCTTCCATCACCTTTTGGCGCTCCTCAAAGTGCATGATGATATCATTTGCAATCTGGTTAATTCGATTTTCACTCCCTACCAAAGCTTCCAGCTGCGTCCACTTGGCTTTTGCTTTCTGAGTTTCCGTCAATTCCTCCTGATCCAACTCATCATCAAATTCTTCAACCAATCTCCTACCCTCTTCGCTCAAATTTACTTTTGCCAGGCGACTTTCATAATAGATCGGAACAGTTGCTCCATCATCAACGGCTTGAGCAATATCATAGATATCCACGTAATTTCCGAATACAGCAGGAGTATTTACATCGGTACTTTCAATGGGTGTTCCTGTAAAGCCGAGATAGGTTGCATTGGGCAATGCATCCCGCATATATTTTGCAAAACCGTAAACTATCTTTTTACCGATTACATCGCCTTGTTCATCTTTGTCATCAATGGTCTTGGCTTTGAATCCATACTGGGTACGGTGTGCTTCATCGGCAATAACTACAATATTCTCCCGATCGGATAACAATTCATACACATTGCCTTCTTCGGGTTGAAATTTCTGAATGGTTGTAAAAACCACACCCCCCGAACCCACTTTTAAGAGTTCTTTAAGGTGGTTTCTATTTTCCGCTTGTACCGGATCTTGACGCAATAACTGTTTCGAAGCTGCAAACGTATCGAAAAGCTGATCATCCAAATCGTTACGGTCAGTAATAACCACAACGGTAGGATTATTCATTGCCAACACGATTTTACCCGTATAAAAGACCATGGATAGCGACTTTCCACTCCCTTGTGTATGCCAAACCACACCCCCTTTACGGTCGCCCACAGGTTGTTGTTTCACTCCCGGCAAACCATAACTTTCGGGAGATTCTTCCACAACTCCCTCCTGAGGAGTAGAATGAAAGCCCGAAGCACGAAGAGTGGATTCCACAGCACGATTGACAGCATAGTATTGATGGTATGCAGCCAATTTCTTCACGGTAGTGATCGTTGTGATTTTCGTCTCGGTGTCTTCTCGTTTTTGTTTTTCAAATACAATAAAATGGCGGATTAGGTCGATCAGCGTTTCTTTGTTGAGCATACCCAAAATGAGCGTCTCCAGCTGACTTACCAAGTGCGATGCCTCAACTTTTCCATCGATCGATTTCCACGCCATGTAGCGAGTAAAACCTGCCGAAATGGAACCTGCTTTGGCTTCCAGACCATCGGAGATAACAACAAAACCATTGTAAGTAAACAGATTCGGAATAACCGATTTATAGGTCTCTATCTGCTTAAATGCCGAGTGAATAGTAGCGTTTTCATCTACCGGATTTTTTAACTCCATGATTACCAATGGAATACCATTGACAAACAATACAATATCAGGACGTTTATTTTGATTGTTCTCAACTACCGTAAACTGATTGACAACTACAAACTCATTGTTGTGCGGATTCTTAAAGTCAATCAACCAAACACGGTCGCCACGCTCTACTCCATCTACTCGTTTTGACACAGGAATACCTTCAGTTAAAAGCCGATGAAAAGTCTCATTATTAGCCAATAGTTCAGGTGAGGAAATACGTTGAATTTCTTTAATGGCTTCAACTTGTACATCAGCAGGGATGGATGAATTGATACGATTTACAGCTATTTGCAAACGACCAAGTAATAAAACCTGCTCAAAGCTTTCCCTTTCAGGCGTTTTGCTATCAGGAGCAATATTCGGTGCATAGAGGTACTCGTAACCGAGGGTTTCAAGCAACGAAATTGCAAACTTTTCTATATCAAATTCTGTTAAGGTGTTCATTGCCTTAGTGTTATTTGTTCAAAAACTTTGTAAATATTCGAATAGGAACCTTTTTCCTTTGAAAATAGTTTAGCTCTTTGTTGAGCGAGTTCCATTTTCTCCTCTGCACACAAGTCAACTACCCATTTTTCTTTTTCTAAGAAAACTTTTTTCTTTTCGTATTGGACAATAAATTTTCGTAGTCCTTTTTCAACTGACTTAGAGTCTTTAAAGTGTCTATTAGTATTGCAATAATGTAGTAAAAACCAAAACTCTATCGATGGCAAACTATCACAGAAAATGATATTTTTCTCTTTTTCATATTTTTTACGAAGTTGTTCCAATTTTTTCTTTTCATTTTCGTTACGTTCCGAAACGTCTGAGTCAAATACACATACGGCAACTCCACCACCTGTAATAACTTCTCTGGCTTTTCTATCTATATCTTTTAATGAAGTTGTACCAAAAAAATAAGGTTTTATAGTATAGTTAAAATTGTATAAAGAACGAAGATGTGAAAAATAATATTGTTCAGTAAGACCTTCCCCAATAATTACTATCGGAGAAGACCTCAATCTGCGACTTTTCTTTGTTTTTCTTGCCATAACCTATAAATCTATTTCAGGATATGCACCAAATTTCCTGTAGTTGTAGGCTTTTTGTATGGAAGAAAGCCTGTTCAAACCTTTAAAATCAGTCAAAGAATAGACATCTGTATGACCAGATTTTGTTTTTTCAGTAAACCAAACAGTGTCTTTTCTGAAAATATCATCAATATCATTTAACAAAGGATCATAATGAGTTGTGATTAAGAGTTGTGACCGGGAAGATTCTTTTCGCAAGAAGTTGAGTAAAATAAATCTGAGCAATTGTGGATGCAAGGAGGTTTCCACTTCATCAACAAATAGGACACCATTATCTTGAATTGCCTCGTAAATGGCAGCTTCTAACCCAAAAATTCTTTTAGTCCCTTCTGATTGTAATTCTCCGGATAAATTGTATTGCTCTTTCCCACGTTCATTATGTACAGTGTGAATAAAATCAGTTTTAGTTGTGGGTACAAAGCGATCTTTTTTTAGTTCTTCTTTTTCTTGTTCTGTTATTTCAGGTCTATTGATAAGAAAATCAAAAAGGTCTTGGGCGATTTCCCTTCTTTCAATTTTAGTAGTGATATCTGCGATATTAAAATCCGCAACACGTACAAAATTCAATAGATAAGATTTTATCTCCTTGTTATCTAACATTAGCTTTTCTGCATATTCAAACATCCTAGTCCGAGGTGATACAACGGGCATAATTTGCTTTTTCAACCAATCTTTAGCCAGATCAATCTCCGGGATAGTAGCATTTACTTTATCGCGTGCTGCAAAGAAAGACATATTTTTCAGACACTCCACAGAAATTTTTTCCCTGACTATAGAACTTACTTTAACAGCCGCAGGGTTAAAGTTAATAACAGATTGTCCATCCATTAATTCCCTATGAAACAGGAGTGTCGGTTGGACAGTTTTGTAGAAAAACAATTTTTCCGTATAGACTTGCTTTTCGTCTAATTCTAATTGATACCAATATTTAGTGCTGTTGACGTAGAAGATTAACTCAAAAGAGGATGGCTCATTGGTTGTAATTTTATCCAGCTTAAAAGGAATTACACCTGTTGATTCGTCCATATCATCCGGTTTGTAGAACCAAAATTGATGTAAAAAATGGAATACATTCAACAAGTTTGATTTCCCTGAAGCATTTGCCCCATAGACCATTGCAAAACGCAATAGTCGTACTCCTTTTGTCACCTCAACCACCTGATACTCTTCAGCAAAAGTGTCTTTGGTAGCTTCAAAGCTAAATGTAACTTCCTCTTTAAAAGATAAAAAGTTTTTTATCTTGATTTCTTGTATCATCTCAAGTATTCTTTATACACTTTGCAAAATTACAAATAAAAACGAATATAATATGATTTTATTTTAAAAATATACATTTTTTATGCAAAATTTGAGAATTAAATTCAAACATTTGATTATTCCGGAGAAGAGTTAGGATTTGGTGGTGTTGTATATGATTCTTGTCATTTTAATTTTCGGCATTTTAAACTTAATTCGGCATTGCCGATTTTGTATCAATTTAAAAAACGGCAATATTTTACATTTTTTACTACATTTCCACCCTCACCTCCCCACTCATTAACTTGGGCAAAAAAGTATTACGCAATGAGGTGAGAGTGCGGATTTGCTTATTGTTTTCTATAATTTTATCAATCAATGGTTCTACTATTAAGGTCATCTCTTCCAGTTTATTAGTTGAAGGTACTAACACTATTGCTTCATCTAAATCCCTTCTTTTTATGTGTCCCATTGTAGTTGCATGACTCACTGCTATTGAAATAAACTCTTCCAAATGATATTTGCACCATAGATAGTAAAACCATTTTGGATAAACGTCAGATGTAACCTTAAATAAATGCTGGTTTAGAATACAATCTTGTCCATCCCAAATTTTAACCATTAGTGAAGCTGACCATGCAAAAACTACATCACCATTCTTTACGATATATTCAGGTTTTACATCAGTCGTTGCCCAATCGGATTTTTCTGTAAATCCTTCTCTTAATTCCTTTATTTTTAAAACAGGAAGTTTATCTATGTCGTTCTTAGGTAAAAACTTTTGACACGCCAACCCATTTAAAAAATTGGCAATTGAACTTAATGGCTTTTCCTCCCACTCCTCCTTTTCTTCCCCTTCAACAGGCTCAGGACATCGCTCTACAAACCACTGTCTAAAGAGCGTTTCTGCCATTTTTTCGAGGGTGGCATTTTGGCGGTGAAGCAGGTCTATTTTGTCATCAAGACTGGAAAGAACGGAAGCGATGGATTTTTGTTCGGAGAGAGGGGGAAGAGAAAATTCGTATTCTTTTATTCTTGATGGTGATGTATGCATAATTGATGTTCCACTCGCACTACCTACAATAAAACCTTGGTAATCTCTTGTTCTCATCAACCAATAAAGAAAATCTTTATCAGCATTTTTTGACTTAAATTGTACAAGACCAATTCGCTGATTATGTAAAAAATTAACATTTTCAATCTTAGGAATTTTCGCTGAATATCCAAGAGTATCGCTATCTTTACTAAGGTCTGTCATTGTTACAACTACATCTCCTTCATTTAAAATACATTCACTTGGAAAATCATCCGAATTATAATATTTGAACTTTGTGTTTTTAAAGCCACCGCCAATATGAAAGTTCCCGGGTGTTACAAGAATATTTTTATTTTCTTCATCAGTAATAAAAGCACCTTTGAATGCAAAGCCATGCTTTACTTCAATTAAATCACCCAAGTTAACTTTTTTCCACTCACTCATTTATCTTAGTTTTTGAAAGGTTAGCAGGAGCGGTGCCTTCGAGAGCCTCAGGCACCGTTCCGAAAACTTCAGGCGCCGTTCCCAGAACTTCAGGCACCGTTCCCAGAACTTCAGGCGCCGTTCCCAGAACTTTATAGATTCAACAGGCAAAGTT
>DIRT01000043.1:22924-26333 GCA_002427605.1 Bacteroidales bacterium UBA5429 | reverse complement strand
AAGTTCCGGTAAAGGTTGTTTTATTAGTATGTCCCAGGTAGATTTCTATATTTCTGGTCAGAGAGGTGCTGAAAAAATATTGGAAAGCCAATCCATAAATAGAGTCACCTATACCATTCAACTCAACAGCTTCATAAATCTGCTCTGACAATGCATAATTATAGAAAGTATATGTTGGCAAATAGGCTCCATGAGTACTGGTATTTGCACTAGGAGTACCAACAATAATATCACCTCCATCATAACAGGTAGTTCTAAATTGAACGGTCTCTCCGGTACCATCCTGTCCATTACAAACAGGATATACAGTAACAGAATAGTTGGTCAACTCATTCAATCCAGACAATATAAATTCATAGTTATTGGTTGTTTCATAAACCACTGCCTGAGTAGATAGATCCTCTATTTCAACAGTAAAATAATCCGGAGTTCCTGCAGGAGCCCACGTTACATAAGCAGAACTACCTGTAATGTTAGAAACTTCAAGTTGAGTCAATGGTAGACAATCCGGAGCTAAATCCAACGAGAAATCATCTATAGTTAAATACCATGGTGATCCGGAAGCCTGGCAATAAGCCCCAAAATAGTAAACTCCATCATCTGTAGGAGTAAAGTATGCAGTCAACTTTTGATAAGTCGTATTATTTATTCCAGTTGCGGAACCTATTGTATACAACAAAGCTGATGGAGATTGAGCTGAATATACTTGCGCTTCTAGAGAATTCCATCCATCGTAATCATCAGTAACATACCAGAAAGAGAACTCATAAGATACACCGCCTTGTAATTGGAAGCCCGGAGTAAAGAAACGGTCATTAGCACTATAACTAAAGTAAGCAGCTGCCGTTCCGGTACGGGCATTTCTATTATAGGAGCCGTAATTAGTAATTTGCGTGTGGGTATAGCTTCCAAGGTTTGTAGCTGCCCAACATGGAGGTAAAGTATTAACCGCTGTCAAGTCTTCAAAGCTCTCTGTCCATGGAATTACATCAAAAGGTACACAATCGGTAGTACCAATCAAAATATCTGAAAATGCACTTATATCACCTAATCCACAATCTGACTGAACGCGAATCATATAGTCTGTTGCCGGATCCAAATTCATAATTGTATAAGGATTGTCATAAACAAGCTCTTCCTCCCAAGTATTATCAGATACTTTCTTGTATTGAACATTCCAGATTGTAGCACTATTATTTTCTGTCCAACCCACTTCTAATTGATCTATATCACTGGAAAGAACCGCTAAGTTGGTTGGTTTGAAACAGGTAGGAATAACATCAACTACAACATCATCTAACCAGTAAAAATAGTTACTGGCATTAGTAATATGTCTGAAAGCAATATAATTTCCTGTTCCGGTTAAAGCTATATCATCCAACATAATTTCATACTGTTGGAAGCTTGTATTGGTTGGGGTAATAGTTTGAACCAATTCAAAAGTAGTCAAATCATCCGGATCTGACATTACACCCACCTGCATAGTTCCTGAACTACTTGTACTTTCAGCTCTCAACTGGAATGTAACCATCAATGTATTGAGTTCTACATCCATAGGTGGTGTAATAGCATAAGTTGGTTGAGACGAAGAAGCTGATTGGAATTTCAAACTTCCGGGAGAACTCACTACATATGAACTTCCACTTACAATAGATGGGAAAGGTGTTGTAGTATTTAGAACCGGTCTAAACCAGCAGGGTGGGAATACACCTGATCCTGTGCCATACACATCAAAACTCTCTGACCATGGGAAAGTTGCAATTGCACCGCAATCAGTCGAAACATTCAAAACTTCCGAAAAATCACTCTCTTCACCACTACAATCTGACTTAACACGGATCATGTATGTAGTTGAAGCTTCCAAATTTTGAATTGTATAAGGATTGGTATATGCTAACTCCTCAGTCCAAGTAAGATCAGATGTTTTTTTGTATTGCAAATACCAACTCGTAGCAGTACCATTTTCCTGCCATTGAACTTCTATCTCATCTTCTTCCACAGTAACCGCTGCTAACATTGTAGGTTTAGGACAAGTAGGAGCAAGATCTATAGTTACATTATCAAGATAACCGTAAACATAAGTAGTGCCATAGCGTGCCTTAAATGCAATATATTGTCCGGTTCCTTGGTAGTTAGTAAAGTAAACCTCTTTGTCATACCATGTGTTAGTTGAGCTATTTGTAACATAAGCGACTTGTTCAAAAGTAGCAGCATTGGAAGGATCTGTCATCACACCTATAAAGAGTGAATCAGTAGCATAAGAAGTTCTATATTTAAATGTTGCATAAAGTGTATTGATTTGAATAGATTCATCAAACTCTGGTGTAGCTGCAATATTATAGCTGCCTGAACTACCCGCGTAAAAATAGAGTGATCCGGGAGATGAAAAGTTAGTGGTAGATATATTAGGTCTGTCAGTAACAGTTGTTGTTCTTGTCCAGCAAGTTGGGAAAATTGTGGTACCTGTACCATAAGTATCAAAGTTGTCAACAAAAGGCAACTGATCAATAACGCCGCAATCTGTGGTAAATGAAATTACTTTCCAGCTACTATAATCTCCACCGCCACAATCTGAACGCAATCTAAATTGGTAAGTCGTATTGTCAGTTAAATTATCCAACATGTAGCTGTTATCTGAAATTATACCCAATGAAGTCCAAGTAGTGTCGCTGATTTCCTTATACTCTCCTTCCCAGGAAGTTTCATACATACCGGGAACAATAGTCATGGTTGCAGAAGTTACATCAATATCGGTAAGGATAATATTAGGTTTAACACAGGTAACCTGGTTACATTCACCCATAAATTTAATATTATTTCGACTTGTAACAGCACCGGTATTCGATGCAGATGGGGATGTTAGAGAAATAGCTCCACCATCTTGATAGAAATAGATTGCTTTAGTTCCTGTTGTAGTATGAGTTCTAAACTTCGATTCAGAAGAAGTCCAGGAACCAGTCATATCTCTAACTACAACCACCAGGTTACTGTCAGAGCTGTATGGGAATGGATTGGTAAAAGTAAATTCCATCCAATAATCCGGATTGGTATTAGTCCATGTAACATTACCTTGGTAAACCATGGTTAAGGATGACCCCGGAACGGCATCAGAAACTCCACTAAAGGTTGATTTATTAGTGTGTCCCAAGTAGATTTCTATATTCCTAGTTAAGTTAGTAGCAAAAAAATATTGGAAAGCCAATCCATAAATGGAATCACCTACATCGGACATTTCAGCAGCTTCATAAATCTGTTCTGTCAAACAATAATTATATAAAGTATATGTCGGCAAGTATTGCCCATTTGTATTGTTTGTCGAACTGGGTGTTCCAACAATAATATCACCTCCTTCAAAACATACAGTTCTGAATTGAATAGTTTCTCCAATACCTTCCTCTCCGGTACATAC
>DIRT01000043.1:13687-22716 GCA_002427605.1 Bacteroidales bacterium UBA5429 | reverse complement strand
GAATAGTTAGTCATTTCATTCAATCCGGTCAATACGAATTCATAGTTACTGGTTGTTTCATAAGTCACTGTCTGAGTTGATAAATCCTCTATAGCTATAGAGAAGTAATCAGGAGTTCCGGCAGGTGCCCATGTTAAATAAGCAGAGCTACCTGTAATCTCAGAAACCTGTAACTGAGTAGTTGGTATACAATCAGGAGCTAAATCCAATGAAAAGTCATCAAGAGTTAGATAGTTTGGCGAAGTACTGGACTTGCAATAAACTCCAAAATAGTAAACGCCATCCGTTGCAGGAGTAAAGTAACCGGTTAACTTTTGGTATGTCATATTGTTAAATGAAGAAACAGAAGCAATAGTGAACAGTAAGGCTGATGGAGTTTGAGCTGAATAAACTCCAGACTCTAAAGTTTCCCATCCATTGTAGCCATCAGTAATATACCAGAATGAAAACTCATATGAAATACCGGCTTGCAATTGAATACCCGGAGTAAAGAAACGGTCATTACATCCGTATCTAAAATAAGCAGCTCCTAATCCGGTATGGGCAAATCTATTATATGAAGTATAATTCATATTTTGGGTATTGGTATAGCTTCCCAAGTTTGTAGCTGCCCAGCAAGGAGGCAAGTAATTGGCTGCAGGTAGATTTTCAAAACTTTCAGTCCATGGAATAGTCTCAACAGGTAAACATTCGGTAGTTGCAACAATAGTTTGTGGTAGTGTACTGACTTCTGTACCACACTCTGCCCTAACACGAACCAAATAATGTGTTCCGAGATCCAAATTTATAAGTGTATGAGGATTTGTAAAAGTAAAATCCTCCAACCAATCAGTATCCGTTACTTTTTTATACTCAACAACCCAACTGGTAGCATTACCATTTTCAGTCCAACCTATCTCCAACTCATCTGTTGCAGCTGAAACTACATGTACTTGAGTAGGTCTTACACAAGGAGAATAGAGATCAATTTCTAAATTATCAAGATAACCGTAGGTATAAGTAGAGCTATAGCGAACCATAAAGGCAATATATTGCCCGGTTCCCGTATAGCCGGTAAAAGAAACCTCTTTTTCATACCATGTTGAGGTAGTAGGATTGGTAAATAAAGCTATCTGCTCAAAAGTAGAAGCATCTGTAGGATCTGTCATCACACCAACAAAGAGTGTATCAGTGGCATAAGTTGTTCTATACCTAAAAAGAGCTTGCAAGGTGTTGATAGGAATAGATGTATCAAACTCGGGTGTAGCTGCAATATTGTAAGTCCCGGATGTACCTGCATAAAAATAGAGCGATCCGGGAGCTGAGTAATGAGTACTTGAAACATAAGGTCGGTCTGCATAAGTTGTTGTTCTTGTCCAACAGGGTGGAAAAACCGTAGATCCTGTTCCATAAGTGTCGAAAAAATCACTCCATGGTACGCTTGTGATGGGTACACAATCAGTCATAGCACTCAATATCGGTGAATAATCACTCTCCTCAGTTCCACAGTTTGACTTAACACGAATCCTATATACAGTTTGAGGATCTAAGTTATTGATTGTATAAGGATTGGTAGAAACGGATTCCACTATCCAGGTAGTATCAATCGCTTTTCTGTATTCAACAATCCAACTCGTAGCAGTACCATTTTCTTGCCATCCTATTTCTAGTTGATCTGTTCCACCTAAAACTAGCGCTAAATTTGTTGGTTTGGGACAAGAAGGAATCAGATCTACTACCACATCATCCAACCAATAATACCAATTGTATGAATTAGTAACATGCTTAAAAGCAATATAATTTCCTGTTCCGGTTAAAGTTGTGTTTGAAAAAAACACTTCATACTCATGATAATCCTCATCGGTCGGATCTATAACCTGAACCAATTCAAAAGTAGATGTATCATTCGGATCAGACATCACACCCACATGTATAACTCCTGAAAAGGAACCTTCACGCATCAGTTGAAAAGTAACCATTAAGGTATGGATATCCGCATCCATTTGGGGCGTAACTGCATAGGTGGGTTCTGAGGCAGAAGCTGATTGAAATTTCAAGCTTGCCGGGGTACTCACTGAATATGAACTTGAAGACACAACTGAAGGAAAGGTCGTTGAATTATATACATTTTCAACCGGTCTAAACCAATCAGTAGGAAATGTTCCTGCACTGTAGGTATCAAAATTCTCAGTCCAGGGAAACGTAGATACGGTCACGGAATTGGTAGCCGAAATATCGGATATTCCGTGTCCAATAGGAACTTCAGCTTTTGCTAAAAACTGAAACGACATCAAAATTGACATCAAAAAAAGTAAACATCTTTTCATAACTCGTTTTTTTTAGTTGATAGATAATTTCGCCTCTTTATCTCAAACTTCACAGGGCGAATATACTATTTTTTTTTATAAAAATCCAATTATTTTTTGAAAAATGAAAAAAAAAACTATTTAGACTCAAAATTCTTAGAGAATTCGCATTTTATAACTTTTCTTTTTTTATGAAATAAAAATAAAAGGGGGCAGGATTTGAGGTATCTCTTGTATTATTCCACCACCCCACTCTGGAATGTTGGACCTTTTAGAGAATTTTATTTCGGATTTCGGATTTCGGAATGAATAAATTTAGAATTGACTTTTGCTCATCGTAATTCGTAATTCGTAATTGGATCACACATATTCAAAAAGGTATGAAATGGAGAGTGGGGATATGAAATAACTAGATAGTGAAGGTTTTTCTGCCCCCCATTTTTTTTAATACCAAATAAGTAATATGAAATTAGAAATAAAGGCAGAAACGGAAGGCGTAAGGCGTAATAAACAATCGTCAAAATTCCGAAATCCGAAATGAAAAAAGGGCCATTCCGTGATGAAACAGCCCTTTGAATTCGTTGTATATCAGATCAAAGCCTTATTGTTTTACAAAGCGTTTAGATACCTGACCTTGTTCTGTAGTTAAGCGTACAAAGTAAACACCTGCTGCAAAATCGCTCACATCAATAGTTGTGATCTCTTCTTCAATTGGCATAATACGCATTAACTTACCATACATATCATATATATGACACTCAGTTGCTCCTAAATAATCCTTATCTAACTTCAAGTCGATGAAAGATTGGGTTGGATTAGGATAAAGTGTTACATATCTTGACAATTCATTTTCATTAATACCCACTGTGAAGTCAACATGAATAGTATGATTGGCTTGAACATTCTCAAATGTGTAGGAGGTAGGAACAGGTGTTTGTGCCACATTATCTACCAATACGCTATTAATTTGATAACCTTCAGCTGGAGTAAAGGTGAAAGTTTGAGATCCACCTTCATTAACTGTAACGGCACCGGAAGGAGTAATCGTTCCGTTAGGACCGGCTGTAGCGGTAATTGTATATGTTGCAGTACCACCGGTAGTGAAAGGAACTAAGTCGGTAAACGCACTCTCTCCACCTGTACAGATCGCTTTTACTCTCACATGATAATCAGAATTACTTTGTAATCCGGTCATGGTAAATGAGGTTGTAGTAGCTGTACCGGTTGTCCAGTTAGTAGCCGATACCAACTTGTAATCCACTTGCCATGAGGTTTCAGTTCCGCCTGCAGTCCAGGTAGCTGTTGCTGACTGATCTGTTATATTGATCACCTGTAAGTTAGTTGGAGTAACACAAGGAGGTGCTGCAGTAATAACTGCAATATTATCAATCGCTGCAGGAGGTTGGTAAGATAAACCACCATCATTCCTCCAAGCAAAATAGAGTCTCATTGTTTGACCTGAATAAGTAGCTGCGGGTAACGTATAGGTTTCAGTCTGCCATGTTTGCTGCTGATTAATGATAGTACCCAACGCAGTTGCACCGGCTGGTGCTGTGATAGTACTGGTAGTAGCAGCAACAGGCATTACAGGTGCCCCAATATACACATTAAAGTAATCATATGTACTTTCACCACGACACTTCCAGTCAAAGGTTAAAGTATAATCATCTGTAGAAGGAGTGAAGTAAATATCTCTAAACGCCCAAACTACAGCTGATGTGTTAGAATATGCATTGGTTACTCCATTATCATCAGAAATGTACAATCCATTGCTACCACCGGTTGTATTATTTACATCCGCTGCACTACCAATGTACCAATTATTTCCTGAAGTATTATTTGCAAAAGTAAATCCTGATGCAGTTTCAAAGTCTATTGTAAACGGCACATTAACAGGAGTTTGAGAAGTACAGAAGGTTGCCATGTTAGACCAATCGCTTTCATCTCCGGGAGCACAAACAGCTCTTACATAAAAATCATAACATGTTGATTCTGTCAATCCGGTAATTGAAACAGGATTAGTTGCAGCAGCAAGGATAGTACCGGTACCTTGAGTGAAACCTGTTTCTCCATATTCTACTTCCCAAGCAGTAGCCGTACCAAACTCAACCCAACCCAAATCCAACGAGGTTTGTGTTACGTTAGAGGCAGTCAAGTCTGCCGGTCTTGGACAAGAAGGAATGAGGTCAACCACAACATCATCTAACCAATAAAAGTAAATTGAAGAGTTGGTAACGTGTTTGAAAGCAATATAGTTCCCGGTTCCGGTTAAAGTTGTATTTGAAAACATCACTTCATGCTCTTCGAAAGTTGTACCGGTTGGAGTAATAATTTGAACTAATTCAAAGGTTGATGGATCATAAGGATTGGACATCACACCCACGTGCATAACTCCTGAATTGGTTGTATTTTCAGCTTTCAATTGGAATGTAACCATCAGTGTATTGATATCTGCATCCAATTGTGGTGTAATAGCATAAGTTGGTACCGTTGCGGAAGCAGATTGGAATCTTAAGCTTGCAGGAGAACTAACTGAATGTGCAGTTACTATAGAAGGATAAGGTGTTGTAGTATTGAGAACCGGTCTGAACCAACAAGTTGGGAATGTCCCTGCTGTTGTACCATAAGTATCAAAATTCTCACTCCATGGTAAAGTAGTAATGGATCCACAAGCAGTCATGGCATTCAATACTGAAGAATAATCACTCTCTTCGGCACCACAATCCGCCTTAATACGAATCTCATATGATGTTGATGGCTCTAAACTATAAATTGTATAAGGATTATCATATACGTAGTCCACGGTCCAGGTAGTATCCGTTACTTTTTTATACTCAACAATCCAACTTGAAGCGAAACCATTTTCTTGCCATTGTACTTCTATCTCATCTTCATCCACGGAAACTGCTGTTAGCATTGTAGGTTTGGGACAATCAGGCATGAAGTCAACCACAACATCATCCAACCAATAATAGTAGTTATTAGCATTAGTAACATGCTTGAAAGCGATATAATTTCCTGTTCCTGTTAATGTAGTATTTGAGAACATAATTTCATACTCTTGGAAACTGGTATTGGTAGGAGTAATAATTTGAACTAATTCAAAAGTAGTTGTATCGTAAGGATTAGACATCACACCTACATGCATAACTCCTGAACTAGTTGTACTTTCAGCTCTCAATTGGAATGTAATCATAAGAGTATTGATATCAGCATCCAATTGTGGTGTAATAGCAAAAGTGGGTTGTGAAGCAGAAGCTGACTGGAATCTCAAGCTTCCCGGAGGTGTATTATTTACAGTTACAATAGAAGGATAGGGTGTTGAAGTATTGAGAACCGGTCTAAACCAGCATGGTGGGAATGTCCCTGCTGTTGTACCATAAGTATCAAAATTCTCAGTGTAAGGGAATGTTTCAACTGCCGGACAAGGGGTAGTAACAGTCAATATGGGTGAATATTCACTCTCTTCTGTACCACAATCTGACTTAACACGAACCTCATATTCAGTTTGAGGATCTAAATTATAAATTGTATAAGGATTATCATATACGTAGTCCACTGTCCAAGTAGTATCCGTTACTTTTTTATACTCAAATGTCCAGCTGGTAGCAGAACCATTTTCTGCCCATCCCACTTCTACCTGATCACTTGCAATAGAAACTATAGCTAAATCTGAAGGTTTGGGACAATCAGGCATGAAGTCAACCACAACATCATCCAACCAATAAAACCAACTTGAAGAGTTGGTAACGTGTTTGAAAGCGATATAATTTCCTGTTCCGGTTAAAGTTGTATTTGAAAACATCACTTCATGCTCTTCGAAAGTTGTACCGGTTGGAGTAATAATTTGAACTAATTCAAAGGTTGATGGATCATAAGGATTGGACATCACACCCACGTGCATAGTTCCCGAACTGGTTGTACTTTCAGCTTTCAGTTGGAAAGTAACCATCAGCGTATTGATATCAGCATCCAATTGCGGAGTAATAGCATAAGTTGGTACTGATTCAGAAGCTGATTGGAATCTTAAGCTTGCAGGAGAACTAACTGAATGTGCAGTTACTATAGAAGGATAAGGTGTTGTAGTATTTAGAACCGGTCTAAACCAGCATGGTGGGAATGTACCCGACGTTGTACCATAAGTATCAAAATTTTCAGTCCATGGAAAGGATGGAATAGGATCACAGAATGTAGTAAAACTCTGCATTTGAGTAGGTAGTGATAATTCTGCCCCACAGTCTGTTCTCAAATAGAACTGATAGTCTTGATTTGGAGATAATCCCTCTAAAACATAAGGATAATAGTTTATATATACTGAATCCCATTCGGTTGATGTTTGAGGTTTATAATAGAGATACCAAGCTGATGAGTTTTGATTTGCAGGTACAAAATCGATCTCTGCACTATTGTTAGTAATTTCAGTCACTACAACATTAGCAGGTCTTGCACAATCAGGAATAGGTTCAACCAAAACATCGTCAATATTCAAATAGTATCCTCCCGGTGTATTTCTTACAAAAGCAATTTGATAATCCCCAACATATTGACTCAAAAGCAATTCATACTGTGTCCATTCAGAAGCAGGAATAACAGTATTAGGCATCAAATCAACAAAATCTGTTGTATCTGATTCTGTACTCACTGCACCCAATGAAGCATCAAAAATCTTAACTGAAAGGATATCTGTGTAAGTTGAGTATCCTTTAGCCCAGAAACTCAATCGTTCATTTCCGGTTAATGATAGTACCGGAGAAATAAACCAGTCACCATGAAGTCCGGCAGAAGTAGATCCACTATACATTTGCAATGCACCATTGCCGGTATGAACGTAGCTGGAAGTGGTTGTTTTACGCCATAATCCGGCCGATGTTCCCCCATTAATATTAGTCCAACACCATGGGTGAGTACCTGTATTCAGTCCATAAGCTACATACCAAACATCTTCAAATCCTTCGCTCCATGGGAATGTATTGATTGAAATACAAGGCATACCTACGTTGATCGTACCTGATGGATAAGTAGTACCTGTTTCCAAACAGTTTGCAGAAATCATTATTTTGTACACCTGATTTGGTTCCAGACCTGTAATGGTATAGGGGTGATAAAATGCTTCAACTGTTTGCCAATCTGTAGCATCAACCGGTCTATAGAAAACATTCCAGGAAAGAACATTGGCATCATCCTCTCCATCCCAATCTATTGTTATACTATTTTGATCAGCACTAACTCTTTCTAAACCGGTTGGAATATCACAAGAAGGAGTCAATAGAATCTGTAAATCATCCATATACATAACATTAGAAGCAGACGATGAACCTAAGACTCTAAAAGCAATATATTGACCTGTCCCTGTATAAGATGCAAAATCTACAGAAAAGAGTTCCCATGTGCTGGTTGTTGTAGGAGTAAGAGTGGTTATCAAGTTAAAAGTTGTTGTATCCTGAGGATCCGACATAACTCCTACATCAATACTGTAAGATGCTGAAGTTTTATACAATTTGAAATACGCAGATAATGTATTGATAGCAATGGATGAAGAGAACTCAGGTGTAATGAGATAGTTGTATGCAGTTTCGCCATATGTATAGAAATAGATTGAACCGGGAGAGGAACTACTATAAGTTGAGGATATGTAGGGATAGGTAGTACTATAGGAAATTTTACTCCAACAGATTGGAAAAGCTGAACTTCCAGTACCATAAATATCAAAACTTTCACTCAAAGGTAAATTTTCAATTTGTCCGCAAAGTGTCGCACAAGTTATTGGTATCGAAAATTGACTTGATGTAGTTCCGCAACTTGCCTTAACGCGAACCATGTAAAGAGTTGAATGATCTAAGTTGTTAATTACATAAGGACGGTCTGAGGCATACTCCTCTGTCCAGATGGTATCTGTTACTTTCTTATACTCTACAATCCATTCCGTAGCATTACCATGTTCTACCCAATCTACTTCCAATTGATTCAATCCTGCAGTAATATCCAAATCTGAGACTCTAGGACAAGCAGGGGTATAATCAACTACAACATCATCTAGCCAATAATAATATGCTGAATTATTTGTAACATGCTTAAAAGCAATATAATTTCCGACTCCTGCTAAAGTTGTATTTGTAAATACCACTTCATACTCATAAAATTGATTATCAGCCGGAGTAATAACCCGTACTAATTCAAAAGTAGAGGTATCACTAGGATCAGACATCACACCCACATGCATTACTCCCGAATTACTTATATGTTCAGCTTTCAACTGAAAAGTAACCGCTAAGGTATTGATATCAAAATCTAATTGTGGTGTAATGGCATAAGTTGGGTTAGTTGCAGAAGATGATTGGAATCTCAAACTTGCCGGAGAACTAACTGAATATGCACTTACAATAGAAGGATAGGGTGTTGTAGTATTTAGAACCGGTCTAAACCAGCATGGTGGGAATGTACCCGACGTTGTACCATAAGTATCAAAATTCTCAGTCCAAGGTAATGATGTAATCGGAGCACAATTCGTCATAAAAGATTGCATAACCCACGAACTTTCATTAGTATCACATTGTGTTTTTACTCTCACATCATAAGCTGTTTGAGGGTCTAAATATCCAAGTGAGTACTCACCCATATACACCATATCTTCAGTACTCCATAGCGTATCACTGTTTTTCTTATATTGGACTTCCCACCAAAGTCCTGTTGCATGAGTATTCCATGTAATATCAGCAGAACTTGAAGTAATATTACTTACAGCTA
>DIRT01000043.1:8569-13482 GCA_002427605.1 Bacteroidales bacterium UBA5429 | reverse complement strand
CTCGCTTACCTTCCTGTCCTGTCGCACTTGTAGAAGGAGCAGTGTCATCCGGAGCTGAAGTATCTTTACGGAAATACCAATGCGTTGCGGGAGCATCGTGGTTATAACAGTCAGTACGACAATCTCCGGAAGTACTACAACCTTCTCCCTCTATCAACACTATTAAGTTACTGGTTCCTGAATAGGTAAATGGGGTATCAAACGTAAATGTTTTCCAACCAGCCGGAGCGGAAGCCAAAGCATTATTTTCATACACTTGGGTAGCCCCTGTTTTCAATGCATTCCAATTGGTTGCAGAAAGTGCGGGCATAGCTGTCATTGAAGTCTCCACCAAATAGATTTTCATCTTAGCAGTGGATCCACTGGATGGAGATGATATTTCGAAAGCAATGGCTGAAATAGGTCCACTAACACCTATTTCATCTGCCTTATACAGATAGGCACTTCTGTTCCAGCCATAAAAACCTGGCAGCGGATCATACCAAATTGTTGTTCCACTTCCAACTTGAAATTCAGCCTGTGAAAAAAGCTGAAATGACATCAAAATTGACATCAAAAAAAGTAAGATTTTTTTCATAACTTGTTTTTTTAAATGATATATAATTTCTTCTGTTTTTTTACTATACAATTCAGAGGGCGAAAATACTACTTTTTTTTTAAGTTTTCAACTTATTCTGACCTAAAGTTTAATTTTATTTTTAAAACACTAATTATCAAATAAATAAAAATAACAATATTTTTATTTATTCAAAAATTTAAAAAGTGATATTGAACTAAATTGTTGGTTAGGATAAAGCAATGTTGTAGGGAAATTGGGTTGATTAGGTGAATTTGGAAAATGTTGAGTTTCCAGACAAAGTCCGGAGTATATCGTAGCCATGTGCCCATTTTAACTGAAAATCATCAGCATGAATACGATCTCCTATCCGTTGAGGTTTTCGAAAATCCAAAGGAGTGCCTTCGAGCTCTGCTATTTCTCCTGTTGGAATCATCCTATGATCAATGATGGGGGTATAGTGGTCGGCATTGATGAACAAATGGTGATTTAAAATATCCCCATTCCCCTCCCCTTTTAAATTAAAATAAGTATGATTAGTCAGATTAATATGGGTTATTTTATCTGTAGAAGCCTGATATTCCAGAATCAACTCATTTTGATCGGTTAAAGTGACCACCATCCCATTGCTGTTTTTTAGAGTAAAAAGCATCGTATTTTTACCATCTATTACCGTTTCAAAATTCGCTTTTGAATGGGATATTTGTTGCAAGATATCAGCCGTTAAATTATTGATCATAATTATATATTAGGGTTCCAAACTATGGAATAGGTTTTATTTTTAAATTCATCGATATGTTTCACTCTCAGTAAATCCAGTAATTGTTCCTCATTCAGATTAAAAAAATGGGCAAAATAGTGCCATAACTCTTTCAGTTTAGGTAAAGCTGTTTGCTCTGTTCTCAGTTGAAAAAGTGAGCTTTCCAACTCCGCATAATAGACTTGAAAACGCTTCATTTTGATTTCGGAATCGATCGGTTTTCCCAGTTTTAACTCTTCAACTAAGAAGGGATTTCTCAATGCTCCTCTGCCAATCATCCAGTGGTGAATATTTGGATAAGTTGCTTGTAATTGTCTAAAAGTGTCAATATCAAAGAGATCTCCATTATAGACTATTTTATGACCCGTATGAGCTATTAAATGTTCTAAAGCGCTCCAGTTTACCATCCCCCCATATTGTTGAATTCCTAAACGAGAATGAATAATTAAAAACTGTATAGGATAACGATTGAGCACCTGAATTAAATTATAGCCCTCTTCTAAATCAAACATTCCCAAGCGCATTTTTATAGAAAGCTGAACGGAAGTGGAATTAAAAATATGATCCAAAATCTCATCGACTCTATCCGGATAAGGCATTAGTCCGCATCCTCTTTTCTTACGCACTATGGGATTCATAGGACACCCTAAATTCCAGTTCACAGCGTGATAGCCCAATTTTTCTTTTAACTGCACAATGGTATCCAGCATAGGTTGTGCTTCATTGCCCATCAACTGGGGAATTACAGGAATTAGGTGATTACGGTCATGCTGTAAATCTTTCCATTTTGCAGGATTGATTTGATGTTTCAACTGTGCCGGAATAAATGGAGCTACTGCGATATCAAATCCCTGAGCATGGTTAAATAGCGGATTTCGCATATAATAATAGGTAATCCCATGAAGTGGTGCAAACCAAAAAGTGGGATTACCTACCATTGTATTAAAAAAGTTTCTACTTTATTCTATGATTAATTTAGAAGAAAGAGCACGGTTATTTTGGACTAACCTAACAAAATAAACACCCGGAGTTAAATTTGAGGTAGAAATTTGGTCGTTCAAAGTAATATTTTCCGCTCTTAAAACCAATTTGCCGTAGCCATCTAACACTTCAAGATAATTTTCAACCTGATCATCAACCATTCCCACTTTAAAGAAGTGCTTTGTCGGATTAGGGTAGATCAATAAGCGTGACTCATAATGATCAGAGATTCCCCAGGTATTAAATTTCAACGAAAAATCATCGATATAGAACTCTGATGAAACAGAAGCATTGAGTCCACCCACAGTAATAAGTACTCTGATTGTATCACAAATCGGTGATGCTCCGGATTGATTCATAGCTACATTCATCTGTTGGTATTGATGTGAAGCTTCTGAAATAGTAGTTGTTCCTGAAGCCACCACTTCCGGGATATTGGTCATACTATTCCATTGAGTTGCAATAACAGAAATTCTCACCTCATCACTCCCATCGGGTAAATATCTGTACCAAAACTTCACTTCAGAAGGTGCTTCTGATAAAGGATATCCTGTAGCTACTAATTCTCTGAACTGCATCAAATCTTCCAGATTCAGATTTGTAAAATCCAGATTCATTAAATCAGTCATTGCATTCATATCCAAATTGAAAGTCCCTACAGTCCCCAATTGAACAATACCGGGCAAAGTAAATCCTTCTCCAATGGCAATCATTGCGGGAGTTACTTTTAAAGCATAACTTCCTGAGTGAGCATCTGTTGTTTTAGCTCCAAATGCAAAACTGAGGGGTAATAATGTATTTAATGTCCCGGAATATTTAATAGTCCATCCATCAGGTGTGGTTGGATTTGTCCAATTTTCAAAACCGGAATTAGGAAGACTCTGTGCAAATCCACGAGATGCAAGAATCAACACTAACAATGATAATGAGAGAATCTTTTTCATGATTTTGTGTGTATATTGATTCAATCTACTTCTCTTTTAGCCTTTATAAAATGGAAATTTCACCACTTCTGCCTTCATCAATTTTTCTCTAACTTTGATATATAGAGGGGTTCCCACTTTAGAAAAATCTATATTCACCATTGCTGTTCCAATCGCTTTTTGAACAGATGGTCCTTGAGTTCCGGATCTAACAACACCTATCTTATTTCCATTTTCATCACACACTTCGTAATCCATACGAGGAATAGCTCTGTCTATCATTTCAAAGCCTACAATTTTTCTTTTCAAACCTTCGGCTTTCATATTCAACATATACTCTTTGTCGATAAAATCTTTATGATCAACAAATTTTGTAATCCATCCCAACCCTGCTTCAAGCGGGGAAATAGTATCATCAATTTCGTGACCATATAAGCAAAATCCCATCTCTAAGCGGAGTGTATCTCTTGCACCCAAACCGATTGGTTTAATGTCAAATTCAGCACCTGCTTCAAATACGGCATTCCAAATCGTGTGACCTACTTCATTAGGAAAATAGATTTCACAACCGCCTGATCCGGTATAACCTGTAATAGAGAGCAATATATTTGGGATTCCTGCCAATGTAACCGTTTTATGGGTATAATAGGGCATCTCTTCCAGATTGGTATCTGTCAATTTTTGGATTGTTTTCAATGCCAAGGGACCTTGTACTGCCAATTGAGAAATCTCATTGGATCTATTTTCAATAATAGCACCAAATTTTTCATTATGACGAGTCATAAATTCCCAATCTTTATCAATATTTGCAGCATTCACCACCAACAAATACTCTTCTTCACCCATGCAGTATAATAAAAAGTCATCTACGATTCCACCTTTACCATTGGGATAGCAAGAGTATTGTATTTTACCGGGAGTTAACGCAGCCACATCGTTGGATGTTATATATTGCAAATAGGGCACTGCTTTAGGTCCTTTTACATAAATTTCTCCCATGTGAGAAACATCAAAAACGCCTACTTTAGATCTGACATGCTTATGTTCTATTGATAAGCCTTCATATTGTATGGGCATATAAAACCCGGCAAATTCGACCATTTTAGCGCCTAATTGCTCATGTACACTTTTGAAAATTGTTTCTTTCATAGTATCTATCTATTATTAATTAAATTACAATAAAGTTCAATCTGCAAAGATAATAAAAAAATTGGATTTATCTCGATTTGGATAAAAGTTTCGCAATCACCCTTGGGTAAATCTCGTACTCTATCTTATGTATTTGATTTTCAACCTCTTCCAGAGATTCTGAACCCCAAATTTTAAATGAATCCTGATCAATAATTTTTCCTGTATCCACACCTTCATCTACAAAATGGACCGTGACGCCAAAAACTTTAACGCCATATTGGTAAGCATCCTGAATTCCATTGGCTCCGGGAAAAGCCGGGAGGAGTGCCGGATGGATATTCACTATTTTTTCGGGATAAGCATTTAAGAGTGTCCGACCAATAATTCTCATGTAACCTGCCAAAAAGATCCACTCCACTTCATATTTTCGCAACTCCATCAGAATTTGTTGCTCATAATGTGCTTTGCTGACAAATTTTTTAGGTTCAAAAACAAAGGTGGTGATTCCCTCTTTTTCGGCTCTTTGCAAAACAAAAGCATCCGGTTTATCACAAACCAAAAG
>DIRT01000043.1:0-8350 GCA_002427605.1 Bacteroidales bacterium UBA5429 | reverse complement strand
GTTCCGGATCCACTTGCAAAAACCGAAATGTTAGGCAGTTTTTTACTCATTGAGGATCAAGTTTATAGCGGGTTGATCAGTAATTTTTCCTATTACAACAGGTTTTTCTCCACCTTCTTGAAGTAAAGAAATGGTTTGTTCTCTATCTTTAGGATCGACAACCAGGATCATTCCTATCCCCATATTGAACACATTGAACATCTCGCGATGATTTAATCCCCCCATTTTTTTAAGGAAATCAAAAATAGGAGGCTTATTCCAGGATTTCTCTTCAATCACAACGCCAAGTCCCTCGGGAAGTACACGGGGAATATTTTCATCAAAGCCACCTCCTGTAATGTGTGCAATAGCATGTATATCAACTTGTTTCAACAGTTTAACGACGGGCTGAACATAGATTCTGGTGGGGGTTAGTAAAACCTCACCCAACTTCCCATTCAACTCAGGATAAAATTGATTCAGATCCAGTTGATTATCTTTTTGTACTATTTTTCTGACCAGGGAAAAACCATTGGAATGCACACCGGAGGAAAGAAGACCGATAATCAGGTCACCCGATTTCACTTTAGACCCATTTATCAGTTTAGCTCTTTCGACCACCCCTACGGTAAAACCGGCAATATCATATTCTCCTAATTGGTACATGTCGGGCATTTCAGCTGTTTCACCCCCAATCAATGCACAATTTGCCAATTGACATCCGTCAGCTACTCCTTTCACGATCTGTTCAATTTGAGCCGGATCATTTTTCCCCACTGCAATATAATCCAGGAAAAAGAGAGGTTGTGCTCCTTGAGCGAGGACATCATTGACACACATAGCCACCACATCTTGTCCAATCGTATCATGCTTATCCAGTGCAAATGCAATTTTCAATTTTGTACCTACACCATCAGTACCACTAACTAAAATTGGATCTTTGATATGAAGGGAAGCGAGGTCAAACATCCCACCAAAACTACCAATACCTCCCATCACTCCGGGTCTGTTTGTTCTCTCTATATGAGACTTTATTCTTCTCACTGACTCATATCCTGCTTCAAGAGAGACCCCGGAATCTTCGTAAGATTTTGCCATTATTTCTTTTTTTATTTCAATTATTTATATGATTAACATGGCATCCCCATAAGAATAGAAGCGATATTTTTCTTTAATTGCTTCCTTATATGCTTTCATTACAAAATCGTATCCTCCAAAAGCTGCTGCGATCATTAACATGGGACTTTCAGAAGGGTGGAAATTAGTAATTAGTGCATCAGTAGAAGTTACTTGATGGGGAGGAAATATAAATCTGTTTGTCCATCCATCAAAAGGTTTGATTTTACCATTTGGATATAGTGAGGATTCCAGTGCTTTCACAACGGTTGTTCCCACAGCACAGATTCGTCTTTCCTTTTCTTTTGCTTCATTAATCTGAGCTGCTACTTCCGGGGTAATCAACATTTGCTCTGAATCTAATTTGTGTTTTGTTAAATCCTCAACATCTATTTCTCTGAAATTTCCCAATCCCGGATGCAATGTAATATTTATAAACTCGATCCCTTTCAACTCACATTTCAAAAGCAGCTCTCTACTGAAATGGAGTCCTGCACTGGGAGCTGCAACAGCACCCTCAACTTTAGCGTACAATGTTTGATATCTTTCCTGATCTTCCTCTTCCGGGTCTCTCACTTTTAGAATCTCATCAGGAAGGGGTGTACTACCCAAAGCATTTAATTTAGCACGAAAAGCGACATAATCTCCTTCGAATAAAAAGCGCAATGTTCTTCCTCTGGCAGTTGTATTGTCTATCACCTCTGCTACCAAATTGGCATCCTCTCCAAAATAAAGTTTATTTCCTATTCTTATTTTACGTGCCGGATCAACAAGTACATCCCACAAGCGAGTTTCAGGATCCAACTCTCTTAGCAAGAATACGCGTATCTTAGCAGCTGTTTTCTCTTTTTCTCCGTACAACATAGCAGGAAATACACGGGTATCATTTCTGACAAAAAGATCACCTTCATCAAAATAGTCCAATATATCTCTAAATGTTCTATGTTCAATGGTTTTCGTTTTTCTGTTTAACACCATCAAACGAGCAGCATCTCTCTCTTCCGGAGGATAAATAGCAATCAGTTCTTGAGGAATATTAATCTTAAATTGTGACAATTTCATAGCGGCACTTTTTTAGCGTGCAAAGATACAACTTTTTTTGCAGAAAATCAACCCCTTAAATCGCGATTTTTTTAATCTGAAAAAACCAAATTAAACAATATTTAAACTCTCATTTCGTTATTGGAAATAAATTTTTGACTATATGGGTAGAAGAATAAACTGTTTACATTTATTTATTCTTGTTTTTTTATTGGGAAGATTCTCTTTGGTTGATGCGCAGGTTTCTTGTGTTGCCAAGGCTCCTTCTCAAGTTGCCGTTGGTCAACCTTTTCAATATCAAGTTACATTAAATCAGAAAGCTTCACAAATTGTAAAGACCAATTTTTCCAATTTTGATGTTTTAAGTGGGCCTAATAGCAGTTCCTCCCAGTCCATAACTATTATTAACGGAACACAAACAATCAATAACTCCTACACATACTCTTACACCTTAGCTCCTAAAAAAGAAGGAACTTTTAAAATTCCTCCGACATCTTTTAGGGTTGACGGTAAAACCGTATCATCTAACGAAGTAACCATCACCGTTACCAAAGGAAGACCTCAACCCCAATCAAGGGAGCCCAAAAGAGGGGGAACGACCGCCTCATCACAATTCAATAAAAATGATGTTTTTATTAAAGCTTTTGCCTCTAAAACCAATCCTTATATTGGCGAAGAGGTAATCATTACGCATAAATTATATATTGGTCCTAGCGTCAATGGAGGATACAGGGTTGAAAACATAAACCTTCCAAGCCAGCCGGGATTATGGAGTTATACTCTGGGTGATCCCAATGCTCAAGCCAAACAGAGTAGTGAAGTAATTGACGGAAAGCGTTTCGTTGTATACGAAATTCGTAAAACAGCGGTATTCCCACAAAAGGAGGGTGACATCACAATTACTCCCATGGAAATGAAGTTTATGGCAAGAGTTTTGGTTCAACGCAGTAGTGGAGATCCTTTTTTTGATCGTTTCTTTGGCAGTCAATCTGCTCAGGATTATGATCTTGACCTCAAATCCAATGCTGTAAGACTTCAGGTTAAACCCACTCCTTCTGCCAATAAGCCGGCTCTTTTTAGTGGTTTATCCGGACAATTTTCAGCCAACGCACTGCTAAGCCGCTCCAAATTACAGACCAATGATGCAACTAATCTGACCATTACCATTTCGGGAACAGGAAATATTCAACATATTGAGATTCCGGAAATCCAATTCCCTTCAGGATTGGATGTCGCTGATCCAAAAATTACGGATAACATCAATACCAAAGGGGATCATGTATCCGGAAGTAGGATTATTGAATATGTGATTATTCCCCGAAATCCCGGGAGTTTCACCATTCCTTCTGTTGAATTTAGCTTTTTTGATCCCAGAACAGGATCTTATCGTACGGTTTCTACCAATCCATTCACATTAGAAGTTGAAAAAGGATCCGGTCAAAACGTTACCAGTTCAAGATCTCATCAAAAGGAGATTCAATTCTTAGGTAATGATATTCGTTACATCAAAACCAATCAACTCCAGATTACTCCGGTAACTTTAACCCCTTTCTTGGGCTCTCCACTCTACTATACCCTACTGCTTACACCATTGCTTTTAGGAATCATTATCGTTCTGGTTAGAAAAAGACAGATCGAGTATTATAGTGATCATGATTTAGTAAGAAATAGAGGTGCTAAAAAGTTAGCTCAGAAAAAACTAAAACATGCTCATCAACTGCTTCAGGATAAAAACAATAATCAATTCTATGAAGAAATTTCACGGGCATTATGGGGTTACATGAGTGATAAATACCATATTCCAACAGCTCAACTCTCTATTGAAAGCATTGAAGCAAAATTGGAAGAAAAGGGAATTTCGAAAGAGATAATCCAACAATTTATCGATACGCTCAGTCAATGTGAATATGCCCGTTTTGCACCGGGAGATAAAGATCAATTGATGCAGGAGATGTATCAAAAGAGCATTGAATTTATCCAACATAATGAAACCATCTCCAAAAAACAGTAATGAGGAACACCATGAAAAAGATATTGTCACTTCTCCTGAGTTTATTTTTTCTGACCCAATTAACAGGGGCATCATTGGTTGACTCTCTACAAAATGAGATCAAAATTGGGAATAGTTTATATCAGGAAGGGAACTATGAAGATGCCTTGGAGCACTATTTAAAAGTGGTTGACAATCAATATAAAAACAGCAATTTGTATTACAATATTGGCAATACTTACTATAAATTGGAAGAATTAGGCAATGCCATTCTATGGTATGAACGTGCCCTGCTTTTGTCTCCCAATAATGCAGATATCAGACATAATCTGGCATTTGTAAATCAAGAATTGGAAGATAAAATCGATCATCTTCCCCAACTGTTTATTACCGGTTGGTATCATTCTTTTTCGCAACTTTTTAACAGCAAACAGTGGGCTATCGTGAGTATTATCACTGCTTTCTTACTCGTGGGCTCAATATTGGGTTATCTATTTATTCGTCATAAAGTGAGCCAACGTTTATTTATAAGTTTAGCTATCATTTCTTTGATACTTTTCATCTTCAGTACCTATTTCAGTTATCATCAAATCAACTCCCGAATTAAAAAGCCTCAAGCTATTGTTATGAGTTCTATCATCACCGGGAAAAGCACTCCGGATGAAAAAGGAACTGATCTTTTTGTGATTCATGAAGGGCTCAAGGTAACCATTACAGACCAACTCAACGATTGGGTTGAAATTCAGCTTCCCAATGGAGAAAAGGGTTGGGTCAACTATCAGGCTGTCGAAAAAATTTAATTGATTTTTATTTTTTTTAAAAAAGAAAAAAAGGGGGGGAAGGAAAGGCATAGTCGTTATGCAAATCCATAACCTGAATCGTTATTTTTCCGGGGTGTATATTTATCGTGTTTACATGGGATAACTCTAAACAAAATAATCAAATTGATTTAGCTCAACTCCAGCATCCTCAATATCGATTTCTTCGCTTTTTCCATCAATTCTAAGTCAAGTAGAATTTCCGGTTTTTCATTTTCCAACGCACTCAAAATTGAAGACAGAGTACTTAATTTCATGAATTCGCAGTCGTTACAATGGCATGTTTTATCACCTTGGACGAGATAAAACTTTTTATGTGGACTTTTCTTCTGCATTTCAAATAAAATCCCTGTTTCTGTAGCCACAATATATTCTTCTGCCTCATCTTTTTCAGAGTAGTTCAGCATCGCAGTTGTTGACCCGATAAAGTCTGCCAGCGCCAAAACAGTTCCTCTGCATTCGGGATGAGCCAACACTTTAGCATAAGGATACTTTTCCTTCATCTCTATAATTTGCTCCGCATTGAGTCGATCATGCACATGGCAAGCGCCATCCCACAAAACCATCTCTCTGCCGGTTTGTGCATTGATGTAAGCTCCCAAATTTCGATCCGGAGTGAATACAATTTTCTTCTCTTTTGGCAATGCATTTACTATTTTTAGTGCATTACTCGAAGTAACTATAATATCTGACAATGCTTTAACTTGAGCACTGCAATTAATATAACTCAATACCGTATAATCCGGGTAATCTTTCAAAAAGAGTTCCAAATCTTCTGCCGGACAACTATCTGCTAAAGAGCAGTGTGCCTCCATATCGGGAATCAATACTTTTTTGGTAGGATTCAATATTTTAGCTGTTTCCGCCATGAAGTGTACTCCTGCAAAAAGAATGATATCTGCATCTGTGTTCACTGCAAAGCGTGCTAAAGCCAAGCTATCTCCAACAAAATCAGCAATCTGTTGTACCTCCGGGAGTGTATAGTAATGCGCTAAAATGACTACCTTTTTCTCTTTTTTGAGTTGTTCTATTTTTTGAATCATTGCTAACATAAGCCTATTTTTTTAACAAACATGAGTTCTTCAACCTGTTGACACACAATATGTCCTAATAAAATGTGTGCTTCTTGTATTCTGGGTGTATCCGTAGATGGGACTTGAAGTATAATGTCACAAAATGAAGCCATTGCACCCCCTGTAGCACCGGTGAAACCAATCGTTGTCACCCCCCTTTTTTTTGCCATTTCCAAAGCACGAATAATATTTAAAGAGTTACCGGAAGTCGAAAGAGCGATTAAAATATCCCCTTTCTGAGCCATCGCTTCGACCATACGAGCGTATATGGTTTCAAAACCGAAATCATTGGCTACAGCTGTCAAGTAAGAAGTGTTGCAATGGAGTGCTTCTGCCGGTAGTGGAGGACGATTATGGTAAAAACGGCCGGACAGTTCAGCTGCCAAGTGCTGAGCATCCGCCGCACTGCCACCATTACCACAGAAAAAAACCTTTTTGGATTGAGAAAAAGCATCCACCATTAAAGATATAACCTTCTCAATCTGAGAGAGTAAAGATTCATTTTCAAGAATGAGCTGCTTTACAGCTATACTATCACGAATCGACATCAAAATCGGATTCCTATTCATTGGGTTAAATCTTAATATAACTTGCAAAGATACAACCTTTTTTTGAATTTAAAAAGCGGACATTTCGACTTCGCTCATTCATAAGGGAAATTTCAAGATCATCAAATTTTTCCTTATTTTTGTCGTTTGATTTTTTGAGATGGAAAAAAGGAAAATTGCAATTCTCGGATCAACGGGATCGATGGGTGTTCAAGCCTTACAGGTGATTGAGCAGTTTCCTGATCTTTTCGAAGTAGATTTACTGGCAGCGCTCAATAATGTCGATTTATTGATAAAACAAGCCAAAAAGTATCAACCCAACCATGTCGTGATTGTTAATGATGAGCACTATTTGAAGATCAAAGAAGCTTTAGCGGACGAATATATAAAAGTATTTGCCGGAGCTGACTCTTTATGTGACCTGATGGAATTGAACTCTTTTGACATGGTACTTTCCTGCATCGTAGGTATCGCCGGTTTGAAGCCGGTTTATAAAGCAATTGAAAGCAAAAAGATGATTGCGCTGGCAAACAAAGAAACATTGGTTGTTGCCGGAGAACTAATGATGAAAACTGCAACTCAAAAAGAGGTTCCAATTTTACCTGTTGATTCTGAACACTCTGCCATTTTCCAATCTTTGGTTGGAGAGCACTTTAATCCAATAGAAAAAATAATATTGACTGCTTCCGGCGGACCATTCCGTGGTAAAAATACCGAATTCCTAGAGCATGTTACTCCTAAACAGGCACTGAAACACCCCAATTGGGATATGGGAGCTAAAATTACCATCGACAGTGCCACTTTGATGAACAAAGGACTGGAAGTAATTGAAGCTAAATGGCTTTTCAATTGCAGCCTGGATAAAATTGATGTGATAGTGCATCCCCAATCGATTATTCATTCTTTAGTTCAATTTACAGATGGGTCTATTAAAGCACAATTGGGACTACCCGATATGAAACTTCCGATTCAATATGCTCTCTCCTACCCCTACAGATTAGCCAACCCATTCCCGAGATTCAGCTTTTTAGATTACCCGGAGTTTACTTTCGAAACTCCTGATATCAGCACATTCCCTTGCTTGTCGCTTGCTTATGAGGCTTCTAAAAAAGGAGGAAGTGCACCCTGCGTCATGAATGCTGCCAATGAAGTGGCTGTAGCACACTTTTTGCAAGAGAGGATTGGATTTAACGATATTCCAAAAATGATTGAGTATGCTGTAACGAAAATGCCCTTTACAGAACCAACTACAGTTGATGAGTATCTGCAAGTAGATCAAGAAACAAGAAAATTTTTAGAATATAACAGATTTAAATAGATGGAAATTACAACACAAATCATAGGTCTTATAGCCAGCTTAGGTATCTTGGTTTTTATTCACGAACTGGGACACTTTGTCTTTGCAAGGCTTTTTAAAACCAGAGTAGAAAAATTTTATCTCTTTTTTAATATTGGTTTTTCTATTGTACGAATGAAAAAGGTCAATGGGAAAAGAGAGTTCTCTTTTTTCTCTAAAAATGCGCCTGAATCGTGGAAAGAAGACCCTGAAACAACAGAATGGGGAATCGGATGGCTCCCTTTGGGAGGTTACTGCTCTATTGCCGGGATGGTGGATGAGACCAAATCGGCAGACCAGCTATCGGAAGAACCCCAACCCTGGGAATTCAGATCTAAAAAATCATGGCAACGCTTCCTGATTATCATTGGGGGTGTACTTTTTAACTTTATTTCTGCCATTTTAATCTATATCCTGATGTTTTACCATTGGGGAGAAACCTATATCCC
>DIRT01000022.1 GCA_002427605.1 Bacteroidales bacterium UBA5429 | reverse complement strand
CCTAATAAAAGGGGACACTTAATACTACGTTGATGTGGATGTCAGCGCCAAAAAGGTGTTGATTGACATTGATGCTTCTGATGTAGCGAAATGAGATCACTTGCTCATCAATCCCAATGAGATGCGTATTGCGTTTTCTGATGGTGCTGTATTTCAGCACATTACCCAGCCCTCTCAATCCGTTTTAATGTTAGCAGGTTGATTGTCCAATACACAGCGAAACCAATAATGCCTGTTAGTGAAAGGTAAATTAGTTCACTCAAGCCGAAGTTTCTTTCCCAGAATAGCAGTCCGAAAGCGAGACCCGATAGGATGCAAAGTAGTGCAGTGAATTGAAAGAGTGTTAATCCCCAAACCTTTTTGTGGGATTTGAATTTGTTCCAAAAGGGGAGTGCTAAGCTAAACTGATAAATCAGTGCGATTATGGTTGTTATCGGCACAAATAGTGTGAAAAATCCATTATCGGGAGCACTAAAACCATCTCCATTGTGGAAAATAATATTAACGAGTACTAAAATTGCAAGCACAGTCAATATCCCGAGAATCGTCGGTAAAATTGTTTTAATAATTTTAGGTTTCATTATCGCTAATTATTATATAAAATTTAATTAAAAATTCTAAATCCTACCTTCTACCTTCAAAAATTCCGCCCTCCGCCTTCCGCCTTCCGCCTTTTTCGTAATTCGTAATTCGTAATTGGATTATTCTACTTTAAACACATAAACCAACCTGTAATATTTGGCTATTTTGCATTTCCAGGTGAAATTCTTGTTTTGAGAATCTTTGATTTCCCAACTGTTTGTTTTGTCTTCGGTTGAGTAGAGCAATTTGAATCGATAGTGATCTTTTTCCAGATCGTTGCTATAGCCGAACGAACCGACAGTGGCAACAGCTACGGAGCCGGGAGTGAGCAATGAACGTTCTGCAAAATCGAGATCCAATTCACCAAAATAATCAGGACCCCATTCTGACTTGGTTTGACTGCGTAAAGTTCCCCAGTAATAATAGGGGAGATATCGTCCATAAATCGTCTCTTTGGTGTTGTTTGTGAGCATAAAAAATGGTCCCTTATAATCCGGATTTTCATTCAAAAGGGGAGCATATTCGATTTTTAGTCCGGGTTGGGAAGGATAACATGGAAGTACCTCGATTTTTCCTTCCACTTTGTTTTCCGAATAGTTGTAGTCAATTCGGAGGGTGATTTCAACCTCTGTTTCATCGCCTGCCAGCGTAAAAGGATATTCAATTGACTCTTTGTAAGAAGTACCGCTTCCTTCTATTTTGTAATTAAACTCAACAGATAAAGTGTAATCGGTTACCCCTGCGGGCAAAACTAAACCTCGTATAAAACTCCCTGCGCTGCCATCGAGTAATTCAATTTTGTTATCGCCCTCTTTCAAATAAGCAGCTATATAGGTTGGTTCAACAACCTGAGCAAATTGAAATGGAATGTTGCCGGAGTTTGAGCAAACGCATTTAAACTCATGAAAAGCAACAGGAAAAGTGTTACAATTTTTGGTTTCATAATTTGATCTTATTTTTCTGCAAATGTAAAGAAAAAATTCGGATTTTCTCGTAATTCGTAATTCGTAATTCGTAATTGGATCCTGCATATCCTAAAAGGAATAAATTCTAGAGTGGGGAAATAGAAAAGCTAAAATGGAACACCTATTCTGCCCCCCAATTATTTTTATTTCAAAATAATATAAATAATTAAATATCAATGGATTATATAAAAAAAACTCAATACCAAAATTCCGAAATCCGAAATCCGAAATCCGAAATCAAAATCCCCCTTTTATTTTTATTTCCAAAAAAATAAATCAAAGAAAAGAGGAGAGCAATACTCCTATTCATCAAGCAAAAACTTGCCGAAAAAACTTGAAATTTCGAAGTGCACTTTCTTTTCAACGCCATCAACGATAATTAATAACACATCATACGGAATGTTGTTTTCGAAATAGAGTCCTTGGGAAATTATCTCAAAATCGGGATAATATTTTCTCAACCATTCATACTCCTCGGTAACACTGTTCACTTTGATCGCTTTTTCGAAAGAAGAACCATCATTTTCCAACTTTGTAACGTCATATTTTTGAGCCAGAGCTTGCTTAACCCATTCTCTATAAGGCGCAATGATTGTGTCTGGTGCCACTTCATTGTTCAATATTTGCAGCACGGCATGGGTCAATGTTCTATGATGGTTTTTACCTGTATACTCAAAGTTTGAATAAACAAATAACGAATCTTTTTTCACAAGTTTGAGTCTGTGCAACTCCTCACCGGAAATAGTTTCTTTTTCTAACTGAATCCAGAATGGAACATTGTCATCATTGTCAATGGCAACGTATTTGTATTTGCATGGGAAAATTGGAGAATCCTCTTCTTCAAACAATTCACACGCCACAATGAGGTACTCCTCCCACTGAAAAGTGGTAAAGTAAATCATATCAGATAAATCCGCAGGCAAATCGCCGTTTTCTCTTGCTTCGTATAGTTTTTTTAAATACACAAGGTATTCCTCAGTTTCTTCATATTTTAACATATTTTGAATACATTCCATCATTACTGCGTAATCATCCGGAAACATAGCAATATGTTGTTTGTAAGCCGCGATAGATTTTTCGTATTGTTCTGTCATACGATACAGAATCCCAATATTGTTAGAAGCGATTCGATACATTCTATCCTCAGGGTCCAATATAATCAAGGCAAACTCGTAGTAATAGAGTGCACTGTCAAGTAATCCAACTCCACTAAAAGCGTATGCTAATGAAGTATAAACATCCTTACTACAATCTGTATATTGCATTGCCTATTTAAAATATTCCACTGCAGAATCGAAATCTCCAAGCTTTGAATAGGCATCTCCTTTTGCTTCGTAAAATTCCGATATAGTGTCAGTGATTTGTATCGCCTTGTCATAGCTGGCAATCGCATCTCTATACTGTTTTAAGTAGAATTCAGTCAATCCTTTGTAGTAATGTGCCACAGCATCGGTTGGATCTTTAGCAACAGACATGCTAAAATATTGGTTTGCTTTTTCGTCTTGAGATAAATTGTAGGCTGAAACCCCTTTGTAAAACAAAGATTTACCATCCAGGCGATGCTCTTTTTTGGATTTGTACTCCAAAACCTGTTCATACTGCTCCTCGTCCAGCATTTTTTTTATCTTTTTTGCATCTCTACTTTGTGCATTCAATAAAAATGAACAGAGGAGAAAAATTGTGAATAATAGGCTTATTTTTTTCATTGCAATTAAAATTTAGAATTTAGAATTGTTTAATTATCAAAGAGTTATGTTAAAAGTTGATTATTTTATTTAATTCTACTTTTATTCTTTAAATACTTTCGAATTTCGACTTTTTTTAGGTTCGTAATTTGTATTTCATATTTCTATATGCTCCGATTCAAGTACGTTACCTTCGGCGATTTTCATCACTAAAGTATCGATTTCGGGTCTTACAGTCTGTGCTCCTGCCTGAAACGTCAGCAATGTCAATATGATTAGAAAAAGCTGTTTCATTTTTTAGTTTATTCTCCTTATTCAAAATAACCTGAAATACATTTTATAAATTCTGATTGTTTTTTAGGGTGTCTGTATGGTGAACGTGTATGTGAAGTGATATATAACCTTTTTTTAGATCTTGTCATGGCTACATAAAATGTGCGTGCATCTTCTAGAATGCGTTCCTCTATTTGTTTATGAGTTGGGTTTTGTAAAATCCACAAGCAAGGATAGACATCATCTGTTGCTTCTGCCACAATTACGTTTTCAAATTCCAATCCCTTTGCTTTATAAACAGTTGAAACAACAATTTTTTCTGTTCCAAGATATAAGTCTGATTCTTTAAACTTCCTGTATTCCGGAATATATTTGTCAATTTTTTGGTGTAAAGTTAGACTTTCTTTTTTGTTAGTATAAAAATTAAAATGCTTCAAAAGTTTGTCAATTTCGTACATTTCATGTTCCCATCTAATTATCCATTGCTCTCTTATTTTTTCATCTTTTGGTGCAAATCTATTTTTGTAATAATCAAAATAATATTTAGTTACTTGATTCAGTGATATATGTTTTTCCAAATGATCTTCGATTACAGAATATAACTCTTTAAATCTGGTAATAAATTTATTAAAAATTAACCGATTTTCTAAGTTTGAAATAAATTCCTTTTGAGCCGATTTCAGATTGGTGTTAAAATCAGAATTTAATTTTTTTATCAAATTAAAGGTAGCTTTCACATCATCTAATGCGTTGTGAGAATTGATACCTTCAACTTGGAGAAATTCTAATAAGTCCTTTAACTTGTAGGAGGCAAAATTAGGATATATAAGTTTGGCGATAGTTATGGAGTCATATTGTTTTTTACAATAATCGGTGAGTGATTTTCCACAATAACGTTGAAGATTATGTTTTAATATGTTAAAATCATAGCCGATATTGTGTGCTACAAGTAGAGCGTCGTTTCCAATAAACTCTATGAAATCCGACAATCCTTTTTCGTGAGAAACACCATATTGAGATAATTGCTCTTTTGAAATATGATGAGTCTTTTCCGATTCGGAAATATCTTTGTCAGTATTGATATAAATTTCAAATGTATCTTTAATTTTTCCATTTAAGATTTTGATTCCTGCTATCTGGATAATATCATCATTTTCGCTATCAAGTCCTGTTGTTTCCGTGTCAAAAATGATCATTTCTCCATTTTCAAAAACATCAAAAAAATCATTTAATCTCGAAAACGTACCATTGTATTTCAAAATATCAATAGGAGTGATGCCTTTGCTGTTTAGTTCATGAATAAAGGCTCTGCTATTTTTTAATGTTTCAATAACTCCAAACTCATAAAAGATTCTTGCCCATGAAATGCGGTCATACTCATTATTGTAAATGGAAAAGAATGCCATGAGTCCCTTTACTGATTTTCTCCGGAACAAGTCAAAGCCTGAGATCTTAAAATGCGGTATTTGCTTTATTTTTAGCATATCGCTTATAGTATCGGCAGAGTTGTTAAAACGTACTAATATTGCCGTTCTGTCATCATTTTGAATAAGATTAGGAATGATTGAACTTACAATATATACTGCTTCATGCTCAATAGTTCCATTTATTTCAAAAAGTCGCAAGCTATTTTCAGGTGCATTTGCTTGAATATTGGGTACAGGTCTTTTTTTCCAGGTTGGGGTCCAATGAGTTTCGGCGTATTTTACATAAATATCTAATAAATAGGATGGAGAGCGAAAATTTTTAACTAAATTGTGAACGCCGTTTTTGGGGTTGTTTTTGCAGATACTTTCTATTTTATGTAAAGAATCCAATTTGGCACCCATAAACGAAAAAATTGCCTGTTCGTAGTCGCCAAAATAAACAACCAACGAATCTGGGGCACTGATTTCTTCTATGATAGCCCATTGCAAAGGATTTAAGTCCTGCACTTCATCTACTTGTACCCATTTGAATTGTGAATATATAAACTTCTGTTTATTGTCATGTTTTAAGTAATAATACGATAATGTCAACAAATCATCAAAATCCAGGTAATTGTTTTTCGCTTTTTCTTCGTTATATGCCTCACAAACTCTCTTCGCACTAGATAGATCAGGAATTTCATCATATTTTGGCACTATTAAAATGCTTTCTGAGAATCCCAATTTTTTTTGTTTTTCGTAAGTTGCCAGTTTTATCAATTCGGGATTATAAATTTTTGTTTTTTTCGGGGGATAACTAAATTCTTTCTTAAATTCTTCAATTAATTGGTCCGCTTCTTCTTCATCTAAAATACTTGTATTTAACGGAATAATTTTATTTTTAAAAAGAAAAGTTGAACAAAAGTGGTGTATATTACCTATAATTATTTCATTGTTTGGATACTTTTCATCTATTCGCTCATTCATCCCTTTAGCTGCACGATTAGTAAAAGTAAGACAAATAATATCACTATCTTGATAACCATCATCTTTGGCATTGTAAACACGTTGTGCCAAAAGTTCCGTTTTTCCACTACCCGGAGGTGCAAGTACAAGATGCAAACCCTCTTTTATGTCAAGAATTCTCTTTTGTTCTTCTGTAGGTATAAATTCTTTTGTTATGTTCATATTTCCTCCATCCATTCTACTCCTTATAAATCACCATTCTTATCCCACTATAATTTTTCATGTGTTCCAGGTGAATTGTAACTCCACTTTCTGTTTTCCAAATTCTGGTTATATGATTTTCTTTATCTTGGTAATCGATATAATTTCCGGCTTCTTTTACAATCATATTTTCCAGAAATAGCAGATGATCCTGGAATGTTTCAAGAACTTTATCCTCCAGTTCTTCAGCAACCAAAAACGGTTCACTCCATTCAAGGAAAACAACTCTGACCAATCCGTTTTCTTTTGTTGCGTGGTATCCGGCAGAGTGCTCAATCAGGGAACTTTTGTAAGAATATTCTCTATATGTATCCATAATGAATTGATTGGGGTTGGGATAGTATGATTCTCCCACACTAACCTTATGATCCGGAGTATTATCAACGCCACCCCATTCCTCTTCTTTTGCAACTATGTCATTGAACTGCAGTTGCCCTATATGAGATAAAACGTACTGAAACCGTTGATGGAAAATTTTTTCCATTTTCTTTACTGAAATCTGATTCCCTTTATCAACCCCAACGATTACCGGGTCTTTCGGATCAGTGCCAAAATTTCTAAAATTCCTTAACCCAATAGAGTAGATCATATAGGGCCACATTTCTGTCATCAATACACCGGGGAATGCACCTACATTGGAAGTTTCTTCATATTCTCCATCTTCCTCTCTTTGAATTTCAGAAGTGTAGCTTAATAATTCTTTTGAATAGCTCTTAAAAATCAGGAGTATTTTCATATTTTTATCCATCTCTTCCTCCGTTTCTCCGTGGGTCCCCAGACAGAAATAACAAACGATACTGTTCTCTTCCCCTTCTTTTTCAAACAAGTGCTCCTTTTCGTACGTATCCACGATCTCTTGAAAAGGCTCAAAAGCGATTACGGAATAGTCGTAATACCCCGCCTCCGTAGGAATTAGTTTGATCGTAAATTTACTTCCCAAAGGAAAAGCAAACCCATTGGAGGGTATTGAAGGCAATTCTTGTGCCTGTGCGAAACAGGCAATCACCCAAAATGCAATAATGATCAATCTTTTCATGATATTATTTTTATATTTATACGTTTGTCTTCATCCTTCACCTTTACTTCTTATTTCTTTTTCTTCTTTTTGAAATAAAAAAATAAGGGGGCAGATTATGTTTTTCTTTATTGTTATGTTTTCGCCCCACTCGGCAAAAAAATCCGAAATCCGAAATCCGAAATCATTTTTTATTCATAATATTCAAATTTTCGTTCAATAATCTTGATTTTTTCCAGCTTATCTTCATTTTCCCCCTCATTTTCAAATTTAGGATTCACTTTTGTTATCATTGCTTTCTTTTCTGCTTTTTAACTTTTTATTCGCTTGTTCTATGCTTGCAATAAACTGTTTTTCCACTTCTGAAAGTTCCATTTCAGTTTTTTCTTTATAGGTTTCATATTCTACTAACGCTTTGCGTTGAGCTATTTCTGCTGAAATTGTTCCAGCGTGTGTTAATACATCTTGACGACTCATTTTAATGAACCCGTCCAATATTTCAATCCACTCCTTCATGTACATAGGTTTACGTTGCATAGCGTTGATTTCAGCAATATCTAAGTATGCTGAAACTAAGCGGTTTAATACTGCCAACTCCTCTTCGGTGAGGTAATTTTTAGCAACATTAATATCCTGTTTGGTGGGTTTTCTACCTTTAAAAGAAGTTAATCCCATAAAGGGTAGTTGAGCGTTGGCTCTTTGGAAAATAATTTCGGCAGCTGTGTGACCGTGAGCAGCCCAATGCAGCTTATTTTGAACTATTTGGAAGAATTTCTGGGTTATTTTTGCTCGTGGATCATAGTCTATACTTGTGGCGTATATTTCAAGCACTTTTCGATAAAATAGCTTTTCAGATGAACGAATATCCCGAATTCTTTCAAGTAGCTCTTCAAAGTAACCTCCTCCACGTTTCAATAAGTCATCGTTCATGGTAAAGCCCTTAATTAAGTACTCCCGTAAACGTTCGGTTGCCCACATCCGGAATTGTGTGCCCCTCAGCGACTTAACTCTATAACCTACGGATATGATAACATCTAAGTTGTAATGTTTAGTGTTGTAATTTTTTCCATCTGAGGCAGTTCTCAAGTATTCCTTGACAACTGAATTTTCATCCAATTCTCCTTCGTCAAAGATGTTTCTTATGTGCAGGCTTATGTTTTGTTTTGTGGTCTGGAATAATACAACCATATCCGCTTGGGTGAGCCATACAGTTTCGTTTTCCAAACGAACTTGGATTTTTAATTCTCCATCATCCGTTTGGTAGAGAAGGATTTCACTGTTAGATTTTGTTGGTAGCATAGTTTTGTAATTAGAAGTTAGAAATTAGAAATGTGTGACGTGTTGTTTTTTATTTCCAAGTTGTCAAGTATTCCTTGACAGCTGAATTTTTTATCCCATTTTCAGTCTTAATAGTTTTACTCTCCATTTGTTTTAAATTGCAATGGTCCACCGCACCCTGCTGTTATGATTTTATATTTTTCTGTTTTGAACTCTTTTTCTACAAGCTGTTTAAATTCATCCCAAAACTGATTTTTATGTTCACAATGTAATTTACAAAAAACAATATATTGTTCACTTTTTAAGTAAATGAATGGAGTGGTCTTCATCGCTGTTCTCTCTTCTCCCCAAGTTATAGATTCACCTTCTGTTCCCATACGGGTCATTAAACTGTCAAATGCTTCATCACATTGTTCAATGGTTTCAATAATAATAATGATTGCTAATATGAAGGTGATTTTTTTTACCATTGTTATGTCGGAATTATGGATCGGTTTGACACTGCGAATATATTATTTTTTTTGATATTGGTAATGGTGTTATGTGATATTTTTAATTATGTTCAAAATAATTTCGTTTTCTTTTCTATTATCTATATAGAGACGCAAGGCATTGCGTCTCTACAGCTGCGTTCAATTAAAATTTATCGTTCCGTAATTCGTAATTCGTAATTCGTAATTCGTAATTGGATTCATTCCGCCTTCCGCCTTCCGCCTTCCGCCTTTTTTTTATTCCAAAATCCGATTGTAATGACAGGTCGCGACCTGTTACTGCTCAAAATCCAAATACGGCGTTACCTTCTCAATCAGGCTCTGGTAGGCTCTGGTGGCTTCCCGGAACTGTTCTATGTTTTCGATTCTGCCTTTGGTTTCTCTGTATTTGATTACCTGCTTGGCTAAATAGGCATCAAAATAGGGGTGTTGTTTTAAATCCTGATAGCTGATGCTGTTAATCGGTATCTTTTTGATCTCTCCCGGATTGATATAGAAATATTTCTCCATAAATGGGATTTCAATCGACTGAAGGACAAAGATTTCGTGAATCTGCTCCATCTTGTGAAACCCTCCTAAACGGTCACGATAAGCTACCAATTTTTGAGCGCGGGCACTTCCAAAAAGAGGAATACCCTTAATCTCGTTAGTATCGCAGAGGTTGAGATTGAGCTTCACGATTTCATATTCCAGCTGCTTTGGCTTTCCTCCCCCCTTTTTTATTGTATCATTAAAAGAAGAAAGATCATCAATAGAATCACGCTTTGCTTTTTTACAGTCGCTGATTAATTCTAAAAAGTAATCGGGAATACTCTCCTTAGGAAGCGGATGGGTAGCGAATAATCGATAGAGAATGAGGAGTAAGATCAGGATCATCAATGTGATCGCCGCGGTGGTCTCACCGGAGTTGAGGTTGAAAAAAGATTTCATAGTATTGGAGTTTTGTGAGTTGGATGAGTGATGTGAGATAATATGAGTTCATTTTATTTCTTTTTTAACAGTTTGGCAATGAAATAGATAGTCAGTATGGTAACCAGACTCCAAACAGTAAGCATGATAATTAAGGCTGATGTATTCATTTTCTGGTTTTTAAGTTTTTACTCTTTTCTTTTCTACGGGAAGCGATATAGATGGCGAGAATGCTCAAGGTGAGCAGTCCCAATAGGAAGTAACGCGCTAAGGTAGTGTATATTCCTGTTTCGCGACTACCTTTGCCTAACATTCTACCCAAAACACTCGATCCATCCAGTTCCCAACCTCCCTTCCAGATCACACTCCAATCTCCACCCGCAGGCTGTATGAAAGCAGCAATAAAGATGGTAATCAACATGACCGGAGTGATATATTTGATGATATACTTAAAGATGTTGGGTAATTTGATTTCCGCAGCGCGATTGAATTCTTTCCACCCCCTGTCTGCACCATAAACCCATGAGAAAAGAATGGTCTGGAGAGTGGCAAAGAAAAAGATGCCTACAGTTCCTGCCCAATAATCGTATTCGTCAAATACCCCCTCTTTGAAGAAAAGTACGGTGGGTAATCCAAATATCAGGATGGCTGCACCTACTATGAGGGAGGCATTTCTTTTTTTGAACTGAAATTCATCTTGTAAAAAGCTAACCAGCGGACTGCCCATTGCCAATGAAGAGGTGATTCCGGCAATAAAAAGGAGTCCAAAGAAGGCTACACTGGTGAATGTTCCGGCTACAGTTCCAAATTTTTGGAAAAGGAATGGCATGGTTTGGAACGCGATTCCAAAACCACCTTCGTTGGCAACCAAATCTCTGACTGCATCAATGCCAAAAAAACCAACAGCGATGGAAATGAGGATAGTTCCTCCCAACACAATTTCCACAGACTCATTTACAAAACTGGTAGAAACCGCTTTTAGAGCGATATCTTCGTTACTTCTAACGTAGGAAGCGTAACATTGAACCGTTCCTAATCCTACCGACAGCGTAAAGAAGATCTGTCCTGCCGCCGCAAGCCACACCTTAGGATTCAGCAGTGAGTCATACTGTGGGGTCCACAGAAAATTGAGTCCCTCATAACCGTAAGCTACGGCACCCACCTCACCGGGTTGGATCATCACTCCGCGGATCGCTAAAAAGATTCCTAATATGATCAATAATGGAATACCATACTTGGCAACCACCTCAATTCCTCCCTTTAATCCTCTAGTTAAAATCCACACATTCAATGCCAAACAAAAAAGAAAAGCAATCACATTTTCATAAGGAATTCCTGAATGAGTGCTACTCATATCGTGGTAATGATTGAAAAAGAGGGTGATCTCACTTTGAGACATACCACGGAAAGTACCAATGATGGAGTGGTAGAGGTAGGTAATCGTCCAACTTTCCAAATAACAGTAGTAACTTGCAATTCCTATGGTAGTAAAGAAACTAAATCCTCCTAGATATCGCCAGATTTTCTTCTTTCCCATCTTCTCCATAGCGAATGGGGTAGAGTGGTGTCCGCGCTGACCACCCCAGCGTCCCATTGTCCACTCAACGAAGACCAAGGGTAATCCCAAAAGCACAAAGCACACTAAGTATGGAATAATGAAAGCACCGCCTCCATTTTGGATAGCTTGAATAGGAAAACGCAGGAAATTACCAAAGCCAACGGCATTTCCTGCCATGGCTAAAACTAACCCTATCTTACTTCCCCAACCTTCAGAATGATCAGTCATAATGAATAAATTTGGAGAAGCAAATATAGAGTAAATAATTTAGAAAATCAAATTTAATTTATTTTCTTTTAAAAACAAGTGAACCGCTTGGACAAACTCCCACACCAACTTTAAATTTTTTGTTACCTGTTGAAGAGAAACAGTAGAGGTCACCAGTCGTTTTAAAGTCAATAGCATCAGTAATATAAACATCGCCATTTGTTGGATCAACCTTAACGCCATAAGGAGCCTTAATTGTAGTGCCGTCAGCAATAAAGTTTTCATTGATGACACTTTCAGTGTGGGTATTAAACACCTTAATCCACATTGCTCCGGTATAGAAGTCATAATGATATAAGTATGCTGTTTGGTTGTGAATGGTGAAATTGATGACAGGAAGATTGAGGTTAGTCACCTCTTCACTACCTGATGCAATACGATAAAAAGCAGGTCCATGATCACCATAATCTCCAGTACAAACTACATAAAGGTCCCCTTGATCATCTCCTAAAATGAAACGAGGTCCAATTCCTACCTCAATCTTTTTGATTTCGGTAAAGCTAATCGGGTCAATAACTGAAACAGATTTTGAGGTTACAGGATAATCATATCCTCCTGAATTGGCAACATAAAGTTGGTTATTAACCAAGGTGATTCCATCAGGATTATTCCCTGCATTGAGAGTTCCATCAATCGTTAATGTTGTGGTATCAATTCGAAGAACTGTGCCATCATAACAGGTTAGAAACGCTTTATTTTGATGGAATGCGAGCATTCTAGGCTGTTTACCTGTCAATGGGAGACTCTTGATACTCTTCATCGTGTTAGGATTAATCACTTCCAATACTTCTGAATTGTTAACTACGCAGTAAAGTTTGCCTCCATACATTTTGAGATCATTGCCGACATCTCCCAAGCCTCGTTGGTTGGCTGTAAGGAACAGATTATCAGTCACCTGTTTGGTTTTAAAATTGTAAAAGGAGATAGAGGCGTTGTTGTCTCCAAACCCTCCTTCATTAAGAATAAAGATTCCTTCTTCACCTATCAGGGGTTTTTCGATAGGATCGACCGGTTTTTCGCAAGAGGCTGCTAATAAAGTTAATACTAACGTCCAACCCAACAGGGTTCTCACGGTTTTTGAGATTTGAGAAAATTGTTTTTTCATCTTTTTGAAGTTTTTAATGAATAATTATTTTAATTTCAAAAAGAAAGGGGGTGATAGAGAAATTGCTTTGCTTTAAGTTCTCAGCCTTCATCCCGAAGCTTTTTGACTCGTTTTACAATTAGGTTTTCTGACTTGTCTCTCTTTTAGGCCTTCCCATTATCGCAATAACAGTGGCGTGGATCTAAAAGAACTTATGAGGCTTACAGCAGCGGGTACTGTTCAGGATTTACACCTGATTCCCTCCATTGTAAAAACAGGGCAAAAATACATAAAATATCTGTAAAAAGGGAATAAATAAATAAAATTCACCAAAGTAGCCTCTGTTTTTAAAATAATTGTATCTTTGCAGGTTGAATTGAGGGCTATTATGAAGAAAATCTTTTGTCTATTCCTTTTTGCAGTATTATTGCTTCCCCTTAAAGCTCAGAAGTTTATAGGAGGTGTGGTAGCCGGTATGAATCTTTCACAAGTGGAGGGTGATGAGGTTAATGGTTTTAAAAAAGTGGGATTTAACGGTGGCGGGTTGGTGATGTTACCTCTGAATCGCAAACAAAGCATCTTTGTTACTGTGGAATTGCTCTATAATCAAAAAGGTGCCTACCAACGTAATACTTCATCCGGCGCAGATGCTTTCCCTTATGGTGATACCGTCTTGTTTGATCCTGCATTTCCGTACAAAAACAACAAGATCTATTATAAACTACGGACAGATTATGTGGAGGTGCCACTTCTTTTCCACTATGAAGACCCTTTTACCGGTTATGCCTTGGGAATTGGAGTCTCCTGGGGAAGGTTGGTGTATTTGAAAGAGACTTTGTTTGGACGTCGTCTCATCTCAGACATTCGCTCCGGACGGTTTTACCGCGATAACTGGAATTTTTTGGTGGATGTTAGAGTACCTATATACAAAGGACTGAAGTTTACTTTTAGATATCAATACTCCATCGTTCCGATTGGTGCTGAACGTACCTACTATACGCTGGTTAATGCAGATCCATTCACTCGGAAAATGTACCATCAGGTGCTTTCGTTTAGGATCATGTACACCTTTAATGACAGATATTATCTCAACCAAAAATGGAACTCGGATGGCACGCGTCGTGGACCCAAATGGGTAAGAGAGGTAAATCTGCAATCCTATTAAAAAAATAATACAATCATGATAAAGAAAATCTGGATTCCAATTTTGTTGTTACTTTTTATCTATTCCTGTGAACAGGATTTTTCACTCAATGCACCTTATCGTGATGTAACTTTTGTATATGGGATATTGGATGCTCAGGATTCAGTTCATTACTTGAAAATTTATAAGGGACTACAAACAGAAGGAAATCCTTCAGAAGTTGTACAGGATTGGACTAAATTATACTATTTTGATACTATTTCAGTAACTTTAACAGAATCTAAAGGGGGTGAAAGTACGGGTAGGGTAATTACCCTGGATACAACAACATCAGTACCCAGATCGGAAGGGGTTTTTGGTTACCCAACCCAGCTGTTGTACTATACTACCGAACGTCTGGATCCGACAGCTATCTATAAGTTGAAAATTGTACACCGTGAGACCGGTCGTGAGATTGTAGCTGTGACACCTATTTTAGCTCCTATTGTGATCAATGCACCCCATATTCCGGAAAATGTAGGATTGAATCTGATAGGTAGAAAGGGAAATATTATATTTACTCACGTTCCTAATGCAAAAGCATATGAAATTTTTCAATATTTTTACTATTTTGAAGTTTCAAAGGTTACCGGTTTGGTTGTTAAGGAAGGGTATGTAAAAAGAGATATTACCAATGGAGTTTTCTTGACAGAGAATAATGTAAACCACAATCAGATTAATCAAGAGTATAATCCGAGCTCCATTTATGATGCAATCGCTTCGGAATTAAAAGTAGATCCGATGGTAGATCGCTATATTCGAAAAAATGCACCGATTACTTTTGAAGTTTGGGGTGGATCGCAAAGTTTATACAATTATCTCCTTGTCAATAAACCTACCTCGGGCATTGTTCAGGATCGACTCCAATATACTAACATGGTGGCTCCCGCCGATTCAGTATATGCAACAGCTTGGGGAATTTTTGCATCCAGAAGTAAAGCTGTAAGGGGATACAAAATTAGCAATGCCAGCGAAGATTCTTTGGTGGTGGGTTCTAAAACATCACACTTAGGATTTAAATACCTCAGAGATTATAATCCTATGTAGTCTCAAATAGTTCTCTGAACTTACCGGTCATGGTACTCCATTGAAAGCGTACTTTTTCCTTCTCGATACCTTCATCGAAATAGTTGATCTTGTTGTTCTCACAGAAGTCGATCATCGCTTCTGCAATTGCTTCCACATTGGACTGCACAACATATCCGGCAACGCCATGAGGAACAATCTCAGGTAATCCACCTACATGCGTCACCAGCATCGGTTTGGAAAAATGGTATGCAATTTGGGTAACACCACTTTGAGTGGCATCTTTATAAGGTAATACAATCAAGTCAGCAGCACAAAAATAGTGCGCTACCTGATCATTAGGAATAAACTGTGTCCTGAGTACAATCTGTTCCCCTAATTGATGTTTCTCAATCTGATCCATGTAGGGTTTGGGATCATCATAAAATTCTCCCGCAATGATCAACTTAAAGGGGTATTTTCTTAATTCAGGATGTGCAAAAGCATCTATCAGATTATCCAACCCTTTGTACCCGCGAATGAGTCCAAAATAGAGAAAATAACGGTATTGAGGATCCAATTCCAAACGCTCCAACCCTTCTTCCCTTGAAACCGGATCTCCGAAGTTGTCAAACATAGGGTGGGGGGTAAGCATCGTTTTGGCATTGGGTTTCATGGAGAGTACATCGTTTAAAACCGACTGACTCATCGTCATATAAGCATCAATGCCACGCATAAAATAGCGGGTGAGAGAGTTGTCGAAAAAGTGTTTCTCATGAGGTACTAAGTTGTCAACCAAACAGACTACTTTCGTTTTTCCCTTCTTCTGTACTCCCTTGGCAATCGTTCCTAAACAAGGAGCTAAAAAGGGTGTCCAGTAGCGGATAATCAACATGTCAGGTTGACTTTTATTGATTCTGCGAATTGTTTTATACCAATTGAACGGATTGATACTGTTGACAATCGCATTGATCTCTATGTTCTCGGGTTTGGGAGCGGTGGAGTATTGTGTTTTGCCGGGAAAGAAAAGAGAGGGATATTGTAAGCTAAAAGTGATCACATCAACTTCATTTCCTTCATTCTGGAATTGGAGTGCCAAACGTTCATTAAAAGAAGCTATCCCTCCACGAAGTGGATGTGCAGGTCCTAAAATAGTAATTTTCATAATCAAATCTCCTTCTCAATTAAATAGTTATTACGATCGGGTGCATTTCGGGTAATCAGATCTCCCAAAAAGCCGGCTAAGAATAGTTGAGTTCCTAAAATCATTGCTAATATCGCCAGATAAAAAAGAGGTTGATCTGTTACTTGACGGTATGCTGTTCCATGTGACAAACGAACAAACTTCTCAATGATGAGATAAATCGTAATTCCAAATCCGAAAATAAAGGAGACAGTACCCCATAACCCAAAGAAGTGCATCGGTTTCTTGCCGAATTTGGAAGTGAAAGTGATCGATAAAAGGTCCAAGAAGCCATTAATAAAGCGGCTCCAGCCAAATTTGGTAACCCCATATTTCCGTTTTTGGTGTTGTACCACCTTTTCTCCAATCTTCTGAAACCCAGCCCATTTAGCAATAACGGGAATATATCGGTGCATTTCACCGTAAACCTCTATCGATTTTACCACTTCTTTGCGGTATGCTTTAAGTCCACAATTGAAGTCATGCAGTTTAATTCCGCTGATTTTAGTAGTGGTCCAATTGTAAAACTTAGAGGGTATATTTTTAGCCCACTTGGAGTCATAACGTACTTTTTTCCAGCCTGATACAAGGTCGTATTGCTCTTCAACAATCATACGATACAATTCTGGAATCTCATCTGGTGAATCTTGTAAGTCCGCATCCATGGTAATCACTACATCGCCGGCTGCTTTCTGAAAACCTGCATTAAGTGCTGCTGATTTACCATAATTACGCCTGAATTTGATCCCTTTGATCGCTTCATTTTTTTCTTGTAACTCTTCAATGAGCTTCCAGGAACCATCGCTACTACCATCATCTACAAAGATGACCTCATAGCTGAACTGATTCTCATTCATCACTTTTTCGATCCATTGGGTCAATTCGGGTAACGATTCCTCCTCATTTAATAACGGTATAACAACAGATATATCCATAGTAGAATTATTTTAAAACCCAATAACTGGAGTTAATTTTTTTCGCAAATTGGAACGCTTCTTCTTCCGTGTTGAAAATGCCAATACAAACACGATAACGTGAATCAGCATGCACAATGGAAGGATTATAACGATCCAGATTTTTATCTTTGATATGTTTAATCGCATCCTGCTCACTAAGCAAACTACCCGCAATAGCATAAAACTTGCCGCTTTCTTTTCGAATCACAGGATAACTACCGGGAGTTTTCGCGACACTTGTTTCAGGTTGAACAGCCGTCTCCGTTCCACTATCTGTCTCCGTTTCAGTCAGCTCATCCAATTCAGTTGAGTCTTCTTCAACATCTTGATAATCAGTATAAAAGTCTTGATCTTCCGTGGGGTCAGTAGTCGGTATCTGCACCTCTTTCGCAGCTTGTCTGGGCTCGATAATATAACGTTGAATCTCATCCTTGAAAAGGAATAACAACAGTGCCAGAGTTCCTAAAATGATGAAAATAAAGAGTAAATTCCAGAACACTCTCCTTTTCCTTCTCTTTTTCGGAGGCTGCTCAAATGCTTCATCCTCAATAAGTTCCTCTTCGTCATCCACGATTTTATCCTCTTCAAACTCTTCCTCGATCTCCTCCTCAACCTTCTCCACAATCTCTTCCGCTTCCTCGACAGGAGCCTCTACAACTACTTCCACCACTTCTTCTACCTTTTCCTCTACCGGCTCAATAATCGGCTTTTCAACCTCCTCAACGATCGGTTCCGTAGCGGTTTCTTCAGGGATTTCCGCTTCAATTTCTTCTTTTTCTTCTTCTTTGGAAATTAAAATATCAGGGGGCAGCACACTCTCAGGCTCTTCGGACACAACCACCCCCTCTCTCTCAACCACTGCCTGCTCTTCCAATTTGAGGGGCTCCATGCCATAGAAATGCTCATTGAGCTCCTTAATCACTGCCGACTCAAATCGAATCACCTTGGATTCATCCAGTCTGAAAGTCCCAAAGTTCTCATACTCGATCTCTTTGTTCTCCTGAAGCGCTTTTTTTAACTCACTAACCCAATTGTTGACCGCTTCATCAGCGTCCAACAGGCGGATAAATTCCCATTTGGAGATATGATCTACAATAGGAAAGCCGGTTTGCTCTTCATTCATCTCAAACTCGACAATCACCTTCGGTGGCAATATTTGTCCCTCCTGAATAGTGGAAGGGATCTCTTTCTTTTGGAATTTGCCCAATCGGGTGACTAACAGTTCATCTTCTTGTTGAAGATAACGAATAATGTTCCTAATTACCATCATGATTCCATTGCATTAAGTGATTAATTTTTTCTAAGTCTGCCGGTGTGTCAACAGCTAAACTTTCATGCGTTGTGATCGCTGCAAAGATTTGAAAATCAGCCTCTAACCAGCGTAATTGCTCCAACTGTTCTGTCTGCTCCAGCTTCGATTGAGGGAGCGCTATCAGCTTTTGTAAAGTCTGATAGCGGTAAGCATAGATTCCGATATGTTTGTAGAATGGGGTGACAACCTTTTTCTCTTTGTCCCGAATGTAGGGTACCGCTGCTCTGCTAAAATAAAGTACGCGTTTCCGGTCCGAAAGCAACGCCTTGACTACATTGGGATTCTCGATTTTTTCCCGTTCCTCTATCTGATAAACTAACGTGCCTATCTCAACTTCCGGATTGTCGAATAATCTGATCAATTGGTTGATTTGCTCAGGCTGAATAAAGGGCTCATCTCCCTGAATATTAACGACTAAGTCATCGGGCTGCAACACGATTTTGCGAGCAGCCTCACCACAGCGATCTGTGCCTGATGGATGATCAGGGGAGGTAAGGATGACCTTCCCCCCAAATTTTTTTATTTCATTATCAATACGATAATCATCCGTCGCAACGTAACAAAGATCCACATCGGACTCCATAACCCGCTCATAAACCCGCTGAATCATCGGTTTTCCGCCAATCAATACCAACGGCTTGCCGGGAAAACGGGTAGATGCATAACGGGCAGGGATGAGAGCTACTTTTTTCATCGCATTTTATTTAAACAAACCAAATAGTTCAGCATTAATCATGTTGATGATGACTCCAAAATCTTCAGGAACCTCCTCAAATTTTAAACTATTCACGTCAACAATGATCATTTTGCCGGCATTGTACGTCTCAATCCACTTTTCATAACGCTCATTCAAGTGCTGTAAATAATCTAAGCGGATTGAACTTTCGTACTCTCTCCCTCTCTTTTGAATTTGTCCTACCAGAGTAGTAACATCTGCTCTGAGATAGATCAAAAGATCGGGTGCTTGTATAAATTCAGACATCAACTCAAAGAGGGATTGGTAGTTCTCAAAATCACGGGAAGCCATCAATCCCATTTGATGAAGATTGGGCGCAAAGATGTGAGCATCTTCGTAAATGGTCCGATCCTGAATAATATCCTTGTTTGCTTTGCGGATTTCATGAATTTGTCTGAATCTGCAATTGAGAAAATAGATCTGAAGATTAAAGGACCATCGCTGCATATCTTCGTAAAAGCTGGCAAGGTAAGGATTGTCATCCACACTTTCATAATGAGGTTCCCAATTGAAGTGCTTGGCTAACAACCCTGTCAGTGTTGTTTTTCCGGATCCTATATTTCCGGCAATAGCTATATGCATAGTATCAATTAATTTAAAAGATTATTCAACAACTTCCTTCTTTTTACCATGTAAGGTGTGTAAGATAAGATAAGTGATAATTCCAATATACGCTACAATCGACAATAGAGAGAAAGCAGAGGACTCTTGATATGCTGTAGAGGTTGCCATGTGAACTCCCGCATAACGTAAAATTGCACTCACAACTCCCATAATCGCACCACCCGCTAATAATCCGGATGCAATCAAAGTTCCTTTATCTTTTCTTAATTTGTTCACTGCGTCATCTTTGCTTCTTGAGCTTACATACCATGCGATGATACCACCCACCAACAGAGGCGTATTCAATTGTAGAGGAATAAACATTCCTAAAGCGAATGCTAATGAAGGAATACCAATTCTATCCAAAAGAATCGCTAAGATAGCCCCAATAATATAGAGAATCCATGGGGTTTCACCTCCAAACATCAAAGGTTTGATAATGGAAGCCATCGCATTAGCCTGGGGCGCAACCAACGCATTTTCGCCGCTATATCCGTAGGTTTTAGAAAGAATCATAATGACAGCACCTACAGTTAAAGCTGAAACTAAAGTTCCAACGAATTTCAGTGCTTGTTGTTTGTAAGGAGAAGTTCCAATCCAGTAACCGATTTTCAAGTCGGTGATAAAACCACCCGCCATGGCTAAGGCAGAACAAACAATACCACCCACTACCAATGCGGTAATAATTCCGGTTCCTCCTTTAAGACCCACAACAGAAAGGATAAAAGAAGAAAGAATCAAAGTCATCATGGTCATTCCTGATACAGGGTTGGTTCCCACAGTTGCAATCGCTGTGGCAGCCACAGTGGTGAAAAGGAAAGCAAAGAGGAAAATAACTCCAATACCCACAATGATCTGCACCATATTCATCTTTAGACCTCCAAAAGCGAAAAAGAGTACGAGCATTACTAAAACCGCTAAGAATCCAAATAGAATGATCTTCATTGGAATATCTCTCTGGGTTCTTAATACTTGTTGCTCTTCACCTTTCCTTTTGCTAGCTTGGAAAACTACTCCAAAAGAGGTTTTGATTACACCTGCAGATTTGATTACACCGAGAATCCCTGCCATGGCAATTCCCCCAATACCAATATATCTCACATAGTTAGTGAAAATGAATTCGGGATCCAAGCCACTCATTAAAACTCCATCAGAGGTAACTCCGAAAGAACCTAAAAGGGGTACAATAAACCACCAGGAAAGTAATGATCCGGCAGTGATAATAGTAGCATATTTGAGTCCAATCAAAAATCCGGTACCCAATAGAATTGAGCCGGAATTGATCTTGAACAGGAATTTATGATCCATCGCTAATTTTTCACCCCATCCGGTCATCCGGGTAGAGATGTTTTCAGCCCATAACTGGAATGTACTCACACAAAAGTCGTAAATACCTCCGATTAATCCACTAATAGCCAATAATTTAGCTTGATTTCCTCCTTTTGCACCTGAAACCAGAATTTCAGTGGTAGCTGTTGCTTCAGGGAAAGGATATTTTCCATGCATTTCAGAAACAAAATATTTCCGGAATGGAATCAGGAAGAGAATACCCAAAAAGCCCCCGAATAGGGATGCAAAAAAGATTTGGAAAAAGTTAACATGGATTTCTGCTCCTAAAACAGGGTCTTGCTCTTTAATGATGTAAATTGCAGGCAGAGTAAAAATAGCACCCGCTACAATCACACCGGAGCTGGCTCCAATCGATTGGATAATCACGTTTTCCGAAAGTGGACTTTTCCGTTTTGCTAAAGTAGAAATACCTACGGCAATAATTGCAATCGGAATTGCGGCTTCAAAAACTTGTCCAAAACGTAAGCCGGAATAGGCAGTAGCTGCCGAGAAAATAATGGCCATCAAAATTCCCCAAAGAACAGTCCAAAGGTTCACTTCAGGATAATTTTTAGTCCCCAATAAAATCGGCTTGTACTCTTCTCCCTCCTTCAATTCTGTGTAAGCATTAGCGGGGAGTTCAATCTCTTGAATTTCTTCGTGTAAATCTTTCTGATTCATAAAGCTAAGTTCTTGTTAATAAATATATTGAATTAATTTCCAAAATCATCGTAAAATATATGTTCTTCAGTTACACCCAAAGAGTCCAACATCTTAATAACCGCCTCAGACATCAATTTAGGTCCGCAGATGTAATAGTCGATGTCCTCAGGATTAGGGTGATCTTTAAGGTAATTGTCAAAAATTACCTGATGGATAAAACCGGTTTTGCCGTTCCAATTGTCTTTTGCAAGCGGCGCACTCAAAGCTACTTCAAACCGGAAGTTAGGAAACTCTTTTTCTATTCTCTCAAAATCTTCGATATAGAAAAGTTCCCGTAATGAACGTCCCCCATACCAGAAAGTGGTTTTGCGGGTAGTTCGTTTGGTTAAAAACTGATCAAAAATATGAGATCTCATCGGTGCCATACCGGCGCCACCGCCAATAAACATCATCTCATTCTCATTTTCACGGATAAAGAAATCTCCGTAAGGACCGGAAATAGTCACTTTATCGCCCGGTTTGAGCGTAAAAATGTAGGATGATGCAATACCGGGATTCACATTTTCAAATCTTTTCTTTTTGAAATTAAATGGGGGAGGGGCAACCCTTACATTGAGCATAATGCGATCATTCTCAGCAGGATGGTTCGCCATGGAGTAAGCTCTGGTAACCCATTCGCTACTGCTGGCAACCAAACCGAACATTCTGTTTTGCTCCCATTCAGTGCGATACTCCTCACAAATCTCCATATCGCTGTAGCGGATTTTTCCTTCCGGAATATCAATCTGGATATAACTACCCGATTTGAAATCTAAAGTTTCGCCTTCCGGCATCTGAAGCACAAACTCTTTGATATAAGTGGCGACATTTTCGTTGGAAACCACAGTACATTCCCACTTTTTGATTCCAAATATCTCCTCGGGAACTTGAATTTCCATATCATCTCTTACTTTCACCTGACAAAACAGACGGTATTTCTCCTCCACCTCTTTTCTGCTGAGATGCGTCATTTCGGTAGGTAAAATATCTCCGCCACCGGAGTGGATAATCCCTTTACAATAACCACAAGTGCCGGCACCACCACAGGCAGAGGGAACAAATACACCATGTTCTGAAAGCGCATGAAGCAATGAAACACCACGCTCATGCTCAAATACCCGATCTTCATTTACCTTGATGGTGACAGTTCCTTCCGGAACCAGTTTTTTTCGTGCCAATAATAAAACAGCAACTAAAACCCAGATAATCAATAGAAAAATCACTACTGAAATGATGAGAATCGGAACAATGATATTCAAAGTAATCATAGGCTGTTTTTAGGCTAAAAATTTCAAATTAATTCAGTTCTCTTTAAAATCCACAAATTTAAATAAAATAATGCAAATAATCCCTTTTATTTGTAAAAAAGTGGAAAAGATTTTTTAACATGTTCTTTATTAGTAATTTCGACCTGAGCAAATAGTGAAAATAGTTCAAATGCCATGATTAAACGGTGATCCTGATGCGCATCAAGATGCAGAAAAGAGGGTAAATTATGCTCTCTTTTCTCAATGGTTAGGGTATCTATGCTGTTGCTTCCGCTCTCTGTAGTTGTAGTAACCCGGGTAAATTGTTGCAACAATTCAACAAGATGGGTCGCCCTTTTGGACTCTTTATGATCCAGATTTTTGATACGCGTGAGCGTCAGTTGAAAAGGGTAGAGTAGTGCCAATATTGCTAAAACAGGAGCTAAGTCGAGATTGTTTTCCAGATTGATCTCCTGAGGTGGAATCTCCGCAGAATTTGCAAAGAATAATTCAACTCTGTCATTAAAAACCTGAGTTTGTACACCCCATTTTTCAAAAAGCGGTACAATCTGTGCATCATGCTGAATGGAAGGATATTGCAATCCGTGTAATACTACTTTTTCTCCGGGTCGCAACATCGCATAGGCGTAACCATAAACCGCTCCGCTCCAGTCTCCCTCTATTTGCGATGGCACTCCCTCCAGGAAATAACTTCCCCACACTTGTTGCGTTAATTCGTAATAACTTTGAGAACTAAAATGTTTGGGAATAGGTTGAATGTTAATTCCCCCCACTTTTTGAGAAATCATAAAAAGGGCAGAAATAAACTGACTACTGGAGCTGCAATCGACAGCAACAGAAATGGCATTGGGTAAAATTTTACCTCTAATAAGCCATCCGTTAGGAGCCTCTGAAAGATCTGCTCCCATTTCTCTTAAAGCGTTGACTAATGGAAAGATAGGACGATTGAGTAATTTTTGAGTTCCGGTCAATAACCAAGTTCCGGGAGTGATTGCCAAAACGGCCATCAGGAAGCGATAACCGGCACCACAATCCTGAACATCAATAGCAATCGGCTCGCCTTCATTCCCCTCATGTGCTTTGATGGTGCGTAGTGCCCGATCCACAACTTTGACATCCTCCGCATCCTCTTCCAGCACCTCTAAAATACGTCCCTCATACAAAAAGGAGAGAATCTGATAACGAATAACCAAACTTTTAGATCTGGGAAGATATAACTGCTTCATAACTTACTGATTCTTGAATAGTGAAACGGCACAACAACCGTAAACTGCGGCTGTTTCGGTGCGTAATATTTTGTTACCCAATTGAATAGTTTGAAAATGGTGCCCTTTCGCCATCTCCACTTCCTGAGCTGTAAAATCTCCTTCCGGACCAATCAACAACACCATATCGGAATGGTTTCCGGACAATAATTTTGCAATGTGAGGAGTAACAGAACGATCTTCACACCAGGCAATCATGCGGAGCATATCAGGATTGGGAGAGGGTAGGGCGTTAAAGAATTGTTTTAATGGAATTTCTTCAATAACAGGCAGATAGGTTCCTGACGATTGTTTCAATGCGGCAATACTCAAACGTTGTAGTCGCGGCAGGTCAACATGTTTACGCTCAGAGCGTTCCGTGATAATCAGTGAGATTTTCTCAATCCCAACTTCGACACATTTTTCTACCATCCACTCAATCCGATTGCTGTTTTTAGTTGGTGCGACCCCAATATGCAAACTGAAATCCCGTTTTCCGACCTCATACTGCCGGTTCAACAGTTGCAACGTGGATTCCTGCTTCTGAATCGATACAATTTCCGCTTCTGCAATGCCTCCTTTTCCATCGGTAACCTGTACTCGGTCACCCACTTGCTTTCTCAACACCTTAATCAGATGCTTATGCTCCTCATCACCGAGTTTAAACATCTCAACATCCAGATTATCAATATAATAGTGTCCCATTTTTTATTCCTCCTTTTCGCTTAATTCCAGCCAACGCATCATTTTTTCATCCAATTCTTCCTCCAATTCACCATACCGCGTGCTCCATTCTGTCAGTTCCAACGCGGTAGCACTCCCCGAATTCATCCGCTCCAACAGATCCTCTTTTTCCTTTTCCAGTAGTTCAATTTCTACTTCCAGTGCTTCAAATTCCCTATTTTCTTTATATGTTCTTTTTTGACTTTTAATTATTGGGGGGACGTCAACATTGGTCTCCTCTTGCCGGATCTCGCTCTCTCTTCGCTGCTTCTCCGCTCTTTTTCTCGCTTTCTCTTGTTTCTCCCTCTCCAGACGATATTCGGTGTAATTGCCGTAGTAATCCTTGATCTTTCCTTCTCCCTCAAAAACAAAGATATGATCCACCAACTTGTTCATAAACCAACGGTCGTGAGATACCACTAACACCACGCCCTGAAAGTGATCCAAAAACTCTTCCAACAGATTCAATGTATCGATATCGAAGTCGTTAGTGGGCTCATCCAGTAGCAAAAAGTTGGGGTTTTTAATCAGTGTGATGAGCAGGTGCAGCTTTCTCTTTTCTCCTCCGCTCAGGTCTTCAAAATAGGTGTATTGTTGTTCGTAACTGAACCCGAAATAGCTCAAAAACTGCGATGCACCCACATAGTTCCCACTTTGAAGGCGAACCACTTCGGCATGCTCCTTCACAATGTCAATCATGCGCTTGTTACCCTCAACTTTGAGATTATCTTGTGAGAAATAACCAAACTGAACGGTCAATCCCGGAGTGATTTTCCCGGCATCGGGTTTAAGCTCTTCCATAATCAGTTTGAGCAATGTACTTTTCCCGGTTCCATTCTTCCCGACAATGCCACACTTTTCTCCCTTTTTGAAGGTGTATGAGAAATCTCTGATTAGTTCTTTGTCGGGATAGGAGAAGTGTAAATTGTTAATTTCCAATATTTTATTTCCCAGCCGTTCGCTTTGAATAAAGAACCCTTCCTGCTGTTTCTCCACCTTTTGGTGAGCCTCCTCTTTGAGTACTTCAAACGACTTGATCCTGGCTTTTGCTTTGGTAGTTCTGGCTTGAGGTGAAGTTTTAACCCACGCCAACTCATTACGGTACAGCTGTCTGATCCGCTCTAATGTAACCGCTTCATTGGCTAATCTTTCCGCTTTTTTCTCCAAATAATAGTCATATTTTCCCTTGTACTGGTAGAGTTTGCTTCGATCCAGCTCAATGATATAGTTGCACACCTGATCTAAGAAGTAACGGTCGTGCGTAACCATCAACAGCGTGATATTGTTGTTGGAGAGGTACTCTTCCAGCCATTCAATCATGTCGATATCCAGGTGGTTGGTAGGCTCATCTAAAATCAGGAGGTCGCTGTCATGAATCAATGTTTTAGCCAGTGCCACCTTCTTCTTTTGTCCTCCGGACAACTCATTGATATCCTGAAAGATATTGTCAATTCCGAACTTGGAAAGCACCTCTTTAACGCGACTTTCAATATCCCAGGCATGGAGACGTTCCACCTCGAGCAAACTCTTCTCCATTCGTTCGGAAAGCTCTTTGGGAACAGGCAGTTGTTGATCCTGTTGTTTCTTGATCAACGCCAGACACACCTCATACTCCTTTACCGCCACAATACTCGGATTTTGAGAATCCAAAATAAGGTCCAGTACCGATTGTTCCGCTTCCAGAGCATTCAATTGCGGCAGGTATGCTATAGTGATATCCTTACGGGTAGTAACCAGTCCGCTATCCGGAGTTTCAATCCCCGCGATAATGTTGAGCAGTGTACTTTTCCCCACACCATTTTTGGCTATCAGTGCTATTTTTTGCCCCTTTTCAATCCCAAAACTAATCTGATCAAAGAGTATTTTCTCCCCGTAAGATTTAGTAACATTTTCAACAGTCAGGTAATTCATCGTTCAGATTCATCAAACCGCAAAAATATAAAAAAATGCGGAAGGCGGAATGAATTACGAATATGACCGAAAATTTGAATTGAACGCGGTTGCTGTAGGGACAGGTCGCGACCTGTACCCATATTATGCGATACATTAAAATCACAACAAATATTTGACAATCAGGGAATTATAAATCAGAAATTTTTATTAACCGCGATTGTAGGGGCAGGGCTTGTCCCTGCCCTTTGCCGAGTGGGGCGATAAAATGTCTGAAAAGGAATACCTATGCTGCCCCCCATTTTTTTTATTTCAAAAAGAAAAACAAAAATATAAAATATGGTAATTAAAATTACATCAGCCTGATAGTCAAATAAATCCGAAATAAATTTAACCGGAGTTATATTCAAAATAAGCTCAACAAGAAAGTTTCTATTTTCGCCTTTTTTTCATTCCGCCTTCCGCCCTCCGCCTTCCGCCTTCAAAATTCTACCTTCTACCTTTAGAAGGGGATAGCCAATTCCACTCCAGCTTCTAATCTGGGTAATTCTGTTTTGCCCATTTTTTCATTAAACAGGTCCGAAAAACGATACTGTCCGTAAAGGGCAATAAAATTGTATCCGAAACGGGCGCGGACTCCCCATTGCAAAGGATTGAACCCTTGAATGTTACCCCGTGTTTCAGTTTTGATAATCTTAGGATCTAATTTTTCTTTCATGAAATGTTGATTGCCATAAACCCAGGATCCGTAAATACCGGTGTCAAAATAGACGCCCAATCCTTCATCAGGTACCAACCTAAAACGTTGATAGAACTCCAGATTCAACAGCGATGTTCGAAGGTACTCAGTGTGGAACAATTGACTGCCTTCAAAGTTTTTAACATGGAATTTGTTGTATCCAATTTCTGCACTGAACCCGAGATTGTACCATTTGCAAACATTCCCTTTAAAGCGTAAACCAAACATGAATGTTTGCGAATTACCATACTTCATTTGATAATCCGATCCGTTAAAAGGAGGAGTTATAAATCCCCACGATATGTAAGGATAGATAAAATATTTGGACAACACCCCATAAGCAGAAGGCTTTTCGTTTTTCTGAGGAACATTTTTCACATAATAATTGTATGTTTCGGATTTATTAGTTTTATCCTTGGGTATGAAATCTGTCCCGTAACGTAACTCTTTGACCTCTTTTTGATAATAAACGCGCAAAATATCACCATTTTCAATTTTGGATTTATTGAGAGGATAAACCATTGAAGATAAATCGGAGAATTCAACCTCCCAATATTATCTCAGTTGTCCGTCCGGTTTTTGAACATGAAGCAATAGGGTAGTGTTGTTTTTGTCATTTTCATCAGGAGTTACGCTAACAAATATGGCGTTTTCACTCTCTGTAAAAGCAATCCGGGATGTTTCTATCGGTTGAGCTGTAGGGTTGATAAAGTAGCCGGCTTGTGGAACTCCGTAGCCATACTGATAGTCAAAGTAGGGATAAAGATCTGCCGATTTTTCAATTTCGGCTTTTAACTCCATAGCTTTAAGTTGCGGACGAGTTTGCCATGCACAAGCCACAAAACCGGCTACCAACGGACTGGAAAACGAAGTTCCGGGTGCGTTAGTATAGCCGCCTCGGGGTTTAGCTACATCAGCAGTACCAAAAGCCACTACATTGGGTTTGAGTCTTCCGTCTGCAGTAGGACCAAAAGAGCTAAAATAGATGCGTTTATCTGTTGCAGGGTTAAGACCGCCAACGGATATAACACTGTCGGCATCAGCAGGAGTAATCAATGTGCGCCATGCTTTGTCACTCCCTTCATTACCCATAGCGTTGCAAACTAACATCCCTTTTGCTGCAGCCATATTGGCAGCTTTGCTAACCAACGACTGCTTTCCATCCATATCTTCAACGTAGTAGCGGGATTTTCCGTATCCCAGCGAACTATTGATAACATTGGCACCATTTTTATCCGCCCATTCGACAGCTTGCATCCACCAAACCTCTTCCTTTGCAGGTTCCGTGTTGATTTCCGTACGAGCCAATAAAAACTCTGCTCCGGTAGCCAATCCCATCTTTTTCCCATTTTGGATGCCGGCAATACAACTCAAAACCATTGTTCCATGTGAATGCCAACCGTAAACATTCTCCTTTTTTAAAGGGAAATTCCAGGTTTTAATAATCCGATTATTCTCACGCAAATGAGCAAAAGCTTCGTGTTTGTCCACCCCGGGAAATCCGCCATCGAAAACAGCTATTCGTATTCCTTTTCCATCAATTTGATTTTGAACAAACAGATCTCCTTCAAAACGTTCAAGTTGCGGTAAAATTCCGGCATTTTCACCGGCATTGCTACTTATTTCATACGAATCTGTGAAATGATCCTTGTAAGTTGCCAATTTCCCTTCCGTTTCGATTCGTTCAACATTTTTTACAAAAGGTAATTCTTGAACCAAGGGTAAATTCTCATCCGTAATGGTAACGGCAACGGCGTTAAACCAGCGTGTTTCTCCAACAAACTCTTCCGATAAACTGATCACCTGTTCCTTGTAATTATTATTCAAGGGAAAATCTGTCATGTCGAAAAGAGGAATATTCTGCTGCACCCGTCTTTCAATCGCCTTGGCATCGAAATAAGAGTAAGGGTCAAAAGTGGTTTCATTTTTGTCCGTAAAATAGACCCAATAAATGTTTTGCGAAAAAAGACCATTTACCAGCAATAAAGTTAAAAAAGCTAAAATTATACGTTTCATGTTGTTGATTTTTATGTATGCAAAAGTATAGTTTTTTTTGGTAAATCTGTTCTGATCAATCAGATTTGTAATTTTTAATTCGTAATTGTTTTTTTTCTTCTTTTTTTTGAAATAAAAATAAAAAGGGGGCAGATTATGTTTTCCTTTATTGTTATGCTATTTCCCCACTCTGGAATCTATTGCATAATCACATCATGGAGACAGGGCATGCCCTGTCTCTACAACAACCATATTCAATTCAAATTTACCCCGTAATTCGTAATTTGATTCATTCCGCCTTCCGCCCTCCGCCTTTTCAACTTCCGAAATCCGAATGTCGAAAAAAACTAAATTCTAAACTCTAAATTCTAAATTTTAATCCTCAAATCCTCAAATCCTATTAATCTTAATCTTTTTTTGTAATTTTGCAGGTTAAATTCATTTTATGCTGACAGAACAACAAAAAGCGGATCTAAAATTACAACTTTCTGGTAATAAGAAGATTGCAGTTACAACGCACTATAATCCCGATGGGGATGCTTTGGGCTCTTCTTTGGCAATTGCGCTTCTATTAAGGGCAAAAGGACACCATGTAGATGTAGTTGTACCTAATGTTTTTCCTCCTTATTTGACCTGGATGCCCAACAGTGATGAGATTATCATTGCTGCCATGGAGTTTGATAAAGCACGGAAAATTATTGAGTCAGCCGATATTCTTTTTATCGCAGATATGAATGCTGCACATCGTGTGGGAAGAGAACTGGAGTCGATTGTGAAAAATACCGGTGCCTACAAAATTATGATAGATCATCATCCCAATCCCATATGTGAAGCAGGTTTATTGTACTCAACCACTGAGTCAACATCAGCTTCAGAATTGGTATTCCGCTTTTTTAAAGAACTCTATCCTGATGCTCCGTTGTCGTTAGAGTACGCCAATTGCATCTATACCGGTATGATTACCGATACGGGTTCGTTGAGTTATTCCTGTAACAGACCCTTAATTTATGAGATTTTAAAAGAGTTGATGGAGATTGGTGTGGATGGAGAGTTAATCCATAGGTTAGTGTATGACAATTATTCGGAAAGCAGATTGAGATTGCTGGGAGTAGCTCTTAAGAATATGGTTGTGATGAGAGATTATGGTACAACCTATCTCTTTTTAACCATGGAAGACCTGGTGCAAAATGAGTATAAAATTGGAGATACTGAAGGTTTTGTCAACTATGGCTTGTCGCTGAGCTGTGCCCAGTTTACTGCCTTTTTTACAGAAAAACGTAACAGAATAAGGATCTCTTTCAGATCTAAAGATCAATTTGATGTCAATCAGTTTGCATCACGCTATTTTGACGGAGGTGGACATAAAAATGCGGCTGCCGCATACCACTACGATACATTGGAAAATACAATCCTCTACTTCCAGGAAGTAGTAAGAAATCATCCCGAATTGAAGAAGTTTAAAGTATGAGAATAATAGGGGTCATTTTGTCGTTACTTCTCTTTGGATATGCTTGCAAGGAGTCCGCTCCTTCAGGAGAGATTGCCAAGGTGGAATCCAAGGAAAAGAAACAGGTTAGTACTCCCTTAGAAAGAGGGAATCAAAAAATGATTCTATTGGAAGCAGAAGAAATTGAGCTTTTTATTCAAAGATATGGTTGGGAGATGATCAAAACCGGAACAGGGTTGAGATATCAAGTAACTAAAAAGGGGAGTGGTGCAACGATTCAAGAAGGAGATGAAGTGTCTCTGGAATATCAGTCGATGCTTTTAAGTGGTGATTCGCTCTATTCATCAAAACAGGATGGTCCCATTATCTTTAAAGTGAACAAAAGTGATGCCATAGCCGGGTTGCATGAAGCGATGACTTATCTTAGATATGGGGATCAGGTGCGCTTAATTATTCCTTCATATCTGGCTTATGGAATTGCTGGAGATGGATATAAGGTGATGGGACAACAGTCGATCGTATATTTTGTAACAGTTAATAAAAAATAAATCAAGTAACCTAAATTAAATAAACAATGAAAAATTATTCAAAATTTTTATCTTTTGCACTGATCGCAATCATGGTTGTGAGTGCTACTTCATGTTCAAAACACAAAGGTTTTAAAAGAGACCGTAAAGAGGATTTTTACTATAAATTCTATGTTGAAAACAAAGATGCAGACCAACCTGAAGAAGGAGATATTGTTGACTTTAAATTGACAGTGAGAACTAATGATTCAATTATTGTTTCCACCTTTCCAACACGTGATCAAATTGTCGAGTCCATTTTTAAAGGTGACCTTTATGCTGCACTTAGAAAAATGCATGTGGGTGATAGTGCCTCCTTTATTCTAAATGGAGATTCTATTTTTCATTATTTCTTTGGTCAAAATTATCCATTTGATACTGAACCTCTCTATTTTGACATCAAATTAGATAAAATTATGACAATGGATGAGTTTGAAGAGGACCAAGCAGAGCGTAGAAAAGAGTATGAGGAGATACTGGAAGTTTTTAAAAATAGTGAAGATTCATTGTTGACCAATTATTTAACCGAAAATAAAGTAACTGTTAAACCTTCATCTACCGGTTTATACTATATTAAAATGACTCCCGGAAAAGGGAAGAAAATAAAAGAAGGATCTCATGTTAGTCTACATTACACAGGTTCACTTTTAGATGGAACAATTTTTGATAGTTCATATCCCAGAGAAAAACCTTTTGAATTAGAGGTTGGTAAGGGACAAGTGATTCCAGGTTTTGATGAAGCTCTACTATTAATGCAAGAGGGAGAAAAGGCAAAAATTATCATTCCTTCTAAGTTAGCATACGGAGAAAGAGGTGCCGGTGGAGTTATTCCTCCCTATACTCCTATTGTTTTTGAAATTGAAGTGCTGGATGTAGAATAATTTTTGTATCTTTGCCGACTCAAAAGTTGGGGCGTTAGCTCAGTTGGCTAGAGCGTTAGACTGGCAGTCTAAAGGTCACGGGTTCGACTCCCGTACGCTCCACCCAAATAAAATATTTTTCTATAAAAAGACGCATTCAGTGCGTCTTTTTTCATATTTATAACATATCTTTGCCAATCGATTTTAAAAAGTGTATGAAGAGGATCCTGTTTCGAAAAAAATATCAAGAAGAAAAACCACTTTCATTGGGTAGTTTGACCTGGAAACGCTTTTTGAAACAGAAAATGGGTGTTATTTCACTGGCTTTCATTCTTTTGATGATTCTGATTGCAATTTTAGGTTATTTGATTACTCCTGATCAAACCCCATATTGCAATGAACAACATCTGGAGATTTCTCTTCAAAAACCAGGATTCAAATCTGCTTTTATTCAATTTAAAAGTGAGAATGTTGCAAAAAAACAGAATTGGATACAAATTATGCTTTTCGGGAAACGGATTGAAAATCGTATAATTCCTGTTCAAAGCTATGAAATGACAGCTGATTCTGTACATGTGCTACTTTATGGCGGAACAAACAAAGAATCAATTCCTCTTGCGGAGTTGGATGCCAAAAATCCGGTTTTTAACAGGACTTATTACTTAGGGACCGACCGCTATGGGCGTGATGTGGTAAGTCAACTGTTGATGGGTACTCGGATTAGTTTGGCTGTGGGTGCCATCTCCGTCTTGATTGCTCTCACAATTGGCGTCTTTTTAGGCTCTATAGCCGGTTATTATGGAGGAAAAGTAGATCAATTGATTGTTTGGTTTATCAATGTAGTGTGGTCAATACCTACACTGTTATTGGTGATTGCTATCAGTTTTGCACTGGGTAAAGGATTTTGGCAGATTTTTATAGCGATGGGATTGACTATGTGGGTGGATGTAGCTCGGGTGGTGCGTGGACAGGTATTGGCGTATAAAGAGCAAGAGTTTGTTGAGGCAGGAAAAGCACTGGGTTACTCGGGGCTACATATTATTTTTAAGCATATTTTACCTAACTTAACGGGTACATTGATCGTTTTGTCTGCTTCAAACTTCTCCTCTGCCATATTAATGGAAGCAGGTTTGAGTTTTTTGGGCTTGGGAATCCAACCTCCTACACCCTCCTGGGGTATGATGATGAAGGAAAATTATGCCTACATTGTGCTGGATCACGCTTATTTGGCAATTGTTCCGGGTATAGCCATTATGCTGTTGGTGTTGGCATTTATGTTAACCGGTAGTGCATTACGAAATGCAATGGATGTGAGAAGTAAGTAGTCGCTTTATTTTTCTTTTTTGGGAGAGTGATGCTCTTTTCCTCCTTTTTTGGTGCCATCATAAAGATCGTAACCCCAATATTTACACTCTAAAGCTCCATTGTATAGTTGATGGCGGGCTGTTGTTTTTAATCCGATATTTTTCATTGCTTCCAGATCGGAACTGATAATAAATGCTTTACAGCCGGTATATTGCTGTTTGAGTGTATCTCCAATCTGTTTATATAAAGAGAGCAAGTTGTCTGATTTTAACCGTTCCCCATAAGGTGGATTGATAATCACCATGGCTGGTTTACGAGTGGGGCGAGTGTCTGTTAAGTTGCTGACTTTAAAATGAATAAAGTCTCCTAATCCGGCTTCTCTGCTTTGATTTTTGGCAACCCGAATAGAGTCTGCAGAAATATCTGAACCATACAATTCAATTTTGACATCTTCCAGAATCTGTTCTTCCTCTTTAACTTTTTTCCAGAGTTGTGGATCAAAGTTTTTCCATCTCATAAAACCCCATTGGTTGCGGTAAAAACCAGCTGGGATCCGAAGTGCAATCATTGCTGCCTCCATTAAAATTGTTCCACTGCCACACATAAAGTCGATTAAGTCGGTTTCTCCTTTCCATCCTGATAACATGATCATTCCGGCAGCTACTACTTCATTGATGGGGGCGGGGTGGTATCCCATACGATATCCTCTTTTGTGCAGGGATTCAACAGAGCTATCCAAAAAAAGATGACACTCATTATTAAAAATATGAAGGTGAAACAGAACGTGGGGATTCTCTTTATCTACATCGGGACGCTCATTATAATGATCTCTAAAACGGTCACAAACGGCATCTTTAGCCAACATTGAAGCAAAAAGAGGAGTTTTAAATATGGAGTTATGAATTTGTGCACTGAAAGCCAATGACTCATTAGGGTTTAAGTAACGATCAGCTTCAAACTGGTAGATTTCTTGGTAAAATTGATCATTATTTTGAAATTGAAACATTTTGACACGCCATAATATGCGTAATGCCGTTCTACAATAGTAATTTGCACGGTATAAAACATCCATTCCACCCTCAAAATAAACTGAACGATTGAGGGTTTTAATATGAGATGCACCAATTGAAGCCAGCTCTTCTGCTAAAAGAGGCTCCATTCCTGCAAATGTTTTGGCTATAAAAGAGTGATTGTTCATAAAATAAAATAAAAGTATTGGCGTTAAAAGTTTGTTTAGTGAAATAAATAAATTTTTTTTAAAAAAAAGTTCGACAAAAGTACAAAAAAAGAAGATATTCTTGAAAAATTAATGTATATTTGCGTTCTGATAACTAATAAATTATCATTAAACCATTAATAAATTTTAAAAATTAAGTTAATATGGCTCTTCAAGAAAAAAATACCATTTTATTAATCGAAAAGAGCAATAATTTGAGAACTGTTCTTAGAGATTACTTTGAATTATTAAAATATCAAGTTAAGGATTGTGCAGATATTGCTACTGCTATCAGAGCTTTAAAAAAAGATTTTTATGACATTACGATACTGGATGTAGGTGATGATATGGAGGAAGGTATCAAAATGATGCAAGCTATTTTTAAACTAGATCCTGATATGCCAATTATCATTATGTCGGATAATTCAGATAAATTAGTTAAAATTCAAGCTTTTAAGGAAGGTTGTGAGGATTTTCTGACCAAACCTTTCTCTATCGAAGAACTTTCATTGCGTGTCAATGTTGTTCTGAAAAGATTGCATAAATTACAAGCTCCTCATGCAACCAAAACAAGAGAAGATATTGTACTGGAATTTGGACTTTTCACCTTTAACTTTTCAACTGCACAATTATCCTGTTTTAATTACAGTCATACGCTGACACGTAAGGAGTGTGATCTCCTCTATTTGCTCGTTAAAAATGTCAATACGATTATACCACGTGAGACTATTTTACGTGAGGTGTGGGGCGAAGGAAGACAAGAGGCCGGTAGAAGTATGGATGTTTATATTACTAAACTTCGAAAATATTTGAATTATCAATTTTTTGCAGATAAGGCTAAAACCGGACAGTTGACAAAAAGGAAACTGACACAAATGCCTAAAGTACAATTGGTGAATATTCACGGTACCGGTTTTATGCTCAAAGTAGAAGACTAACATTTACTAATCTTTTGGATATGATTATTGATAAATTATTTGAAACGGTTGCCCAAAAAGGACACGTATGTGTGGGCTTGGATACAGATATTACATACTTACCTTCCCTATTTAGAGCGAAGTTTTCTTCCATTTCAGAACAGTTGTTTCAGTTTAATCGTGAAATTATTGATGCAACTCATGATGTAGCAGCTTGTTATAAAGTGCAAATTGCTTATTATGAAGCTCTGGGTATGGAAGGCCTATTGGCTTATAAAAACACTTTAGCCTATTTGAGATCCAAAAAGTTGATCACAATAGCGGATGTAAAAAGAGGAGATATTGCCAAAACAGCAGAAATGTATGCTCAGGCACACTTTTCCGGCGATTTTGAAGCGGATTTCATTACTTTGAATCCTTACATGGGAATGGATACAATTACTCCCTATTTGCCTTATATTGAATCAGGTAAGAAAGGGGTTTTTGTGCTCATCCGTACTTCCAATGAGGGAGCTAAAGATATCGAGTATTTACCTCTTGAACAAGGCGGTTCCGTCTATCATGAGGTAGGGAAGAAGATTCAACAACTGGGAGAATCTTTTATTGGGAAATCAGGCTATTCAGCTATCGGAGGAGTGATGGGGTGTACTCATGCTGATGAAGCTAGAGAGGTACGTCAAATGTTGAACTCTACCTTCTTTTTGATTCCGGGTTATGGTGCTCAGGGTGGAAAAGCAGAAGATATAGCACTCTACCTTAGAGAGGGTAATGGAGGAATAATAAATGCCTCCCGATCAATTCTGTTAGCCTATAGAAAAGTAGAAAATGGGGAAACCGATTTTGCGCAATTATCTAGATTAGAGGCGATCAGGATGAGAGATGATATTAGAAATTATCAGTAATTCTTCAACAATTTTACGATCATTTTGAAGACGGGGTACTTTGTACTGTCCGCCTAGTTTATTGCGAAGTTCCAGCCATTTGATGAAAGTACCCTCTTCAACAACTTCTATTTTTGGAGGTGCCATGAGCAGGTCACCACTTCTTTTGGCTTCGTAGTCTGAATTAAGTCTCTTTAAGGCATTGTCTAAACTGGATGCGAATAGTTCAAGTGATGAGGGAGCCTTTGAAAATTCAACCACCCACTGATGTCCCCCCTTTGTTTTATTTTCATCCAAAAAAAGAGGAGCAGCACTGTAGTTAGTTATAATCGCATCGGAAATGAGAGCTGCTTCGCTAATTGCCTTTTCGGCATTGTTCACTATCAACTCTTCGCCAAAAGCATTGATGAAATGGGTAGTTCTTCCGGCAATTCTGAATTTATAGGGATGGATGGAGGTGAATTGGATGGTGTCGCCAATCTCATAGCGCCACAGACCGGCTACAGTAGTTACGATCATGGCATAAGTAGGTCCAACTTGAACCTCTGAAAGCGGAATAACCTTTCCGTTATCTCTGCCTTCTTCGTTTAATTCAAGAAATTCATAAAAAACTCCATTGTCAGTCATCAGTAACATATCATCCGAATCGCGTTCATTTTGGATACCAAAAAAGCCTTCAGATGCATTGTAAATATTCATGTAAAAGAGTTTTTTAGGTGCAAATATTTTTTCATATTCTGCACGATAAGGATCAAAAGAAACACCTCCATGGAAGAAAACTTCTATGTTAGGCCACACTTCTGACAAGCTCTTTTTACCGGATCTAGCTAATACTTCTTTTAAAACCAGGAGCATCCAGGATGGAACTCCGGAAAGCCCCGTAACATTTTCTTTTATAGTACTTTTAGCCATTAATCTCAACTTATATTCCCAATTGGAATGGAGTAAAATTCTTTTGTTTTGGGGTGCGTTAAGATAGAATCCGATTGCAGGCATGTTTTCCATCAATATGGCTGATACATCTCCGCATCGAAGGGGTGATTTTTTGTACAACTCCTGCATACTTCCCCCTAAAGTGATTGTTTTACCTGAAAAAAGTTCTGTATCAGGAAAGAGATTGGTGTAAATGGTCAAACAGTCCATGGCTGACGTGATGTTGTTTTCCTTCAGAGATTCATCACTTACCGGTACAAATTTACTCTTACCCTGACTGGTTCCCGAGGATTTTGCCAACCACTCTATCGGAGTAGGCCATAAAATGTTTTTTTCTCCACTGACAATTCTGTCAATGTACGGGAATAATGCATTATAATCATATACAGGAACCTTTTGAGTAAACTCTCTATATGTTGTTTTGCTATCGATTCCATGCTTTTCTCCAAATAAGGTTTTGGAACCCATTTTCATTAAGTAGGTAAACCAGGTTTCCTGGGATTCTAAAGCCAATGTATGAAGTGTAACGATGCGTTCTTCACGGTATGCAAAAAAAGCCCGAATAGGAGAATTTAAAAATTGTTGCATAACAAATTAAAATTTATACTATTTTTGAAGGTCCAAAATTAATAAAAATATGCTTATTGAAACTCACTACAAAATCAATTTGGGGCTTCATGTGTTAAAAAAAATGGAATCGGGATATCATCAAATTGAAACAGTTCTTTATCCGGTTTATAATCAGAGAGATACAATTGAGGTTGTTAGATCGGATCGTTTTGATTTTGAAATAGTGAATCAAGATTTTGAGATTGATCCGGAGAAAAATATAGTAGTTAAAGCGTATCGTTTGTTAGAAAAAAACTTTAATCTTCCGCCCGTTTTTATCCGATTGGTTAAAAACCTCCCTTCCGGAGCAGGTATTGGAGGTGGATCAGCGAACGGGGCTTTAATGTTGAAGCTCTTAAATTCACTTTTCGACTTACGGTTGACCACAGAGCAATTGCATCCTTATGCTGCCCAATTGGGTAGCGATGTACCCTTTTTTCTGTCTGATTATCCCTGTTTGGCAACCGGAGTAGGAGATCAACTTCAGCCTCTTAACTTGGATCTTTCCGCTTATCGTATTGAAATTGCCTTTTCCGATATTCGAATCTCAACGGCGGAGGCTTATTCGTGGGTTACTCCTCAAATACCACTAATTCCACTATCTGAACTGATCCAAAGACCGATCCAGGAGTGGCGTTCTGTTTTGGTTAATGATTTCGAAAAACCTATTTTTTCCCGATATCCTCAGTTAGAGTTTATTAAGGAAGATTTTTATAATAGGGGGGCGCTCTATAGTGCGATGAGTGGCAGTGGATCCTCTGTTTTTGCTATTTTTAAAAGCTAGTGGGACTCCAACGGGTTCTTCGCAAAAAGATCTACTAGTACCTGTCAATACAATTCAAATCCTGGAAGGCTACTTTCATTCTTTCAACTAAAGATTGCTCTCCTTTTCTTAGACAAACTCTGGGGTCATAATACTTCTTATTGGGTTTGTCATCTCCCTCAGGATTTCCAATTTGTCCTTGCAAGTAGTCTTTTTTATCTTTGTAGTAGTTCATGATGCCTTCCCAGAAAGCCCATTGAGTATCTGTGTCGATATTCATTTTTACTACACCATATTGGATCGCTTCGGTGATCTCTTCCGGAGCTGAACCGCTACCGCCATGGAATACAAAATTAACGGGATAAGGTTCTGTATTGAGATGTTTCTCGATATATTCTTGTGAGTTTTTCAAAATGATCGGTTCCAATTTTACATTACCGGGTTTGTAAACACCATGCACATTACCGAAAGAAGCAGCAATGGTAAAGTTGGGTGAAACTTCCATTAGTTCTTTATAAGCGTAAGCAACCTCTGTTGGTTGAGTATACAGTCTGGAACTGTCAACGCCGGTATTATCTACTCCATCCTCTTCACCACCGGTGATTCCCAATTCAATCTCTAAAGTCATTCCCATTTTAGCCATGCGGGCTAAATATTTCTTAGAAATAGCAATGTTTTCTTCCAGTGTCTCCTCGGAAAGGTCTAACATGTGAGAGCTGAAGAGTGGTTTTCCTGTTTCAGCAAAAAACTTTTCCCCTTCATCCAACAGACCATCAACCCAGGGGAGTAGTTTTTTGGCAGCGTGGTCGGTATGCAACACTACCGGTACACCATATAATTCTGCGATTTGGTGAACATGCTTGGCAGCAGCAACTGCTCCTTGAATCGCCGCTTTTTCCTGATCATTATTCAAGGATTTACCGGCATAAAAGTGAGCCCCACCATTGGAAAGCTGTATGATGACAGGCGAGTTAACCAGCTTTGCTGCTTCTAACACTCCATTGATAGAGTTTGTTCCTACCACATTTACAGCAGGTAAAGCATAATGTAATTTTCTGGCATTATCAAAAATTTGTTTAAGATCATTTCCGGAAACTACGCCCGGTTTAACTAAAGTAGAAAGTTTTGCGCTCATAATTATATAATGTGTAGATTAATATTTCATTTAACTTGCAAAGTTACGAAAAAAAATAAACATAGAAAGGGTTGCTTTTGCTATTTCCTTTTTTTATATATTTGTAGCCGATTTACAGATTATTAAAAGAGAAATATAAAAGATGAGCTATACTATTGATTTTACTAAACTGACTCAATTTGTTAATTTAGAATTAGCTGCAAAACAAGTAGTTGAAGGGTTTATCACCGGGATTCATAAAAGTCCGATGCACGGCTTCTCCGTTGAGTTTGCTGAACACCGACAATACAATACCGGTGAACCAACGAAGCATATCGACTGGAAACTTTACGCCAAAACCGATAAACTCTTTGTCAAAAGATTTGAAGAGGAGACCAATTTGCGATGCCAGATCGTAATCGATAATTCATCTTCAATGTATTTTCCGATCCAAAAAGAGTACACATTGGCTTCTCCTAATAAAATATTTTGGGCAATCTATGCTGCTGCTGCATTGATTCAAATATTAAAGGGACAGCGGGATGCAATTGGATTAAGTGTCTTCTCTGATACGTTGGAACTCCATACCCGTGCCAGAGGAAGTGAAGCGCATCAAAAGATGATCTATCGGGAGTTGGAAAAAATACTGCAACCGATTGGCACGGAAGTGAGAAAACAATCTATGGTTACCGATACCTTGCACCGCATTGCAGATCAGATTCACAGGCGCTCTATGGTGATTATTTTTAGTGATATGTTTGAATCAAATACCGATGTGGATGAGATGATGCTGGCATTGCAGCATTTAAGACACAACAAGCATGAGGTGATTTTATTTCATACTTACGATAAAAAATATGAGTTTGACTTTGCTTATCAGAACAGACTTTATAAGTTTGTAGATATGGAAACAGGTACAGAAATTAAACTGCATGCGAACTATATTCGGGAATATTACCAAAATGCGATAGAAGAGTACTTTAAAGAATTAAATTTCAAATGTGGACAATATCAGTTTGATCTGATTCCGGTTGATATCAATAAAGGATTGGATCAGGTCTTGTTGCCCTATCTCTTGAAACGAAAATAACTCACAATAAACCTAATGGAACTATGTCAAAACTAACAATTACTCAATGGGATATCTCAGACAGACCGCGTGAAAAATACCTTACCGGAGGTTTTACCTACCTTTCCGATGCTGAATTGCTGGCTATTTTGTTAAGAAGTGGCACATCGACCAGTTCGGCGGTGGAATTGGCGAAAACAATTTTAGCAGACCTGGACTTCAGTCTCGATAAATTAGCTGATATGACTGTTGCTCAATTAACTAAGTATAAGGGAGTTGGAAAAGTAAAGGCGATTACTATATTAGCAGCTTTTGAGTTGGGGAGACGTAAATCATCAGAGACGGTTAAGGTGGAATCAAAAATTAATAGTCCTGAACAGGTACGGGATTATATGCAGGATAAAAATGCCTCATTGCTTCATGAAGAGTTTTGGGCGATATATGTCAATCAAGGCTCTAAAATTTTAGGATCGCAGCGGATTGGTAAAGGGGGAATAACGGCGACCACTGTTGATATTCGTCTGATTATTAAAGGCGCATTGGAACTTTCTGCAACCGGTATTTTTGTAGCTCACAACCATCCATCCGGACAAATGAGACCGAGTGAGTCGGATAAGATGCTTACTTTTCAATTACAACAAGCTGCACGATTAATGAATCTTCAGCTATTAGATCATGTGATTGTACATAAGGATCGTTTTTTTAGTTTTTATGAAAATAATTTATTGTAAATGAAAATAGTTACCGTTATAGGGGCAAGACCTCAATTTATTAAAGCTGCTGCCATCAGCAGAAATATTCGTGCATATTACTCTGATTTAATTCAAGAGGTGATAGTGCATACAGGTCAACATTATGATCAAAACATGTCAGAACTCTTTTTTGAGGAGTTAAATATTCCGAAACCTGACTATCATTTGGATGGATTTGATCCTTCGCGGCATAAAGAAAGCTTTAATAAGATGGTAACAGAGATCAAACAGATTATTCAGCAGGAGAGTCCGGATTGGGTTTTGGTTTATGGGGATACTTATTCCACTTTGGCTGGTGCACAAGCTGCTCATGAGACACGTACACCTTTGGCGCATGTAGAAGCCGGTTTGCGATCATTTAATCCTGCGATGCCTGAAGAACAGATTCGGATTCAAACCGATCAGTGGGCACAGATGCTTTTTGCCCCAACCGCTACAGCGGTGGAAAATCTGAAAAGAGAGCGTGCGGAGAGTGGGCGAGGAGTGATGGATGGTCCCCCCCCTTTTTTTATTATTCCAACTGGAGATATAATGTTTGATAATTCACTCTATTTTGCCGAATTAGCACAGTCTCAAGATCAAATTTTTAAAGATTTGAAAATCAACCCCAAGCGATTTGTATTGGCGACTATTCATCGTAATTTTAATACGGATAATCCGGAACGTTTGGAGTCTATTTTGGATGCTTTGTTGATGATCAGTAAGGAGATGCAGGTAGTTTTACCGTTACATCCCAGGACGTTGAATGCGATAGAGGATCATTTTTCGGAGGAGAAAATTGCTCAAATAGTGGAAACAAAGAACTTGATTATTTCGGTGCCACTCTCTTTTTTGGAGATGACATTGTTGGAGCAGCGTGCTCAGATGATTATTACGGATTCGGGAGGGGTACAAAAAGAGGCTTATTTCTTTAAAAAACCAGCATTGATTCTGCGTGCAGAAACGGAGTGGATCGAAATTGTTGAAGTGGGAGCAGCAAAGCTAACCGATGCAGATCCTAAGGTGATTTTAGAATCTTTCCACCACTATTTGCAATCGCCACCAACCTATTTCCCTCCTTTGTTTGGCGATGGAGAAGCTGCTAAGGAGATTATTAATTCACTGTTGGAAAAAAAGATCAAATTATAATCTATTTACTATTAAATATTTGTTAAATTTGCGCGATTGTTAAATTTATTATAAATCTGATGAAAAAATATTTATTCTTTTTCATAATTGCCATATCCCTATTGGTGATGAGCAGTCATGTTAGAGGTCAGGGTGTAGATTTGCGTAGTGTAGTCGCTGTGGTTCGTGTCAATAACTGCGAAAGTAGCAAGACTTTTCTTAAGGAGTATGGCGCTATGTTGCGTAAAGATGGTTATACAGAAGGTGCTGATTGGATAGAAAGTTATATAGAACCCTAACTCCGCTCTTTTAGGT